>NZ_JBEEWH010000008.1:0-190129 GCF_040140305.1 Proteus sp. fly-1008
CTGCGTGGCTAGTTGTTTGCTCATCGCCGGTCAGTGGATGCGCATTATAGGGAGATCTCGGATTAGCGCAAGTGTTTATTTCAATTTTTTTTCTGTTCGCTTTTTTTTTCAACAAAACAAAGAAAAACGCTCTATTTTTATGCTGATAGCATAAAATCCAAACAGCTTTCTCAAACTGACTCACGTAAGATAGAAGATAAATTATGGTATAGGTAACCTTTATTATGCAATTTAGCGAACAACGTTCAGCCTCTCAAAAAAACCTTTCTTATATTGTTGCTGAAAAATTGGGTAAACAAATTCTTTCTGGCCATTACGAACCTGAATCTTTGTTACCAGGAGAAATAGAATTAGCAGAATTACTCTCTGTCAGTAGAACCGTTATTCGAGAAGCAATAAAAATGCTTGCAGCAAAAGGGATGCTTTTACCTCGCCCAAGAATAGGCACTCGAGTAACGCCAATGCAGAATTGGAACTTATTAGATAATGATCTTCTTAATTGGTGGATAGACAGTGGTGAATTTAATAAAGTCAGTCACTACTTCCACCATGTTCGTTTAGCCATAGAGCCACAAGCCTGTTATCTAGCCGCCTTTAATGCAACCGAAAGTCAAAAACAGTCTCTTTCTTTATTTGGTAAAGAAATGCAGTTACTTGATGAGAATTTTGACAGACAACATTGGTTAGATATTGATACACAATTTCACTACCTTATTTACCAAGCAAGTGGTAATCCATTTTTTGCTTCTTTTGGTTCGTTGTTCCTTTCTGCTTATAAAAAGTATTTCGACCTTATTGTGGGGAATGAAACTGTTCAGCCAGAAACACATAACCAAATTGTTCAAGCTATTATTGATGGTGATGGAAATAAAGCACGCGACCTCTGTTTAATCTTATTAACGAGTGATTGAATAGTTTTAATACAAAAATTGAAGGTTTTCTGTTTATAATGAAGCGATAATCAAAATATAGAACAAAGACGGTATATGCTTCATGTTGAAATCCGCCAAAAATATGTCTGGGTTGCCTTGGATAGCTGCAATGGCTTTTTTTATGCAGGCTCTCGATGCAACCATTCTTAATACGGCATTACCTGATATAGCCAAGAGTCTTAATCACTCACCTCTCGCCATGCAATCGGCTGTTATTAGCTACACATTAACTGTGGCATTATTAATTCCCGTTAGTGGGTGGCTAGCTGACAGATTTGGAACTCGCCAAATTTTTATTATTGCGGTTTCTTTATTTTCTGCTGGCTCTTTATTATGTGCACTTTCTCCGAACCTCTCTTTTCTTGTTATTTCACGAATTATACAAGGAATCGGTGGAGCAATGATGATGCCAGTTGCACGCCTTGCTTTATTAAGAGCCTATCCACGTAGTGAATTATTGCCCATTCTAAATTTTGTTACTATGCCTGGATTGGTAGGCCCCATAGTAGGGCCTCTTTTAGGGGGGATTTTAGTTACTTATGCCTCTTGGCATTGGATATTTATAATAAATATCCCTATTGGCCTATTAGGTATTTTCTATGCGATAAAGCATATGCCTAATTTTATTATGCCAAAACGTAAATTCGATTTACTGGGTTTTATTTTCTTTGGCTTTGGTTTAGTGATGCTTTCAGTTAGTCTTGATCTTTTTGGTGATAAAAATATCTCTCGCTATATTCCTATAGCCGTTATTTTAGGTGGTTTTTCTCTACTTGGTTTATATATTAATCATGCAAGACGCCACCAGCAGCCTCTGATCCCATTAAATATTTTTAAAACACGGACCTTCTCTGTAGGAATTGCAGGTAACATTGCAACAAGGCTAGGAACTGGCTGTATTCCTTTTTTAATGCCACTTATGTTACAAGTTGGCTTTGGCTACCCTGCAATTGTTTCCGGTATGATGCTAGCACCAATGGCTCTGGGCTCTATTTTAGCAAAATCATTTGTCACAAAGATCTTAGTAAAATTTAGCTATCGCCGAACGCTCTTTGCTATCACTATTATTATTGGTTTGATGATTACTCAATTTTCACTTCAATCTCCAGACATGTCTATTTACTATCTTGTTATCCCACTCTTTTTATTAGGTGTGGTAATGTCGATACAATTTACATCGATGAATACAATTTCATTGGCTGACTTAACAGATAATAATGCAAGTTCAGGAAATAGTGTTTTAGCTGTTACTCAACAGCTGGCTATTAGTTTTGGTATTGCTGTCAGTGCGTCTATCTTAGGATATTTTGATACTGAAAACGTTGGCACTACTATTGATAACTTCCACTATACTTTTATTACGGTAGGTATTATTACATTACTGTCCTCCTTCGTATTTTTACTCCTCGATAAACATGATGGCGATAACCTAACGAATAAAAAGAAAAATAACTAATTACTTTATTCAGATTAAAAGAGAAAAGAGAGCTTAAGCTCTCTTTTTATTTCTTCTTTATATAGAGAAGATCATGATAATGATGCAGACAAAAAAGCATCTACTTCATGACGCCAAGGTACAGAAGGCTGAGCGCCAGAACGAGTCACGGCAATTGCAGCAGCAGCATGAGCAAATGTTATGGCTGACATCATAGGCTGCCCTTCCAATAAGGCTGTTATTAAAGCACCATTAAAAGTATCACCAGCAGCAATAGTATCTACTGCTTTCACTTTAAAAGCAGGAACAATACATCCCTTATTATTTTGCTCGCTAACCCAAACACCACGACTACCTAATGTAATAAGAACTGTTTTAATGCCTTTATTATGCAAAACCTCAGCGGCTTGCTGTGCACTTTTATCATCAATGACTTTAATTCCAGTCAAATATTCAGTTTCTGTTTCATTTGGTGTAATAACATCAACCAGTGACAGTAATTCATCAGGTAGTGCTTGAGCAGGCGCTGGATTTAATATTACCTGCACATTTTCTTGTTTCGCCATTTCAGCCGCCTTCAATACCGAATCAAGCGGTGACTCTAATTGCATTAATAGTGCATCGGCTTCTTTTATAATACGGCTATGACGTTGCACATAATGCGGATCTAACCGACCATTAGCTCCAGCATGAATACCAATAACATTTTCACCATGCCGATTAACAAAAATCAGGGCAACGCCTGTTGCTTCATCATCAATTAACTCAATACTATGAGTTTTAATGTTATCAGTAATTAATTGAGCCTTAGCTTTTTGACCAATATCATCATTTCCCAAACAAGCTAAAAATGAAATATTCGCACCACAACGCCCAGCAGCTACTGCTTGATTAGCTCCTTTACCGCCGAATACCATTTGAAATTGATTACCTGAAATGGTTTCACCAGGAAGCGGAAAATGGGCAACATTAAGAATATGATCAGCATTAACACTACCTAAAATCACAAGTTTCTTCGCTTCCATGATTTTTCCTTACTCTCAATAATAAATTCTAAATACACTGAATAAATAACATGCAATATTTTAAACCGATCATCTCAGCAACATTAATGAAAAAACGTGATCACCATCGAAACGTTTCGCTAGAAAAACAAAAAAGAACCAAAAATAAGCAGTAGGAAGCTGAATCGATTTTTGTTATAAACAAATTGTGTGCTAATAGAATGTTTGACTATATGTCAGCAATCCTTTTCTGATATTTTCGGGGAATAATGAAAATAAGTACCCACTATTAGGAGTGTTTATGCAGCTAGCAGAACGGATTTCACAACTTAGCCAATACCTTGAGACTGGGCTTTATGAACGACAGTCTGCAATCCGTCTTTGTTTACTTGCGGCACTGAGTGGTGAAAGTGTTTTTTTACTTGGTCCTCCTGGAATTGCTAAAAGCTTAATAGCAAGAAGGATGAAAGAAGCATTTAAAGAGGCAAAAGCGTTTGAATATTTAATGACACGTTTTTCCACTCCTGAAGAAATTTTTGGTCCTTTATCTATTCAAGCCTTAAAAGATGAAGGTAAATACCAACGTTTAGTTGATGGCTATTTACCCGATGCCGAAGTGGTCTTTCTTGATGAAATATGGAAAGCAGGACCTGCTATTCTAAATACGTTATTAACAGCAATAAATGAACGTAAATTTAGAAATGGGGAAACTGAAGTCAGCATCCCAATGCGCTTATTAGTTTCAGCCTCGAATGAATTACCTGATTCAGATAGTAGCCTTGAAGCGCTTTATGACCGAATGCTTATCCGTATTTGGCTAACAAAAGTACAAGATAAGAAAAACTTTCGTGCTTTACTCATTAATAAAGAAGTTGGTTTTTTTCATATTCCGGCTCATCTTCAAATTACTACAGAAGAATTTTCACGCTGGCAATCAGAATTAGAAAAAATCACATTAGATGACCATTTATTCGATTTAATTTATCAACTTCGCGAGTCTTTAGATAAAAGTGATGCTGCTCCTTATGTTTCTGATAGACGTTGGAAAAAAGCAGTTCGTCTTTTACAAGCCAGCGCATTCTTCAATGGTCGCAGTGTTATTTCTCCATTAGATCTTATTTTATTAAAAGATTGTCTTTGGCACGATCAAGCATCATTTGCGTTATTAGATAAACTGTTACACAGTCTTTTAACAGAACAAGCTTACCACCAGCTAGAATTAATCAGAAAAACAGAGGAGTTGTGGGCTGAGTGGATGCAATCAACGAGAAGTAAACAAGATCAGCAAGCTTTTCGTTTTGAAAAACAAAGTGGAATGTTTGGCCGTAATGTTCATTTTAATCTGCCAGAAAAAATACGGGCAGATAAATACACACTGTTTTTACATATCCCACTGCATATACACAGTATTCAAGTTAACTTTATTACTATCGAGCAAAAATCATTAGAAAACTTCTTGGCAAAAGGGGATGAGTTATTAGCGCGTTTAAATGGTATTGGCTTCCCTCAATCAATTAATGCACAAATTCGTCAAGATGGTGTATTAGAAATTTTAGATGTAAGCCGACGCACAACCTCTCTTTACCAACAAAAAGAAACAGCACCTACACCCTTAATTGATAATAACAAAGAGTGGCAAGATAAATTAAAAGATCTGGCTCAAGAAATTTATGGTGAGCAGGAAAAATTTAATCATCATCAACCAAATTTATTTATTGATAATGATTGGCTTATTTCCATAGAACAAAGTTTTGTTCAGCTTAATGAAAAATTGTCGCAATTAAAAAGCCAAATAAAGTGATGAGATTATGCTGACACTTTCAACATTAGATATGCTTTTAGCTATAAATGAAGGGCAACTTATCGAAGAAGTTATTATTGCTATATTAGCCTCTCCTCAATTAGCTGTTTTTTTTGAAAAGCACCCAAGATTAAAGAAAGCATTACTTAAAGATATCCATCAATGGAAAAAAAGCCTACAACAAAGAGTTAAAGAGACATTAGTGCCCACTATGATTGCTGATGAATTTGCTCTTTACCAACAAACGCAGTCATTAGGTAATGCGATATTTAATCAGCAAGTTGAACACATCCTTGCTGAATTAAATAAATTAGATTCCTCTTTTATCGAAGAAGCTTCTCAGCTTATCAAAACAAACAAACCGTTTTCTCCTGCTCAGCAAGCTTTGTTTATCCAACACTGGCGAATAAGTTTAATTTTCCAAGTCACGGCATTACACAAAGCCTTATTTGATCAAGAACAAGAGCAACTTCTTGCTGAGCTTCAGGAACGTTTAGCGCTAAGTGGAAGCTTAAGTAATACATTTTCAGAAAATGAGCGTGCAGCAGGGCGTTTATGGGATATGAGTAAAGGTGTTTTAACAAAAACCCCTTTCGATGAGAAAATTATTCAGCGTTATAGCGATTTTCTCGATCAACAACCTGAATTACACAAACTCGCAAGTTTGCTAGGTCGTAGCAAAACAGCCAAATCTCTTCCTGAAGAGAGTGTTATTTTTGAACCTGTCACTATTGTTGAAAAAGCACCTGATACGACACCGGAGCAAGTCAACGGAATAGGACTCAGTGATGATATCTTACGCTTACTTCCCGCTGAGCTCGCCTTGTTAGGCATTAATGAAATTGAGTATGAGTTTTATAGAAAGCTGGTGGAAAAACAACTTAATACTTACCGATTACAAGGTGATAATTGGCAAGAGCGTACTGTCTTACGTCCAATAACTCATCATCACGATGAAGAAAGACCTAGAGGGCCTTTTATAGTGTGTATTGATACATCAGGTTCAATGGGAGGTTTTAATGAACAGTGCGCAAAAGCTTTTGGATTAGCATTAATGAAAATAGCACTTGCAGACAATCGCTCGTGTCATGTGATGTTATTTTCAACGGAAACGGTTCATTACCAGTTATCCTCATCTAACGGTCTACAAGAGCTTATCAAATTTTTAAATCAATCATTTAGAGGGGGTACGGATTTAAGTACATGTTTGGATGATGTTGCAGAAAAACTAAATAGCCCAGCATGGAAAGATGCTGATGCTGTTGTTATTTCTGACTTTGTCGCCCAAAGGTTACCCGAAAACCTAATCAACAAAATCAAAAAAAGCCAACAGCAACAGCACAATCGCTTCCATGCGGTTACTCTATCCAATTACGGTAAACCCAGTATCATGAAAATCTTTGACCATATATGGCGTTTTGATACTGGATTAAAAAGTCGCTTACTTCGACGCTGGCGCCAATAATTACAACATATCAGCGAAAGCTAAACGGGTGTCTTTTTCCCACACACCGCACTGTACTTGACCAATATGCTCTTTTTGCAGAAGTAGCATTACTAAACGTGATTGGCCAATACCCCCCCCAATAGTTTGTGGCATATCGCCATGCATTAATGCTTTGTGCCAATCAAGCTCTAGGCGCTTAGTATCATCGGTTAATGTTAACTGACGCATTAATGTTTCAGGATCGACACGGATACCCATTGATGACAACTCAAATGCATCTTGTAATACTGGGTTCCAGACTAAAATGTCACCGTTTAAACCTTCAAATCCATCTTCGTTTGGTGTCGTCCAGTCATCATAATCAGGTGCTCTGACATCATGAGATTCGCCACTTGAAAGTTTTCCACCAATACCAATTAAGAAAACGGCGCCATATTCTTTTGCTATCGCTTTTTCACGGCCTTTAGCATCAAGGTCAGGATAACGGCGCAATAACTCTTCAGTGTGGATAAATTGAATTTGATCTGGCAGGAACGGTACCAGACCAAATTCTTCGCTGACGGCTTTTTCAGTTTCTTTTATTGCCTGATAAATTTTACCCACTGTCTGCTTAAGGTAAGGAACAGTACGATCCTTAGCTTCCATCACTTTTTCCCAGTCCCACTGATCAACATAGACAGAGTGGATCTGAGTTAAGCGATCTTCGTCTGGTCGCAACGCTTTCATATGTGTATAAAGACCCTGACCAGAACTAAATCCAAAACGACCTAATGTTTTACGTTTCCATTTTGCTAATGAATGGACAACTTCAAAAGTAGAATCTGGTAAAGATTTGACTTTAACTTGTACCGCCTTCTCATGCCCAGATAAGTTATCTTGAGTTCCATCACCAAGGCGACTTAAGATCGGTCCTTGAACTTCAATCAGTCCTAATTCTTTTTCCAGCAGACGAGAAAAATATGATTTAACAAAGCTAATTTGCTGTTGAGTCTGGATGAATGATTTTTCCATTTTTATATCCCTAGTGGTGATGTCGTGTTTCGCTGATATAGATTAAGCAACAAAACAGGTACTAAATTCAATATACTTCATTAAAAATAGCCTTGCTTGTTTTAAATCGTTAAAAATAGCGCTATAAAAATGTATTATCGTTAAAAACAGGAGGAATTTATGGACAATATTTATCAGATCGATAATCTCGATCGTGACATACTTCACGCATTAATGGCCAATGCAAGAACACCTTACGCTGAATTAGCCAAAAAATTCGAAGTAAGCCCGGGCACAATCCATGTCCGAGTAGAGAAAATGAAGCAAGCGGGAATTATTACGGGAACACGTGTTGATATCAGTGCAAAGCAATTAGGTTTTGATGTCTGTTGCTTTATTGGCATCATTTTAAAGAGTGCAAAAGACTACCATACAGCATTAGATAAGTTAGATAAGTTAGATGAAGTCGTAGAGGTGTACTACACAACAGGACAATACAGCATTTTTATTAAGGTAATGTGTAAAAGTATAGAAGCACTACAAGACGTACTTATCAACAAAATTCAGACAATTGATGAAATTCAATCAACAGAAACATTGATCTCACTGCAAAACCCGATAATAAGGACGATCAAGCCATAAGGGTTAATTCTTATTTTTTTTTATAACCACATTATCCACAGGTAGATCCCAAGTGATTCACAGCGTACAATAGCGCGTCTTGAACATAAGGAGATCATTAATGAAAAAAGTCACTCTAATTAGTGGCAGTACCATGGGTAGTGCTGAATATGTAGCAGAACACCTTGCAGAGATCTTATCTGAAGAAGGTTTTGAGACAGATTTACACCATGGCCCTTCACTTAATGATCTTCCCAATGAAGGGATCTGGCTGGTGGTGACTTCCACGCATGGTGCAGGTGATATTCCTGACAACCTACAGCCTTTTGCTGATGAGATTTCGGCGAACTCTATTGATCTAAGCAATGTCTCTTTTGGTGCGATCGGCATAGGAAGTAGTGAATATGACACTTTCTGTGGTGCGATCAGGACATTGGATCAAAAATTAATAGAAAAAGGAGCTACTCGCCTTGGTGATCGCCTCGAAATTGATATTCAAAAATATGACATTCCGGAAGATCCAGCTGAAGAATGGATAGCTTCTTGGAAAAATTTACTTTAATTTGAACAAAAAAACAGCAAACGAATGTGGATAACTCTGCTTAAAAGCAGGGGTTAACCCGTAGTTATCCATTGTATAAGCCTCTATCAAGAAATGACCTGTGTATAACTCGTCATTTTGATCCCAGCTTATCAGCAGATAGATCACGGATCATTCACAGTATATGATCCTTTACACTTTTATGATCTTTAAATAGAAAATCCACTTATCCACAGAGGATCGCTTCCTTAATAAAAGATCTAATAAAGAGATCTTTAAATAAAAAGATCTTTAAATAATTACCTGCGGATCAGCTCGCTTGTATCTGTCAAAAAGTTGAGTAGAATTCGTTTTCCCAATGCAACACATTCAGCATTCGTAACATTTAAGGTTCACACATGTTTTATCCAGAACACTTTGACGTCATTGTCATCGGTGGTGGTCACGCCGGTACAGAAGCCGCTATGGCTGCAGCTCGTATGGGGCGTCAAACCCTATTACTGACCCACAATATTGATACTTTGGGCCAAATGTCTTGTAACCCAGCTATTGGTGGGATTGGTAAAGGGCATCTGGTAAAAGAGATCGATGCCATGGGTGGATTAATGGCAACTGCCATTGACCATGCCGGTATTCAATTTAGAACCCTTAACGCAAGTAAGGGACCTGCTGTAAGAGCAACAAGAGCACAAGCAGACCGTGTTCTTTACCGCCAAGCTGTTCGTACCACACTTGAAAATCAACCTAATTTGATGATCTTCCAACAACCAGTAGAAGATCTGATTGTTGAAAATGACCAAGTAACGGGTGCAGTTACTCGTATGGGATTAAAATTCCGTGCTAAATCAGTAGTTTTAACTGTAGGAACTTTCCTTGATGGAAAAATTCACATTGGCTTAGAAAACTACAGTGGTGGTCGTGCTGGAGATCCTCCTTCAGTTTCACTATCACACCGATTACGCGAATTACCTTTACGTGTTGGTCGCTTAAAAACAGGAACACCACCTCGTATAGATGCTAGAACTATTGATTTTAGCCAATTGGCTGTTCAGCTAGGCGATACACCTATGCCTGTTTTCTCGTTTTTAGGTAATGTGGATCAGCACCCAGAGCAAATGCCTTGCCATATCACATATACTAACGAAAAAACCCACGACGTTATCCGTAATAACCTCGATCGTAGCCCAATGTATGCAGGGGTCATCGAAGGAATAGGGCCTCGTTATTGCCCATCTATTGAAGATAAGGTGATGCGATTTGCTGATCGTAATTCACATCAGATCTTTTTAGAGCCAGAAGGCTTAACCAGTAACGAGATTTACCCAAATGGTATTTCAACAAGTTTACCTTTTGATGTTCAAATGCAAATTGTAAATTCCATGAAAGGTATGGAAAACGCGAAGATCATTAGACCAGGTTATGCCATTGAATATGACTTCTTCGATCCAAGAGATCTAAAACAGACTCTAGAAAGCAAATTTATCAACGGGTTATTTTTTGCAGGCCAAATTAACGGTACAACCGGTTATGAAGAAGCTGCTGCTCAAGGTATGCTTGCAGGGCTTAATGCGGCACGTTATGCCTATGATCAAGAAGGTTGGTTCCCACGTCGTGATCAAGCTTACATTGGTGTATTAGTTGATGATCTTTGTACTTTAGGTACAAAAGAGCCATACCGCATGTTTACGTCTCGTGCGGAATATCGTTTGATGTTACGTGAAGATAATGCAGATTTACGCCTGACAGAAATAGCTCGTGAATTAGGCATGGTTGATGATAATCGCTGGGCTCAATTTAGTGAAAAAGTAGAACTTGTTGAAAAAGAACGTCAACGTTTAAGAAATATTTGGGTTCATCCTCAAGCAGATAATCTTTCTGAAATCAATGAATTACTAAATACTCCATTATCTAAAGAAGCTAATGGTGAAGATCTATTACGTCGTCCTGAAATGACGTACGAGATACTGAAAAAAATAGCTCGTTTTGCGCCTGGTATTGACGATTCAAAACCACAAGCAGCAGAGCAAGTTGAGATCCAAGTTAAATACGAAGGTTACATTAATCGTCAACAAGAAGAGATCGAAAAGAAACAGCGTAATGAAAACGCGGCATTACCGATTGATCTCGACTACAAGCAAGTGAGTGGATTATCTAACGAAGTTATTGCCAAGCTTAACGATCATAAACCGACTTCTATCGGTCAAGCATCAAGGATCTCAGGTGTAACACCCGCGGCTATCTCCATTTTATTAGTATGGTTAAAAAAACAAGGCTTATTACGCAGGAGTGCATCATGAGCGACTTACTTAATCGGCTAAAAAAGCTGGCTAAGCAAGCCAATATTGAGCTAACAGATATTCAAGCTGAAAAGCTAACGGGTTACGTGATGATGCTTGATAAGTGGAATAAAGCGTATAACTTGACCTCAGTGAGAGATCCACAGCAAATGCTAATCCGCCATATATTGGATAGTATTGTGGTTAGCCAATACCTTGAAGGTGAAAGATTTATTGATGTAGGTACAGGGCCCGGATTACCGGGTATTCCTTTGGCTATAATGCGCCCCGATCATCACTTTGTCTTATTGGATAGCTTAGGCAAGCGAGTTCGCTTTATGAAGCAAGTTCAACATGAATTAGGGCTTAATAACATCGAGCCTGTTCAATATCGTGTTGAAGAGTACCAACCTGAGAAACCTTTTGATGGTGTTATCAGTCGTGCGTTTGCATCTATGAAAGACATGCTTTCTTGGTGTTCTCATTTGGTGGCTGAAGAACAAGGGGATTTTTACGCATTAAAAGGTCAAATTCATCAAGAAGAGTTGGATGAACTTGCTGATAATGGATTAAAAACACCTAAAAAAGTGATCAGCTTATCCATTCCTGAATTGAATGAACAAAGACATTTGGTGATTATTTAATCAAAAATTACCTGTCTTATTGACCTTTTTTTCATTTTTTGTGCTCTGGCGATAACATTTACAATGTTATCGCCATTTGTTTTATGGGGAATAATAGGAAACATTAAAATTCACTTTAATAAAACAATAAATTAACATTTTATTATCTTTTAAGTTAATTCGCTTTGTAGTCTGAGTTTTTCTTATTTTATTTCCAAAATAAATTAATAATTCTGTGCATTATAAAAAAATTGAATTTATTTAATTGAAAAAGGGTCAATTTTTTTCCAATTGACACTAAATTGTTCATAAAAGGGCAGTTAATTGTTAACTTAGTTATATATTTTATGAAATAAGCTTTATTTATACTTTTATATTTGTGATGTATGTCACGCTATTTATTTTATTCGGCTCTATTATTTTTATTCTTTTTGTCCTTAATCATTTTTCATAAATGGAACCTTGGTAAGAAATTTAAATTAATCTTCACTTTTTCGCTACTTATTGATTGAATTCATTGCCACGCCCCGTATAATTTGCTCGTTTTTGTCACTTGACACTTTATAGCAAAGACAGTTTGATACATCATTCAGTAATACCTTTTACGATAGCTAGTCTGGAGAATACAAACGTCATGTCTGTCTCCCTCTACAACGGGAAAGTTGCACTGAAACTGTTATTTTTGCAGTTTATGACTTTTGTTATTCTCAGTGCGGGTTTCTACTTAAAGAGTACAGACTGGAGTTTTTCGGCTTTTTTGGGCGGAATGGCATGTTGGTTACCCAATATTGCTTTTCTTTTGTTAATGCGCTTACAAAAAGTCAACGAAGAAGAAGCTCCAGTTCGCATAAACTGGCTTTTTGCTTTCAGTGAAGGGTTGAAGGTTATATTATCAATAGCCTTGCTGATTGTTGCTTTAGGAGTGTTTAAAGCGGCATTTGCACCACTGGTCATGACCTACTTAGCGGTGCTTGTTATGCAGGTCGTTGCACCAGCCGTCATTAACGGTTAGCGTTTTTAACAACAAAAGGGTAATTGGCATCATGTCTGCATCAGGAGAAGCATTAACCACTAGAGACTACATAGGTCACCACCTGAATAACCTTCAGTTGGACCTACGTACTTTCGAGTTGGTCAATCCCCATGCTGAAAATGCGCCATCATTCTGGGTGTTAAATATTGACTCACTTTTCTTTTCAGTATTAATGGGAGCATTATTCCTATGGCTGTTTAGAAAAGTAGCAGTAAGAGCAACCAGTGGCGTACCGGGAAAATTCCAGACTGCAGTAGAAATGATCATCGGTTTCGTTGATAGCAGCGTTCGTGATATGTATCACGGAAAGAGCAAGGTCATTGCACCTTTGGCATTGACTGTGTTCGTTTGGGTGCTGTTAATGAATGCCCTGGATTTATTACCAATCGACTTCATCCCTTATATCGGTGAACACATCTTAGGGTTACCAGCGTTACGCATCGTTCCGACTGCGGACGTGAGTATTACTCTTTCGATGGCAATTGGTGTATTTATCCTGATCCTTTTCTATAGCATTAAGATGAAAGGTATAAAAGGGTTTACTAAAGAGCTGACTTTACAGCCTTTTAATCACCCAATTTTTATTCCTGTCAACTTAATCTTGGAAGGGGTAAGCCTGCTATCAAAACCTGTTTCACTCGGTCTTCGACTGTTTGGTAACATGTATGCAGGTGAACTGATCTTTATTCTTATTGCTGGTCTGTTACCGTGGTGGTCACAGTGGTTATTAAGCCTTCCTTGGGCGATATTCCACATACTGATTATTACGTTACAAGCCTTTATTTTCATGGTTCTAACGATTGTTTATCTGTCGATGGCATCTGAAGAACATTAATTATTAACTCTTTGAAGAAATAACTGAAACAAACTGGAGACTGTCATGGAAAACCTGAGTATGGATCTGCTGTACATGGCTGCCGCTATTATGATGGGTTTAGCTGCAATCGGTGCTGCAATCGGTATCGGAATCCTCGGAGGCAAATTTTTAGAAGGTGCTGCTCGTCAGCCTGATCTGATCCCTCTTCTGCGTACACAGTTCTTTATCGTTATGGGTCTGGTTGATGCCATCCCAATGATTGCTGTGGGTCTGGGCCTTTACGTGATGTTTGCTGTTGCCTAATGATGGTAATGAGCAGTAAAAGCATCAAGTTAGTTTATAACCAAGAAAGAGGTATTGTGCTGTGAATTTAAATGCAACAATCCTCGGCCAGGCCGTCGCATTTGTCCTGTTTGTTTTGTTCTGCATGAAATTCGTATGGCCACCAATCATGGCGGCCATTGAAAAACGTCAAAAAGAAATTGCTGACGGTTTATCATCTGCAGAACGAGCTAAAAAGGACTTAGATTTAGCGAAAGCCGATGCAGGCGATCAGCTAGCGAAAGCAAAAGCAGAAGCACAAGCAATCATTGAATCAGCGAATAAACAACGCACTCAAATGATTGAAGAAGCTAAAGCAGAAGCAGAGCAAGAACGTAGTAAGATCGTTGCACAAGCTCAATCCGAACTGGATGCAGAGCGTAAACGTGCTCGTGAAGAACTCCGTAAACAAGTCGCAATGCTGGCTATCGCAGGTGCCGAGAAAATTATTGAACGTTCCGTGGATGAAGCTGCTAATAGCGACATCGTTGATAAACTGGTCGCTGAACTGTAAGGAGGGAGGGGCATGTCTGAAATAGCAACTGTAGCTCGCCCCTACGCCAAAGCAGCTTTTGACTTTGCTGTGGAAAACCAGGCTGTCGATAAATGGCAGGTTATGCTGGCGTTCACCGCTGAAGTAGCACGCAATGAGCAGGTAACCGAATTACTTTCTGGTTCTTTAGCATCAGAAAAACTGGCTAACATCTTCGCTGACCTTTGTGGCGATCAATTAGATGAACATGCTCAGAATTTAATTCGTGTTATGGCTGAGAATGGCCGTTTATCAACGTTGCCTGAAGTATTGAGCCAATTTATTCAATTGCGCGCAGTACTAGAGTCAACGGTTGACGTTGAAGTAACTTCTGCCATTGAGCTAACTAAACAGCAGCTAGCTAACATTTCTGCAGCGATGGAAAATCGTCTATCACGCAAAGTGAAGCTGAATTGCAAAATTGATAAGTCTGTTATCGCAGGCATGATTATACGCGCCGGTGACCTCGTCATCGATGGCAGTATTCGTGGCCGTTTAGAGCGATTAACTGACGTCTTGCAGTCTTAAGGGGACTGGAGCATATGCAACTGAATTCCACTGAAATCAGCGAACTGATCAAGCAGCGCATTGCTCAGTTCAATGTAGTGAGTGAAGCTCACAATGAAGGTACGATTGTTTCCGTCAGTGACGGTATCATTCGTATCCACGGTTTAGCCGAAGTTATGCAGGGTGAGATGATCGCACTGCCGGGTAACCGTTTCGCTATCGCACTGAACTTAGAGCGCGACTCTGTTGGTGCGGTTGTGATGGGTCCTTATGCTGACTTAGCAGAAGGCATGAAAGTTAAATGTACAGGTCGTATTCTGGAAGTACCTGTAGGGCGTGGTCTGCTTGGCCGTGTGGTAAACACACTGGGTGAGCCGATTGATGGTAAAGGCGCTGTAGAGCATGATGGATTCTCACCTGTTGAGATGATTGCTCCTGGTGTTATCGACCGTCAATCAGTTGATCAGCCTGTACAAACAGGTTACAAATCCGTCGATGCCATGATCCCAATCGGTCGTGGTCAGCGTGAGTTGATCATCGGTGACCGTCAAACAGGTAAAACTGCTCTGGCTGTCGATGCGATCATCAACCAACGTGACTCTGGCATTAAATGTATTTATGTCGCTATCGGTCAGAAAGCCTCTACTATTTCGAACGTTGTTCGTAAATTAGAAGAACATGGCGCGTTAGAAAACACCATTGTTGTTGTTGCTTCTGCATCAGAATCAGCAGCTCTACAATACCTAGCTCCTTATTCAGGTTGTGCAATGGGTGAATACTTCCGTGACCGTGGTGAAGATGCCCTGATTATTTATGATGACCTGTCTAAACAGGCTGTCGCATACCGTCAAATTTCACTGTTACTTCGTCGTCCACCAGGACGTGAAGCATATCCAGGTGACGTTTTCTATCTGCACTCCCGTTTACTTGAGCGTGCTGCTCGCGTTAATGCTGAGTACGTAGAAGCATTCACTAATGGTGAAGTTAAAGGTAAAACCGGCTCTCTGACTGCGTTACCAATTATCGAAACGCAAGCAGGGGACGTTTCTGCATTCGTTCCTACGAACGTAATCTCTATTACCGATGGTCAGATCTTCTTAGAATCTAACCTGTTTAACGCAGGTATCCGTCCAGCTGTTAACCCAGGGATCTCCGTATCTCGTGTAGGTGGTGCAGCTCAGACTAAGATTATGAAGAAACTTTCTGGTGGTATCCGTACTGCACTTGCGCAGTATCGTGAGCTGGCAGCATTCTCACAGTTCGCTTCTGATCTGGATGATGCTACCCGTAAACAATTGAACCACGGTCAGAAAGTGACTGAATTGCTGAAACAGAAACAGTACGAACCAATGTCTGTCGCACAACAGTCTTTAGCACTGTATGCAGCAGAACGTGGTTATCTGGAAGATGTTGAAATTTCAAAAGTTGTGCCATTTGAAGCGGCTTTATTAGCTTATGCCTCTCGTGAACATGCTGATTTATTGAAAGAAATCAACCAGACTGGTACTTATAACGAAGAAATCGAAGCGAAGCTGAAAGGCGTGCTAGAAAACTTCAAAGCGACTCAGTCCTGGTAATAACTATTCGGCCTAATAGTTAAACATTAGGCCGTCTGGTTCATGAGGAGAAGCAGAAATGGCCGGCGCAAAAGAGATACGTTCGAAGATCGCCAGTGTGCAAAACACACAGAAGATCACTAAAGCGATGGAGATGGTCGCCGCGTCGAAAATGCGTAAAACGCAGGAACGCATGGCAGCCAGCCGTCCTTATGCAGAAACCATGCGCAGTGTGATTGGTCACCTTGCGTTAGGGAATCTGGAATACAAACATCCATACCTCGAAGAGCGTGAAGTTAAACGTGTCGGGTACCTGGTTGTTTCGACCGACCGTGGTTTGTGTGGTGGTTTGAACATTAACTTGTTCAAAAAACTGCTGGCAGACATGAAAGAGTGGTCTGAAAAAGGTGTACAGGTAGATTTAGCTCTAGTGGGTTCTAAAGCCGCTTCATTCTTCGGCTCTGTGGGCGGAAATGTTGTTGGTCAAGTAACCGGCATGGGCGATGATCCAAAACTGTCAGACCTTATCGGTCCAGTGAATATCATGTTGCAGGCTTATGACGAAGGTCGTTTAGATAAACTGTATGTGGTGGCAAATAAGTTCATCAATACCATGGCTCAAGAGCCTAAAATTCTTCAGGTTTTACCATTACCACCAGGTGATGATGAAGAGCTGAAAGAAAAATCTTGGGATTATCTGTACGAACCTGATCCTAAGGCGTTACTGGATACTTTACTGCGTCGTTATATCGAATCGCAGGTTTACCAGAGCGTCGTAGAGAACTTAGCGAGTGAGCAGGCCGCCCGAATGGTCGCGATGAAAGCCGCTACAGATAACGGTGGTAACCTGATTAAAGAGCTGCAATTGGTGTACAACAAAGCACGTCAAGCAAGCATTACTCAGGAACTTACAGAAATTGTGTCTGGTGCAGCCGCGGTATAACAGCTAGGTTTACGAATTACGTAGAGGATTCAAGATGGCTACTGGAAAGATTGTCCAGGTAATCGGCGCCGTAGTGGACGCCGAATTCCCTCAGGATAGCGTCCCTAAAGTATACGACGCTCTTGAGGTTATGAATGGTAAAGAAAAACTGGTGCTGGAAGTTCAGCAACAGTTAGGCGGTGGTATCGTTCGTTGTATCGCAATGGGTACATCAGACGGTTTAAGCCGTGGCTTAAAAGTTGAAAACTTAGGCCACCCAATTGAAGTACCAGTAGGTAAAGCAACACTAGGACGTATCATGAACGTTCTGGGTACACCTATTGATATGAAAGGTGATATTGCAACAGAAGAACGTTGGTCTATCCACCGTGAAGCACCTACCTACGAAGAGTTATCAAACTCACAAGAACTGCTTGAAACCGGTATCAAAGTAATGGACTTAATCTGTCCGTTTGCTAAAGGTGGTAAAGTCGGTCTGTTCGGTGGTGCGGGTGTTGGTAAAACAGTTAACATGATGGAATTGATCCGTAATATCGCGATCGAGCACTCAGGTTACTCTGTATTTGCTGGTGTTGGTGAGCGTACTCGTGAGGGTAATGACTTCTATCATGAAATGACCGATTCTAACGTTCTTGACAAAGTATCGTTAGTGTATGGTCAGATGAATGAGCCACCTGGAAACCGTCTGCGTGTAGCATTGACTGGTCTGACTATGGCTGAAAAATTCCGTGATGAAGGCCGTGACGTACTGTTATTCGTCGATAACATCTATCGTTACACCTTAGCCGGTACAGAAGTATCTGCACTGTTAGGTCGTATGCCATCAGCGGTAGGTTACCAACCAACATTGGCTGAAGAGATGGGTGTTCTGCAAGAACGTATCACTTCAACCAAAACAGGTTCAATCACCTCTGTACAGGCTGTATACGTACCTGCGGATGACTTAACTGACCCATCACCAGCAACAACGTTTGCTCACTTAGATGCGACAGTTGTACTGAGCCGTCAAATTGCTTCATTAGGTATCTACCCTGCGGTTGACCCACTGGATTCTACCAGTCGTCAGTTAGACCCACTGGTAGTTGGCCAAGAGCACTATGATGTGGCTCGTGGTGTTCAGTCTATCCTGCAACGTTATCAGGAACTGAAAGACATCATCGCTATCTTAGGTATGGATGAACTGTCAGAAGAAGATAAACTGGTTGTTGCGCGTGCGCGTAAGATCCAGCGCTTCCTATCTCAGCCATTCTTCGTTGCTGAAGTATTTACCGGTTCACCAGGTAAGTTCGTTTCCCTGAAAGACACTATCCGTGGCTTTAAAGGCATTCTGAACGGTGATTATGACCACCTGCCAGAGCAGGCGTTCTACATGGTTGGTACTATCGAAGAAGCAGTAGAAAAAGCTAAGAAGCTTTAATACGGCTGACGGGAGGTTGATATGGCCGATACATCGTTCCACCTGAAAGTTGTCAGCGCTGAAAAGCAGTTATATGACGGCGAAGTTAAACGAATTCAGGTAACTGGTAGCGAAGGTGAGCTCGGTATTTATCCGCAGCATACCCCGTTATTAACTGCCATAAAACCGGGCATGGTACGTGTCGTAAAAACATCGGGCGAAGAAGAGGTTATCTACCTTTCAGGTGGTATTCTCGAAGTTCAGCCGACTGGCGTCATTGTACTGGCAGATACAGCTATCCGTGGTCGTGATTTGGATGAAGCGAAAGCGTTGGAATCTAAGCGTAAAGCTGAAGAACACATTCAATCCTCTCATGGTGACGTTGATTATGCTCAAGCATCAGCAGAATTAGCCAAAGCGATTGCGAAATTACGTGTAATCGAATTGACTCGACGTTGATGTAAATAGGCAGTCTATGAATAAAAAAGCCAGTTGGTTCTTAGCTAACTGGCTTTTTTGCGTCATGAAATATTTTGTGTGACGAAATATGTAGTATTATTTGGCATAAACAGGTTTACTTGCCATTCTTTACGGGAGTTATCGGGTTAATTATGTCTAATTCAGCTAAAAGCGTTGTTATTCTTGCTGCGGGAAAAGGCACCCGCATGTATTCACAGTTACCTAAAGTTCTTCATAAACTAGCGGGTAAATCCATGGTTCAACATGTGATTGATACTGCCAAGTCATTAGGTGCTCAACAAACACACCTTGTCTATGGGCATGGTGGTGAACTCATGAAAGAAAAATTAGGTTCACAACCTGTTAATTGGGTACTACAAGCAGAGCAACTAGGAACCGGTCATGCAATGCAACAAGCCGCGCCTTTCTTTGCTGATGATGAAGACATCCTGATGCTTTATGGTGATGTTCCTCTTATAACCAAAGAAACGTTAGAACGTTTAATTGAAGTCAAACCAGAAGGCGGTATTGGTTTATTAACGGTTATTTTAGATAACCCAACCGGTTATGGTCGTATTGTTCGTGAAAATGGCGAAGTTACTGGCATTATCGAACAAAAAGATGCGTCTGAAGAGCAACTCAAAATTAATGAAATCAACACGGGTATTTTAGTAGCCAATGGTGGTGATTTAAAACGTTGGTTAGGTAAACTCGATAATAACAATGCACAAAAAGAGTATTACATTACTGACATTATCGCGTTAGCACATAAAGAAGGTCGTAAAATTGAAACGGCTCATCCTCGTCGCCATAGTGAAATGGAAGGGGTGAATAATCGCTTACAACTAGCAGCATTAGAGCGTATTTACCAAACAGAACAAGCCGAGCGTTTATTATTAGAAGGCGTTATGTTGCTTGATCCTGCGCGCTTTGATTTACGTGGAACATTAACTCATGGTAAAGATGTGGTGATTGATACCAACGTTATCATTGAAGGCAATGTGACGTTGGGAAATAACGTTGAAATTGGTACAGGTTGTGTTCTAAAAAACTGTGTAATTGGTGATAATTCTATTATTAGTCCATATACGGTGATCGAGGATGCAAATTTAGCACAAGAGTGTACTGTTGGCCCATTTGCACGTCTTCGCCCAGGCAGTGAATTAGCAGATAAAGCTCATGTTGGTAATTTTGTTGAGATGAAAAAAGCCAGCTTAGGCGTTGGATCTAAAGCAGGTCATCTGACTTACTTAGGCGATACAGAAGTGGGGGCTAACGTTAATATCGGTGCAGGTACTATCACTTGTAACTACGATGGCGCGAATAAATTCAAAACCATTATTGGTGATGATGTATTTATTGGTTCAGATACCCAATTAGTGGCGCCAGTTACTGTTGCTAATGGTGCTACCATTGGTGCAGGAACAACACTCACTAAAAACGTGAATGAAAACGAATTAGTGATCAGTCGAGTTAAGCAAACTCATATCAGTGGATGGAAACGTCCAGTGAAGAAAAAACAATAATTTTAAGAGAAGGGCGTATATTTTATTAGCGCCCTTTTCTTGTACGCTATTATTCTAAAAACAAAAAATATCCCCGCTTTCTACAATGGCTTGGGGAACAAACCAATCAGGTATAAGACATCCAAGTGCGAATAAACGCACAGTTTTAGGAATAACACAATGTGTGGAATAGTAGGTGCAGTTGCACAACGCGATATCGCTGAAATCTTAATTGAAGGCTTGCGTCGTTTAGAATACCGTGGATATGACTCTGCGGGGTTAGCTGTTGTTGATAATGACTGCAAAATGACACGTTTGCGTGAAGCTGGCAAAGTACAAATGTTGGCTGATGAAGCAGAAAAAACACAAGTAATTGGTGGCACAGGTATTGCTCATACTCGTTGGGCAACACATGGTGAACCTTGTGAAGATAACGCTCATCCTCATGTATCTGGCACTATTGCTGTGGTACACAATGGTATTATCGAAAACTACCAAGAACTGAAAGCAGAATTAATTAAAAAAGGGTATCAGTTTGCCTCTCAAACAGATACCGAAGTTATTGCTCACTTGGTAAACTGGGAACAGCGCCAAGGTGGCACATTACGTGAAGTCGTACAGCGTGTTATTCCTCAATTACGTGGTGCTTATGGCACTGTAATTATGGATAGTCGCACACCAGAATTATTAGTCGCTGCTCGTTCTGGTAGCCCGCTGGTGGTAGGTCTTGGTGTAGGCGAAAACTTCCTTGCTTCTGACCAATTAGCATTATTGCCAGTGACTCGTCGCTTTATCTACCTTGAAGAAGGCGATATTGTTGAAATCACACGTCGTCATGTCCATATTTTTGATGTGAATGGCGAAGAAGTTAATCGTGATACGATTGAATCTAACGTTCAATATGATGCAGGTGATAAAGGTGTTTATCGCCACTATATGCAAAAAGAGATCTACGAACAGCCTCTGGCGATTAAAAACACCCTTGAAGGCCGTTTAAAATCAGATTCGATTGATCTGAGTGAGCTAGGCCCTAAAGCTGAAGAGATCTTATCTAAAGTTGAACACATTCAAATTGTAGCTTGTGGAACGTCTTATAATGCGGGTATGGTTTCTCGCTACTGGTTTGAGTCTCTAGCAGGTATTCCTTGTGATGTCGAAATAGCATCAGAATATCGCTATCGTAAACCGGCAACTCGCCGTAATAGCTTATTGATCACTTTATCTCAATCGGGTGAAACCGCTGATACGTTAGCTGCGCTACGTTTATCTAAAGAGTTAGGATATTTATCATCGCTGGCGATTTGTAACGTTGCTGGCTCTTCTTTAGTGCGTGAATCTGAATTTGTTTTAATGACTAAAGCGGGTGCTGAAATTGGTGTTGCATCAACTAAAGCGTTCACAACACAGTTAACAGTTCTATTAATGCTGGTGGCATATATGGGACGTATCAAAGGTGTTGCAACATTAGAGCACGACGTTTCAACTGCATTACATGCATTACCAAGCCGTATTGAAAGCATGTTGTCGAAAGATAAAGTGATTGAAGCCTTAGCTGAAGATTTTTCGGAAAAAAGCCATGCTTTATTCTTAGGTCGTGGCGACCAATACCCGATTGCGGTAGAAGGTGCATTAAAGCTAAAAGAGATCTCTTATATTCATGCTGAGGCATATGCTGCTGGTGAATTAAAACACGGCCCATTAGCATTAATTGATGCAGATATGCCCGTTATCATTATTGCGCCAAATAATGAATTATTAGAAAAATTGAAATCTAATATCGAAGAAGTACGAGCACGTGGTGGTTTACTGTATGTATTTGCTGATCAAGATGCAGGCTTTGAAGAAAATGAAACAATGAAATTAATTTCTCTGCCTCACGTTGAAGAGCTTATTGCGCCAATTTTCTATACCGTACCATTACAGTTATTGTCTTATCATGTTGCGTTAATTAAAGGTACAGACGTGGACCAACCTCGTAACTTGGCAAAATCAGTAACGGTTGAATAAGTCATACGTTAATTACGTTATCGTTTAAAACCCAGTTAGGCATAACAGTCTAACTGGGTTTTTTGTTCTTATAAAACAACACTACAGTTAGTTGTAAGACTTAAACAAAGATTGTGTGCCGGATTTATCAAACGCGATAACTTGGTAAGGTTCTTTGTAATCACCTGCATACATACCTAAACTTCCAGCTGGCATACCAGCAACCGCAATACCAGATTTAGATTTATCTACTAAGTCGATATTTTTTAAACTATCGACAGGAATATGTCCAATTAAGTCCTTACCTTGGTAAGTCGCTAAGTGGCAACTTAATAAATTATTTGGCACGCCTGCTTGTTGATATTTTTCCATTAATTGAGTTTCTGAAACAATATTCACTTTGACATTAAAGCCAGCCTCTTTCACACCATCAGCCCATAAAGTACAGCATCCACAACTATCTGTTTTATAAACCTCCACAACATTATGATTAGAAGCATAAGCTGTACTTGTAAAAGCAGAGATTGCAATAATAGAAGGCAGTAATAACTTTTTCATTGTTCATTCCTTTCATTAAATTGATAGATGAGACAATAATCTTTCCCCCTACAGGAAGGTCAATTTAATAAAGGTATAAACACGTAGAGTTTTGTAAAAGAATATTTATATAAAACAAAGATATAAATAACACTACGTTTATTCTTTTCTTAATGTATTTAGGCGTATTAGTTGATATAAAAAGAAAAAAGCCTGCATAGCAGGCTAAAAATGGAGAAAACAGGGTAAACATAGAGTTAGGATGTAAACGATTATGAGGGTATTTCATTAGTTAAATCACCTCTTGCGAAGAGTGATTGTGCTTTAACTGGTATTAAGTATAAACCTAAGCTTAACTTGAGGTTAAAGCGGATAAATTTGTATAAGGTGTACAATTTTATTGATTGAATTTGAAAAATGAAAAATAGAAACAAAAAAAGCCAATTTATTCAAATAATTGGCTTTTTTAAAAAGATATACTGGTTGGCTTTAGATACAAATTATTTGATGTTAATTATTTAATAATTGTAACTTGTTTTACATCGATCTCAGTACTTGTCCACTCTTTATCTACTTTACCTTCAATTCTGACGGTATTATCTGGGGTGACTGTTTGTCCGCGCCATCTTTTATTATCAATATCTACATTGATACCGCCGGTGCTATCTTCAAAAACATATAGCTCATCACCAATTTTTTTTGTGATTTTACCCGTTAAGATAACCCACGTGTCATCAGAAAGATCTTTTGCTTTAGCAACCGTGGTTTCACTAATAGAAGGGCCTTTAAATCCACCTTGTTGAGTTGGTGCTTGAATAGAACCTTGAAAACCACCTTGGTGTGTTGTATTTGCTTGAGATGCAAACGCTAACGTACTACCAATTAATAAAACTAGAATTTTTTTCATAACAAGCTCTCTTATAGATTAATAATACAACTAATTATTGTGTGAGATTTTATTTCATTTTCATGTATAAAACCGCATATTAAGGTAAATATCAGTATTAATATATCAACTGATTGATATTACCTTTAAATTATAGGTCTTTATTTCTCTTTGTGTTTTTTATTGATATAAGCATCTATCACTAGATACTTCTTTTCTCTAAGTTAAATCAACTGGTTATTTACCCTTAGTCTCAGTGCTGGCGATTATTCAAAAATATACCCTTCGGGATCATTGTTTTTAGATGTATTACCTCTTATTATCCAGCGCCTTCAAATTTTTTTTAATTTTCCCCTATTATTTTTAGAGGTTTTAGGTTTTATGACTAACGAACGCATTGCCAATCCGGGTCCATTAGGTTTGATGGGTTTTGGTATGACAACGATTTTGTTGAACATACATAATGCCGGTTTTTTCCCTGTTGTCTCTGTCATTATGAGTATGGGAATTTTTTATGGTGGGATCGCACAAGTTATTGCTGGTATTTTTGAGTTCAAAAAAGGTAATACTTTTGGCGCAACCGCATTTACCTCTTATGGTTTCTTTTGGATAACATTAGTGGGAATTTGGTTATTACCCGTAATGGGCTTGAGCGAACCCACAACCCCTGTCTTTTTAGGTGTCTTTTTAGCATTATGGGGAATATTTACCTTTTTCATGTTTATTGGCACATTAAAAGCCAATAGAGCATTACAGTTTGTTTTTTTAAGCCTGACAATTTTATTTGCTCTACTGGCAATAGGAAATATCACTGGTAATGCATTAATTTTAAAAATTGCCGGCTTTGAAGGTATTATTTGTGGCGCCAGTGCTTTTTACCTAGCAATGGCTGAAGTATTAAATGAGATGTATGGCAGAACAATATTGCCAATTGGTCACAAGTAGCCGCTTTATAAAGAAGTGGCTATTTAGCCACTTCTATTACTTGGCTTTTTCGTCGTACTAATTTTCTTGCACACCATGCATAAAATAATCCCGCAACTACACCTGCAATATGTGATTCAGTCGATACACCTAATTGACCCGGAATTAAACCATAGGCCATTGATCCATAATAAAATAGAACAAAAAGGGCAATGACAATATCGATAATTTTACGTCGAGTAAAAGCGTGAGCAATCAATAAAGACCATAATCCAAAGATCCAGCCACTTGCGCCCACATGAATAGCACTTCGCCCAAAAATCCAAACCAACAAACCACTTACGATAATAATAAATAAACTTGATAAAACATATTCTCGTAAAGATTGTGTCATGGATAAAAAACTAAGAATAAGAAGAGGAAGTAGATTACTAAAAAGGTGAGACCAAGAGCCATGTACAAAAGGGGCGATAAATATACCAATTAATCCTTCTCCTGTTCTTGGAATAATTCCCCATTGAAGAAGTGAAATCGGCAATAGAGAGCCAATTAATTGAAGTAGGATTAATGTGATAGTTAATCCACCAAGAAAGGTTAATCTTTTTTTAAACCAAATCTTATCCATAACCATAGCCTTAATACAGAGTGACGTAGATAAAATCGTTTTGATAGAAGAGCCTTTAATAAAAGAATAAAGGCTCTTTTTTGTTTATCAGTCTAATAAATTAAGGCAAGCAGCTCCACGGGCGCCACCTGCATCACCGTGACGCGCTTTTTCTATTGCTGGAATTTGCGCATTTCCATAGACACAGTGTGAAAGATATTCAGGAAATTGGTCATACAGTGCATTAAATTGTGATAATCCACCACCAATAACAATCAAATGTGGATCAAGTACAGTAAGAATATTACTAAGGTAAATCGCAAGTACTTTCATATAACGATCAACGTGTTCTTCTGTTTTCTTATCCCCAGCATAATATTGCTCAACGATATCAACAGCTCTTTGTGGTGCATGATTGAAAGCTTTATACATACGTTCAAAGCCTCGGCCTGATAAATAAGTTTCAAAACACGCTTTTTTACCACAACCACAGATAATTTTTGGCATCGTATCGCCTATGATATTATCTGCATCTACATTTAAATTCATATGGCCAATTTCACCAGCAATGCCATTTTTTCCAGAAAGCACTTTGCCATCAACAACAAAACCACCACCGACACCTGTACCTAAAATAAGGCCAAGTACGGAAGGATGATGACGAAATTCAGGATCCCACGCTTCGGATAAGGCAAAACAGTTGGCATCATTTTCAACTTTAACGGGCCTATTGAGTATATGTGCAAGATCATGAACCATAGGTTTGTATTTGGCAGCTGGAACATTAGTGGTAAACACTGTTCCTTCTTTTGCATTTACAATGCCTGGCACACCTACGCCGATTTTTCCTTTGCATCCTAATTCGTTGTCAGCTTCTAAAGTTAGTTCCTTAAAAACATTCAATAATGCCTGATAGTCATTTTTAGGTGTAGGAACACGTTTTTGCCATACTTGAGTCAGATCTTTATCAAAAACGGCAAGCTCAATTTTTGTGCCGCCCATATCAAAACCATAATACATATCAGTCTCTTAATTATTCTGTAAATATTATTTATAGTAACAACAAGATTATTGCTACCGTGCCATTTCTATTTCAGTCAATATTTAAGTTATCTCTACTGTTTATATACACTAGGTAAAAAATAACAGTGATTGGTGACAGTTGAGTTTTTTTTACCTATTGATGACTGCCTTCCATTAAAACACTACGTACTTTCATTAGAGCAAACCCTAATAAATTTAATCCATTCCATAAAAGGGGATTACTGATCTCTTTGTCTTGTTCACTTAAACCTACTCCCCATATCTTATCAACGGGGCTTGCTTCCACAAGCACACGATTGCCTGTGGAAATTAAAAAAGTACCCAACGCATTATTTTGAGAAAATTTGGCGATATTGGCTCGAATAACGATATCCATGCGTTGTTGTTCCCAAATTTCTTGGCTAAATCCTTTTACTTCTCGACCAAGTGCTTTAGCTGTACCTGGATTTGATGTTGCAATAATACGCTCTCGTATTTCTATATCATTAAAAAGCTTTGCTTTCTCAGCCATCATATAGTGTTCAGCACTGATATAACGAACATCATCTAAGATAAAAGGTGCTGGATACCATTGGCTAAAGCAACTTTTTGTGACTTCATTTGTTTTATTTCTGTGCCCCCAAAAGTAAACAAATTTTATTTTCTTACCTGTACGGAAATCTTTCTTTAATTGTTCTAAATCCATTTTCTTTCCATTATCACGAAGGCTTTTTGTTTATCTAATAAAGATAGCATAGAAGTAAAGAAGGATAGAGTGCCTTTTTGTGATTCTGTGAGAAGGTGAAGCGATTCCGCTATTTGATCATATTGATATAATTAAACGTCTTATTTTGATTAGTTTCTATCAAATGATAAAAAAAATAGAACTTAAACCCGTAGGATTGTTCTTAAAAGAAAACATCTAAAAAGTATATTATTTTATATGGTTACATAAAAAGATTGTCTCAAAATGACATTATCTTATTAGTATAAAGATGTAGTTGATTAAGTATTTTTAATATAAAAAAATATAATTATTGGTATTTATACTAATTATCGGTATATATAACTATTGTTTTAATTATTTAATATGAAATTCAATTGGTTGTGTTTATTGTGGCGTGTTTTTTCATTGTTACATTTATAATTTGAACTAAATCACGCTTGTTGGTTTGTTAAGCTAAATTAACAATATTGTTTTAGGTATAAAATATAACTCAAGTTAATTATCCTGAAATACAGGTTATTCTTAGTAGTATTTACTATAAGTAAATAGTGATAATACTCATAGTTAGATAATCTATTTTTGTCTGTTTTACTAGGGTGTTTTTTCTAAAACTTAACCAACTCTGATGTATTTAATTTTTTTTCAATAAAAATAGCCCATCTTAATATGATAAAAAGCAATAAATTCACCTTTTGAGTGTAAAAAAGAAATCATTTTTGATAATGATCAATATGCATTAATAATATTTAACATTTTTTATGCTCTTTTTTAGAGAATAATTTTAATTAGAATATGAAGATTTTTTTAATTTGATCTTGAAAGGTTCTTTAGTTTTTAGAGTAAATAATATTACTTAATGATTATTTTAGAATTTTATTTTTATAAAATTTATACAAATTGTTATTAGTTAATACTAGTTATTATCTGGTTTTTAATCGTGTTTTTTTGGGTAAAAAAGACGCTATTTTTGATGATAACAATAAATGCTAAATTAAGTAGAAATACCCGTTTTTTGGAAGTGAAAATGAGTAAAGCTTAAGTTTTTACGCTTTTTTTGATGTTGTATTTTTGATTGAAATAATTATACAATTTAAATTAAATAATCATTGCTCTTAATTAGATGGTGTTTATTTGAAATTAAAAAAGTCAGTATTTATAAGATTAATTTACCCTACATAGCTGATGTTCATTAATTGATAGTTTAATAAGAGTTTAAATGTGGATTTATAAATATATATTTAAACTTATTTTAATTTTATCTCTAAGGATCACACACTCTTATTTTGTATGAGCATCAAATTATTGAACAAGATTTTAAGTGCTGTTATTAAAGGGGCCACACTATGTATGATGATATAAGTAATTTAAAAGATAAGTTTCAGGAGGATGCTTTTGCTTTTCAAGAGTTTTCTTCCTCTGTAACACAAGATGTTGATAATAAAATAGAACCAATAATTATAAGTAATAAAGATAATGATAAAATTAGTAATTTAAGTAATAATACGTTTTCAGAAACTTCACTTTCTGTGAAAAACGAACTAAAACAACCTATTACTGTTTCGCCAACTCCTTCTTATCACCAGGATGCTTTAGTTGTTAAAGCAAAGAAAGACAATTTAATTAAGAGTAAGAAAAATTTGTTAGCAGATAATAAAATATTTGATAGCAAAGAAACAGATAGAGTTCATGCACATGAAAATATATCATTAAAAGATATATTGTCATTTATTGCCTCTGTTTAATTCAAATAAGTAACACTCTTTGTATAAATAAATAATATTGACTGGTGTCAATTTTTAGCCATTGTTATTTTATTTTTTAAGCTAGGTTTATTTCTTTTCGATATTTATTTATATCGACGGGCAACCTTTGTCTTAAGAAAAGATCTATGGCGATGACAAAGGTATGGGTTTATGAATAAAATATTTAAAACATTAATTACGGCTTTCTTATTGATAACAATGTTTTCACTTATTGTTATGCCAATGAGTGCCGAACAACAATATATATTTGGTATTATCAATATATTGTTGTTATTTGTTATCGGCTTTAAAAAATAAAAAAAACGATTGTTAACAATGGTTTTTATATCGTTGTTGATGTCAACACGTTATCTTTACTGGCGTGCAACAAATACCCTTAATTTTAATACAACTATTGAAGCTGTTTTAGGTAGTGGCTTATTTATGGCTGAGATTTATTCTTGGATTATTTTGGTCTTAGGATATTTCCAAACATCATGGCCATTAAATAGAAAAATAGCTCCTTTACCTAAAGATATTTCTCAATGGCCAACCGTTGATATTTATATACCAACATATAACGAAAGCTTAGATGTGGTACGTGATACGGTTTTAGCTGCGCAGGCTATCGATTATCCTCAAGATAAAATGAAAGTGTATATCCTAGATGATGGTAGTCGTGAAGAGTTTAAACAATTCGCTGGTGATGTGGGCGTAACTTATATTGAACGTGAAGTTCATGATCATGCCAAAGCAGGTAATTTAAATCACGCAATGGGATTAACTGATGGTGAACTAATTTGCGTTTTCGATTGTGACCATATTTCAACACGTATTTTCTTGCAAGCAACGGTCGGTAGCTTCCTTGAAGATCCTAAATTAGCGCTTATTCAAACACCTCACTATTTCTATTCTTCAGATCCATTTGAACGTAATTTAAGTGCAGCTAAAGATGCACCACATGAAGGCGCACTTTTCTATGGCCCAGTACAGCGTGGTAATGACAACTGGAATGCGACATTCTTCTGTGGCTCATGTGCGGTTATGCGTCGTAGTGCGCTTGAAGAAATCGGTGGTATTGCCGTTGAAACAGTAACAGAAGATGCCCACACAGCACTGAAATTGCAGCGTCTAGGTTGGAACTCTGCATTTATTGATATTCCTTTAGCCGCAGGTCTTGCAACAGAACGTTTAGCATTACATGTTAACCAACGTATTCGTTGGGCGAGAGGAATGACACAAATATTCCGCGTTGATAATCCAATGTTAGGCCGTGGTTTAACATTTCCTCAGCGCCTATGTTATCTCAATGCCATGCTCCATTTTCAGTACGGTTTGCCTCGCATTATCTTTTTGACTGCGCCGTTACTGTTTATGTTATTTAACCTCAATATTATTGCTTCATCTGCCAGCATGATATTCGCCTATGCATTGCCACATTTAATCATGTCGGTTTATGTAAACTCAAAAAATATCGGTAAATATCGTTATTCTTTCTGGGGTGAAATTTATGAAACTGTTATGGCTTTTAGCTTGGTTTTACCTACGCTACTCAGCTTAGTTTCACCAAAATTAGGTAAATTCAACGTAACAGATAAAGGTGATTTACTAGATAAAAGCTATATGGATTACCTCACTGTACGCCCTTTGATTATTACTGCTCTCCTTTTAATCACAGGTATTTCATGGGTCGTTATTCGTTATTTATTAAACGATTTCCAAGGTATTGATCCTCTGGTTATTGTTTTAAACCTGACTTGGGCAACTTACAGCTTATTTATCATTCTTGCATCGATTGCTGTCGGTAAAGAGACTCGCCAAATTCGTAAACATACTCGAATTAAAGCCTCTCTTCCTATTACATTGCATTTTGATGATGGTGCGGAATTAAGTACTACCACTGAAGATATTTCAATGGGTGGAGTTCGTATCGCAGTGAATAAAATGGCGGAATTACGCCAACGCAATGTCACATCAATCACTTTAAATGTTCAACGTGATGAGGTTTCAGTTCCTGCTGAAATGGTTAGTTTAGAAAACAATCAATTACGCCTTGAATTTCTACCTATCAATTTAAATGTTCGCCGTAAATTAGTGCGCATTATCTTTGGTCGTGCAGATGCATGGATCCATCAAACGGATTACAAAGATAAACCTTTTAAAGAATTGGCAGGTATTACGCGTTGTATTTTTGAATTGTTCTTTGGTCGTCGTCAAAAAGTAAAACCAGTGGCAACAAGAACCAAAGCAAAAACTTCACTCTCTGTGCAATCTATTAACGGAGATGACTAAGCATGAAAAAGAAACTGACATTAATGCTAAGCCTGACTGCTATGGCGATTGCGAGTATTAACTTATCTCAAGCTGCGACTGGTATGTTAGAACTCGGCGGTGAAATTTTGCCTGACCCAACTTCTTATACTCAATCACCAGTGCAACAAAATGCCAATAATCCTATCCAAATGGGAGATGTAGCATTATCAGAAGCTCGTAATATCGAAGAGCAATTAACGTTGGCACAGATGGGAAACCCATCGCCTATCGTATTATCAGGAAGAAGACTACTTTCTGGTGTGACTTTTAATATGGCGAATGATTTATTTATTGATAGCGCCACACTAACAATGAAAGTGAAAGCATCTCAAGAATTAGTTCAATCAGATCAAACACTTCATTTAATGTTAAATGGTCAACCTATGGGATTTCTGCCGTTAGAAGAAGGTGGGCAAGAGCATGAGTATGTTTTAGAAATCCCCGAAATGATGTTGACGAATGTGAATAATCTAAGTTTCCGTTTAGCAAGTCGTGATGCATTAGATGAAAATCAATGCACACCACCATTAGCTGAAGGGCTTAGTCTCGTTATTTCACCTGATTCATCATTAGATTATCGAGGTCGCTGGATTAATGGCGGGTACAGTCTGGAACGATTGCCCCTACCGTTCTTTGATCCCGACAGAATGACAGCGACCTCGTTACCTATCATATTGTCTGATAAACCTGACGATGCAGAGGTAACTACAGCTGCGATTGCAGCATCATGGTTTGGTAGTTTTAGTCATGATATTAAGCAAGTTGATTTACCAGTTCTAATGAACCAATTACCTGAAAGTGACGGTATTTTAGTTGGTTACTCAGGACAAACTATTGCAGGTATTACTTTACCTTCAGGAAATAGTGGGCAATTAACGATTGTTGATAACCCCGTTGATCCTGTTTTCAAATTATTACTGATCAGTGGTGATAATGAGAAATCATTACGCCAAGCAGTATGGGCGCTAAATAACGGTAAATTGCCACAAAACGATCACTTAGTTGTGCCTTCTCAAACATTGGCTGTGCGAAATGATTACGATGCACCACGTTGGTTGAATACCAATAAACCGGTTACATTGGGTCAAATTGCTAATGGTAGCGATGATTTCTCGCGTCAAGGTATTAACCATGCGCCGAATCAGTTTTCATTTCGTGTCTCACCCGATCTTTTTTGGTGGGATGGTGATGCGTTACCTTTAGAATTGAAATATGTTTTCCCTCATTCAGATAAGCTCAATAGCCGTCGTTCTTCATTGATTGCTTCTTTGAATAATCAATTCTTAGGTGCGCTATATCCAGCACGTTCAGAGCCTTTAGGCATGTTAAGACAATGGTTAGGTATGGAGAGTGAACAGCAAAATAGCACCCTCTATTTAAACCCTCGTCAAATTTATAGTCAAAATCAATTGCAGTTTTATTTTGATTTACGTGAGCCGGATGATTCTCCTTGTATTTTAACGGATGGTAGTAGCTTGATTAGCCAAATTGATCCGCAATCAACGCTACAATTTAAAAATACTTGGCACTATTCAAGAATGCCGAACTTGGCGTATTTTTCAGGGGCTTCATTCCCATTTAGTCGCCGTGCTGATTTTTCACAAACTACACTGCTATTACCTGAAAATCCGACAACAGAAGAGCTTTATACCTTAGTCAATTTAATGGCGAGATCAGGTTATTCCACGGGTACACCGGTTTCTCATACTTCTGTTTTCTTAGGGGCTAAAGCGCTAGAGAAAAATAACCTTTCTCAACAAGATATATTAGCAATTGGCTCATTAAGCAGTGACGGTTTTTTACCAGCTCGTTTTTCACAACAGGCATTCTCTTTTTTAAATAAAAATATCGAGATCAAATCACAGTCATTGCTTGAAAAAGCGAAAGGCTGGATTGCGGGTGATTATTTATCTCAAAGTGGTGATGCAGCTAATTATCTCTCTTCCGTGAACAACTGGCGTGGCATGGTGAGTTTTATCTCACCTTGGGCGAGCGATAGAGTTGTCGTATTAGTAACTGCTAAAGGTAATGATTCGATAAAGACCATTATCAACGATTTAAATTTAGCTGAAATAAATGCAGCCATTAAAGGCGACATCACTCTGATTAGTGGTAAAGACACAGTAAGAAGTTTCCATTTAGGCGAACACTTCTCTCAAGGTGACTTACCTTTATTACAACAATTCCTTTGGTATAGCTCTAGGCATGTGTATTTGCTTGGTCTTTTAGCTGTTGGTTTTTGTGCGTTGACGGGCTTAGTGACTTATTACTGGTTACAACGTCGTTCAACTCGTCGTTTACATCAGATATCACAGCATCGTTCAGGTAAATAGGAGTATATGGGATGAAAAACCACGCACTTAACATCATCGTTAAAGTTATTTATGCAGGTTGTATTTTAGGCGCTTCAAGCCAAGTACAAGCCACGGCGAATGATGTAAATACAACAGCTACTGATCCAAATATTGTAAGCTCTCTTATTGAACAAGCTAATTATTGGCACGGTAGAGCGCATGATGCGCGTGCAGTAGAAGCACTGCAAAAAGTGTTGATTATGGAAAGTAATAACCAAGACGCTTTATATTTAATGGCGTTCTTTACAGCACAGCAAGGGAATGAAAAGCAAGCGACCTATTGGCGGGAAAAACTTGCACAAGTCGCACCGCAAGATCCACGTATTGATGGATTAAAGAACATCCGATCATCACAATTTAGTGATCAACAATTAGGTTATGCCAGGGAATTGGCAAAGAAAGGGCAGCATGAAGAAGCGATAAAAGCGTATCAACGTTTATTTGTTAGCAGTGAGCCACCAGAAACACTGGCATTAGAATATTATCAGACTATGGCAGGTGTGCCTGCAATGTTGCCACAAGCTATTTCAGGGCTAAAACAACGAGCTGCATTAATGCCTGATAATAAAGAAACACAAAGAGCGTTAGGGCTGACGCTAACTTATAACGAAGAAACTCGTCGTGAAGGGATAACAATTTTAGGTAATGTTTCAGGCGATGAGTCAGCAAAAAAAGGCCTTCGCCAAGCACTGTTATGGCTGAATGTCCGCCCTGATGATGAGGTGTTATATAAAACCTATTTACAAGCAAATCCGAATGATAAAGCTGTTGCTGAACATTTCCAAGGCGCTATTCAAGGTAATGCACGTCAAGCTGGTTATACCGCTTTAAATAAAGGCAAATTGAAAGAAGCAGAAGGTTATTTTAAACAAGCATTAGCAGCAGATAATAATGATGCACAAGCATTAGCAGGGTTAGGTTATACCGCATTACGTTCGGGTGATTTAGCAACAGGTCAGCGCTTATTAAATCAAGCTGCACAATCAGGTGGCGAGCAGGGCAGTAAATGGAAGCAACAAGCGGAAGATGCTGGTTTCTATGCACAACTACGTGATGCGCAACAACGTGCTAAACAAGGAAATATTCAACAGGCACTTGATAAATTAGCCCCTTTAACGGGCGCATCAGGTGAGAAAGGATTATCCGCTAATTTGCTACAAGCTGATTTATTACGTAAACAAGGTAATTTACCTGCTGCGCACCAATTATTAGCCGGTCTTTATCAACAAAATAGTCGTAATGAAAAAGTCATTTCAGCTTACTACTATTTATTGGTTCAGGAAGGACAAAATACGAAAGCAGAGCAATTACTGGCTCAACAATCAGCCTCTTTACGTCAAAAACTTACCGCAAATACAGATCCTTCAGAGACATTACGTCGTGAAGCACAAAAAGCGTTAGAAAATGGTAATCGTGTTCAAGCAAGACAATTGCTGACACAAGCACAACGTAAAAATCCACAAAATAACTGGGTTTATCTTGATTTAGCTCGTTTAATGGCTGCTGATGGTGATAGTACTGGCGCAAAAAATATTATTTCACAATTGCAAAATCGTAAAACAAGAGACACGGATTACGTCGCTTCTCTATTTTATGTTGAGCAAAAAGAGTGGGATAAAGTTTTTAACTTGCTAAGTAGTCATAACCAACAGACAGAAGCTGAAAAAGAGTTATTACAGCGCGCTCGTTTTCATCGTCAACTTGCGCAAGCAGAGCATTATCGCCAAGCTGGTAATCTAGTTGCTGTACGTAATACCTTACGTCCTTTAATTAACCAAGTTGCTGATTATCCAAATGATGTAGGTGAATTAGCGGAACGATTGGTAAGCAGTGGATTAAACGATGAAGCGTTGCAGTTAGTTGAAAATGATATTGCCAAAGGCACTAAAGGATCTGTAGGTAACTATGCAGGTCATATCAATGTTCTCAATGAATTAGGTCGTTATACACAAGCATCTAGCTTGATTAATGATCCGGCATTGCAACAAGAAACACCAATTGTTGAGAAGAAACGCTTAGAGGTAGCTACCAAAGTTGCGCAAGCTGATAACTTACGTGAAAAAGGTGAAATTAAAGCGGCTTATGACACATTGGTTGTCGCGTTAAAATCATCCCCTAATGATCCTGATTTATTAATGGCATTAAGTCGTGTTTATTTAGCGCAATCTATGCCTGAACAGTCGGATAAAATTCTCTCTTATTTGGAAAAAGAGCAAGGAAAAGATACAAAATTAATCCAAGCTCAAATAGAAGTTGCATTAGCGCAACAAGATGGCCGAAAAGCACAGCAGCTATTGCAACAAATTCCGTCTTCTTCACAACCTGCTTATTTATTACAAGCAGCGCAAATAGCGCAATTAAACGGTGAAAACCGTAAAGCTTTAACCTTGTTACGCAGTGCACAATGGCAAAACAATGATGATCGTGTATTGAATACATCTGCGGGTCAATTACGCGCATTAGAGAGCGATAATACAGCCATAGCAGGTTCTATCTATGAACGTAAAGAGATGGCATCTGTTCAACGTTCTATCCGTGAATTAGAAGAAAAAGTTTCACCGTGGGTACAAGGTGGTGTTGCTGTGCGCCATCGTAATGGTGATAAAGGATTATCTAATGTCACTGAAATTTCTGCACCAATCAGTATTTCAAGTGTTCCAGGAGAAGAGTTCCGCTGGGAATTTAATGTAACTCCAGTTTCTATGACGAGTGGCTCAGTTTCTGGTGAGAGAGCAAATCGCTTTGGTACAGGACAGCTTCAACATGCTGAACGCTTTGCTAAGAATAGTGATAACCATGACGAGAAAAACAAAATTAATGCCGACGAAGCCGGTAGCCAACGTGCTTCTGGTGTTGAATTAGGACTGCGTTTATCTGACAAGAATGTCAGCTTTGATGTTGGCTCAACACCATTAGGCAAAGATACGGCAACGGTTGTCGGTGGTCTCACATATTCACCTAAAATTGGCCAAAATGGGCAATTAACACTGACTGCAGAGCGCAGAGCCATCAAAGATAGTCTACTTTCTTATATGGGACGCACCGATCCTATGACGGGTGAAAGCTGGGGTCGTGTAACACGTAATGGTGCCAAAGCTCAATATGCTTGGGATGATGGAAAAGTTGGCGCTTATGTCGGGGGCGGTTTTTATAACTATGAAGGTAAAAGTGTTGCGAGTAATGATGAAGTGAAAGCATGGATGGGGTCTTACGCTAAGTTCTATAAAGATGACCAACAAGAAGTGAAAGCCGGTGTGCATGTTGATTATATGAACTTTAGAAATAACCAAAATAACTTCTCATTGGGGCATGGTGGTTACTTTAGTCCACAAGATTATGTTTCTGTCTCATTACCTGTTGCTTATACCCGCCGTTTTGAAAAAGGTGAAGTGTCCTTAAATGGTGCAATAGGTATACAAAGTTACAAACAAAAAGGCAGTGATTATTTTCCAACACATAGTTATATGCAAGACGCCTTAAATAAACATAACGCGAGCGATCCTCGAATTAAATCTCGTTATGAAGAAAAAGACGAAACAAATATTACTTACAGATTAGGTTTAGACGCGAAATATTATTTAAATAAAGAAACCGAGTTAGGTGTCAGCTTATCGCATGATACATCCGGTGATTATGCTGAAGATAATATGTGGTTACACCTAAAATATACTCCAGACTTTCTGTCTAAATAATTAAGGAAACAAACAATGAATAAGCATGACAGTGATATCTTACAATTACCTTTTGAAAGTGGCTGGCAAGATCTAACTCAATTATTATTTTTTCAAGTATTAAATGACAATGATATTTCAACTGCCGAAAGTAAATTAAGAAATATTGGTAAAGATATTGCCTTACGCTACCCTTTACCAGAAAGTGAAAATATTCAATTACTTGAATCACATATTAATCGCGTATTAACGTTATTCAAATGGGGTTTTGTCACCATATCTCCTGCAATGAGTGAGCTTTTATTAGTGCACTGTGCATGGCCTCATTTTACGCAAAGCCAAGATGACGTTCAGTGGCGTGTTGCAAGTGCTGGTGTATTAGAAGGGTTATATGAGGGGTGGTTAACTCATCAAGGTGGTAATGCAAAAATGCAAGTACATCGTCAATCTACTGATGCTAAAGATGTCTTTATTTTTCGCTATGCACATAATTCATCAGCTGAATAATAATATATATGCTTTATTGATGAGCATCGGAGGTCAAAAATGAATGAAATGATATTTAATGATGATAATTCTAAATGCTTATTAATAAAGCAGTTTACTAATAATGTTTTTATGATGTTAGTAACTGATATTAATGGCACTATAGTTTATGCTAATGAAAAATATTGTGAATTTAATAACGTTCATTTTGAAAATATAAAAGATAAAAAATACAACTTATTTTATTTAATTGATAAGAATCAAATCAATTATTGTGTAAACGGTAATAATGATAATAAAGGTGTTTATCGATTAGAAGCAAAGAGAAATAATGAATCTCAACAAGAAGTATGGGAAGATATTAGTATTATTCCTGTATTTTATAAAGATAATTTAATTTCTCATTATGTATTTATTAGTTTGGATATTACTGATAAAGTAGAGTTAAGAAATGAGTTATTTAGTAAAAGTTATATCGACTCATTAACCGGAATATCAAATCGATTAAGTATTGTTGAAAAAATTGAAAATGAGCGATTAAATATTTCACATCCATCTTCATTTTGTCTTGGTATTATTGATTGTGACAAATTTAAAGCAATTAATGATCAGTTTGGGCATCATGCCGGTGATAAAGTATTGTGTGAAATATCAAAGCGATTATTACAATTAGAAAACAGCGAAGTTTATTGTGGCCGACTTGGCGGTGATGAATTTGCTGTGCTTTTCCCTAAAGGATTACGTTCTTGTTCAGTGATTCTATTAGAAATAATAGAATCACTTTGGAAATCAATGGAAAAGCCAATAAATATTAATTCAGACTATATGTTAACGCCTTCTATTAGCTTAGGTATTGCCGAATATCCTAAAGACGGAAAAACATTATCTGAATTATTAAAATCTGCAGATGAAACACTTTATTCCATAAAAGAAATGGGTGGTAATAAATACGGATTTTATTCTGGGTTTTAAATAGAAAATTTTTAAATAAAGATATAAAAAATAATATTATCTCTTTTTAATTAAAGAGAGGTAACTATATATTTTAAATGTATCTGGTTTTTATAATGAAATATAAATGTAATTTAAAATAATACTAAATATTAATTTTAGATAAATATCTATTAGAGGATTTTATTATGATGAAAGCTGTTATCCCTGTTGCTGGATTAGGTACTCGTATGTTACCTGCAACGAAATCAATTCCTAAAGAAATGCTGCCTATCGTTGACCGCCCTTTAATTCAATATATTGTTGAAGAGTGTGCTCAGGCTGGTGTTGAGGAAATTATTTTAGTCACTCACTCTTCTAAAAATTCAATTGCGGATCATTTTGATACCAGCTTTGAATTAGAAAATATGCTTGAACAGCGTATTAAAAATAAATTATTAGAAGAAGTACGTTCTATTTGCCCTGAAAATGTCAAAATTGTACAAATTCGTCAAGGTCATGCATTAGGTTTGGGTCACGCTATTTGCTGTGCGCGTCCTGTGATAGGCGATAATCCATTTATTGTTTTACTACCAGATGTTTTATTGAATGCACACTATTGTGATCCTAAACATGATAATTTATCAGCAATGATCAAACGTTTTGAAAAAACTGAACGTAGCCAAATCATGGTTGAACCAGTACCAATGAGCCAAGTGCAACAATATGGTGTTGTGGATTGCGAAGGCGTTTTCTGTCCTCAAGGTAATTGGGCACCTATTCGTCGTATCGTGGAAAAACCAAATCCAGAAGATGCACCATCTAATCTTTCTGTAGTAGGTCGTTATGTTTTCTCTTCAGCTATTTGGGAATTATTGGATGGTTTACCAGCAGGCGTTGGTGGTGAAATTCAGTTAACTGATGCGATTGATTTATTATTGAAAAAAGAAACGGCTGAAGCTTATACCTTAGTGGGTAAATCTCATGACTGTGGTAATAAGCTGGGATATATGAAAGCCTTTGTTGAATATGGTTTACATAATTCCGTTTTAAAAGAAGAATTCGCTTCTTGGATGCAGGATTTTTGTGAAAAAACATTGTTACCCAAAACAGAAGTCATAGAAGAAGACGAAATTAATGAAGAACAAAAGATAGTTGCTATCTTTTGAGTTACCTTGAAATAACATGCAATGTGCCGACCGAAATAAGATAACGGTCGGCAATAGCAGGAGAGAAAGGCAATGTCTTTTGGGCACTTATCTCGTTGTAATTATCTATTTTTTACCTTTTTTATTTTAGGTTTGTTGCTTATGGTTTCTCCCTCAATACAGGCAGCAGACACTCAAATCGGATGGCAGCAGTTTAAAGAGCGCTATATTAAGGATGACGGGCGCGTTATAGACAGCGCCAATAACAATATCTCGCACTCAGAAGGTCAAGGCTATGGGATGTTGATGGCGGTAATGAGTGATGATCGTGAGACATTCAATAAGCTGTGGCGTTGGACAGCGACCTCTCTTTATCGAGGCGATTTAGGGTTGTTTAAATGGCGTTATGAGCCTGAAAATAATGAACATACCCCTGATCCTAATAATGCAACTGATGGTGATATTTTAATTGCGTGGGCATTATTAAAAGCGGGTGAAAAATGGAATGATGAAAGTTATCTTTCAGCCTCCGATTCTATTCAGCACGCTATTTTAGAGCATACCTTAGTTAAAACAAAAAACTATACCGTATTACTACCGGGTATTAATGGTTTTAAAACACCGGAAGAAATTATTATTAATCCATCTTATTTTATTTTTCCAGCATGGAAAGATTTTTACCGTACAAGTAAAGATGTTCGTTGGAAAGCGTTAATTAATGATAGCCAATCCTTGCTAAGAAATATGCGTTTTGGTGAATATCAATTACCCTCAGACTGGGTGAGTTTATATCCTGATGGAAAGATAGAGCCTAGTGAAAAATGGCCCGCACGATTTAGCTTTGATGCAATACGTATTCCGCTTTATTTAGCTTGGGCACATGATGAATTAGCATTACAACCCTTTGTGCAGTATTGGCAGCAATTTGATCGTTATAAAACCCCTGCTTGGGTCAGTATTGATGCTCAAGAGCGTGCGGAATATAACCTCACACCAGGTATGATGGCGGTGAGGGATTTAACAATGAAAACCCCTATTGAAGATGTTGAGTTAAGTAAAGATACGGATTATTACTCTTCCGCTTTACATTTATTAGCGACATTTGCTCAAAATGGGCAATAAGTCTTTTTAATTAAGATTATAGATAGCTTAAATTACCTTTAGCTAACAGGTTAATTAAGTTATCTATTTTGTTTATGACAATAAGGATAAAAATAAAAAAGATATAACTTGCTGAATTTATTTCTATTAATTTGCGAGGTCGTTATTTATTTTTGCTATTTCTATTTATTTATAACATTATGTTTTTAAATAATAAATAAACTTTAAACTATGATCTAAGAATAATTTATTTAATGGTATTTATGATAAAATTACCTCAATGACTTGATAGTGTTATTTATATAATTTCTCATCAATAATAGAGGTGGATAAATGAAAGTTTCAGCACGCAATCAGTTAGTTGGTAAAGTTATTGATATTATTGAAGGTGCCGTTAATAGCGAAGTTATTTTATCGTTAGCGCATGGTGAAAAACTGGCCACAATTATCACTAAAGAGAGCTGTGATAGTTTAAAGATCAAAAAAGATGGTGAGGCAATCGCCATTATTAAAGCACCATGGGTTGTTTTAGTGCTACCTGATTGTGGTTTGAATTTTTCTGCACGTAATCAGTTTGCAGGAAAAGTGACTCAAATCGCGCAAGGCGCTGTAAATTCAACGGTGCATTTAGAAACAGTAAAAGGCTTAGAGCTGACTGCGGTTATTACAAATGAAAGCTTACAAGAAATGCAATTGGCAAAAGGCAGTGATGTTTTAGCATTAGTGAAAGCATCTAGTGTGATTGTTGCAACACGTAAATAATAGTATCCAATATTTTGGATAATCAGTTTTAAGATAAAAAAAGAGGCTAGATAACTAGCCTCTTTTTCGTTGATATTAATCAGATTTATAATCCCGATCATCCATTATTTAAGTGACAAAAATTAATCATCAGCGACACCTGCAACTTTCAATTTGTCGTAAATATAATTTTTATAACTATTAATTAATTTTTCGTCTTCACAGTCATTTAATTTACCTTCACATAAGTGTCGCATTTGAATATTGGCTTTATAGAAAGGTGATAATGGTAAACGTGCACGCTCCAGTATCATGCCACCTAAGAAGCTAATATCCGTTAACTCACCCGTTGAAAGTGATGCACCTTGCGTTAGGTTGTCTCTCAATGTGAATTGAGTGATATGTGCGGGGTTAGTAAATGGTGACTGGTAATTATTTAACTCAATATTAGGTTGATGATCACCAAAATAAAGAAACATTGTCGGTTTTTCTCTTTGGGCGACAAAATTGGAAAAATCTTTAATTGCCGGATCACTGGTAATTATTTTTTCCATATAGTGGCTAAATTTACCCGGCGCATTACTGCTTTTTGTTTGACCTGTAATTTGATAGTCATCAGTATGAGATTCATCATAAGGGCCATGCTCGTACATCGTTAATGAAAATATAAACAAAGGCTTATCTGTTCGTTTTTTAAGAACTTCTTCGATATAACCTAGCATATCTTGTGTTGATATTTTCCAAAGATTTTCTTCCAAATGTCCAGGATAACCTAACTCTTGAGGTTGGATAATTTCATCAACTCCCATTTGCTCATAAGCATAACCAGCATGATAAGCACTGCGATTAAATGGGGTGAGTAAAACCGTGTAATAGCCTTCAGCTTTGAGTTGGCGAAATAAACTTTCATTCAGATTATCGACAACAAAATAGAATACCGAGTTCTTACGGGCACCAAAATCGTCAGTATTTAATCCTGTTAAGATGGAAAACTCAGAAAGCCAAGTACCACCACCAAAGGTTTGTACTCGTAAAGGGCTTTGAGCACTCACACCTTCATCTTTTTGGAACATAAATAAATCAGGTAATGCGAGATCTTTATCAAATTGATAAATGGAGGGATTAACCGTCGATTCTTGTAATAAAATGATGATATCGGGCTTTATTTCAGTTTGTGTCTCAGGTAATGCCGTTTTATTTGCTTTTTCAAGGAAATAGTCAGCACTTTCTTTAAAATAAGGGGGGTGATATGTAGTTTGGTAACCGGACATAATCAAATTAGTAACGGTACCTCGGCCACCAGGTAATGTACCTTCCCATTCAACTTGCCACTTTTCAACAGTAAAATGGATGGTAATGACACCAACAACTATTAGCAGTAAGCTACTTACACGTAATGTTAGGCGTGATTTTTTGGAAAAACGCCAAGCAATCAACATATTAATAAGAAGCCATATTAGCATTGCAACCAATGCCACACCGGCTTCCCAATAATGTCCTAATGTCCCTAAATTTGAACTGTCAAAGGCTAAATCAAAATCAGAGAACATTAATGTCTCTTTGTAATAATGGACTTTAAGTTGGTTAATAAACTTAGTGATCAGGAAAAGTGTACCAGTTGTAATGATCGAAAATAAAACACGTCCTGATAAAATAAAGAAAAGAGAAAAAAGAATAAAATAAGCACTCACAGAGAGTAGGGCTGTATAAATAAGACTCGTTTTTTCAAAAACAATAAACAGAGAGCCAATAAGAATAAGTGCAAGGTAAGCACTTCCTAATAGTTTTTTCATATCTCTTCCGAGTATAGCCATAAAGAATAGGATTTAAATTTTACTACTATTGTAGGTGATAATATTAATTAGACTGAATAGATGATTCAGTCTAATTATATTCTTTATTTAGAATAGCCCTTTGTCTCGTAAAATATGAAGATCTTTTTTGCGCCGTGTAAAACCTGTACGGTCAAAATATTCTAGGATTTGTACTGCTAATTTACGTCCTACAGATAATTCATCACGAAAATCCGCTGCGGTGACACTGCCATTACTCTCATTATATTTCACAATAATGGAGGCAAATTTCTCTATAGATGCATGGGTATAGTAGCGATCAGCAATAATTGGGATAATTAAACCTAACTGTGCGGCCTTGCGTAATAATGAACGAATTTCTTTTTCATCCTTTTTCATTTCATTTGCAAGATCACGTACCCACCAAGGTTCAGATTGCTCAAAATAGACTTTAGCATATTGCCATAACGACTCTTGTTCTGGCGAAAAAGCAAGACCATGGGTTGGGAGATGAAGCCAGCCCCGACTTTGGCTAATTGCACCCTCTTTTCGTAATTGATCAATTAGGTGATAAACCAACTCATCATGATAAGTTGGTAGCGCCATTCGTTTTAAACGTGAACGTCCGACTCCCATTTGATCATTATGTTGTTGGTGATATTCCTCAAGTGTATTGAGTAATTTTTGTTTTGCATTATCAGCATTTTCTTTAGAAAGAATAACGCCAGCAACGTTAATTAGGTCAAATGTTTTTAGTAGCTGAGTGAGTGCACTTTCAGTTAATTGCTGAGCCCAAGCAAACTGATTTAGAGATAATTCACCTTTTGGTAAACATAACGCTAAATTGGCACTAACACTATCAGCATTATCAAGTTGATGTAGCCAAGCTAAGAACTCACTTTGTCGTTTACCTCTACGTGGCGAATGCAAATGTAAGACTTTCGCTGCGGCTAATGTACGTTGAGCACTAATATCACGTAAAATAAGTCTGTCGTTATCCACCAGCCAAAGTGGTTCATCAAGAATAAGTTCAGCTAATTGAGGTGTTTCGGTAGTATTATTTAAGAGCGCAACACGGCCTGTAATATGGCGAGTACCATGATGAATATGTACAGGCTGCCAATGCTTTAAAGGTTCATCAGCGATTAAACTGACTAAGACTTTATGAGCTTGATAGTTAGGTTCTTGAGAGAGCAACCAATCGCCACGAGAGACACTATCTTTACTGACATCTCCAGTGATATTAATGGCAATACGATGACCTGCTCCAGCACTTTCTACAGGTTGATTTTGTGCGTGTAACGCTCTGATCCTTACTGGTTTATCAGCACCTGTTAGCCAAAAAGTATCACCAATGGCTATTTGCCCAGCGAGGGCAGTACCCGTAACTACTAACCCAGCCCCTTTAATACTAAAAACGCGGTCTATCGCTAAGCGAAAGCGTTTATGCCATTGAGGGTGTTGTTGCTCTTGTTGATGAAGATTAACAAGATAGTCACGAAGCGCGGGTATCCCTTCATTAGAAGGTGCTGAGGTGACAAAAATAACAGGTTGTTGCCAGCTTAAATTGGCCAATACATCAATTATTTGTGATCGAACTTCTTCAATTCGTTCAGGCGTAACACGATCTGCTTTAGTCAGAATTACGGTAACTTGAGGGCAACCAGCAAGACGTAAAATAGAAATATGTTCAATGGTTTGAGCCATAACACCATCGTCACAAGCCACAATTAACAGTGCATGAGAGATCCCACCAACACCAGCAAGCATGTTAGAAAGAAATTTTTCATGACCGGGCACATCGACAAAACCGATAGACGTTCCGTCATCTTGACGCCAATAGGCATAACCTAAATCTATGGTCATACCTCGTTTTTTCTCTTCGGGTAAATGGGTTGTATCTACCCCAGTGATGGCTTGTATAAGTGTGGTTTTTCCGTGGTCTACGTGGCCTGCTGTCGCAAAAATCATAGTAAAAGTGCCTGTATTAATGCATTTTCATCCTCAAGGCAGCGCAGATCAAGCCACAGGCGACCATCAGTAATTCGACCGATAATGGGCTTTTCTAAATTACGCCAAAGTGCGGCTAATGTATCTAACTGGCTACCTTTTCCATCTTTTGCTTCAAAGGTAAGCGCTGCACTCGGTAAACTTTCAATAGGTAACGAACCACTGCCTATTTGAGACGCACATGAGGATATCGTGATATGGTAATTTTCCCCATAATATGCCTGAAAATGAGGCAATAACCGTTGCGCCATGTCATGAATTTCTGTTTGTGTCCTAGTTAACAAACGTAATGTCGGAATTTCAACTACCATTTTTTCTGGTTGCTGATAAAGGCGCAATGTGGCGCCTAATGCTGCTAATGTCATTTTATCAACACGTAATGCACGCTTTAAAGGGTGGCGCTGAATAGCTTCAATCCATGTTTTTTTACCTAAGATTATTCCTGCCTGAGGGCCACCTAATAATTTATCACCAGAGAAGGTAACAAGATCGATACCTTGTTGTAGATAATCTTGAGGCATGGGCTCTGAAGGTAAACCTAAAGCAGCTAAGTTAGTCATTGAACCGCTGCCTAAATCGATAGCAGTAGGTAAATTCATCTCTTTACCTAAAGCCGCTAATTCTTCACCATGAACTTCTGCGGTAAAACCTTGAATAGCGTAATTGCTGGTATGAACTTTCATCAGCAATCCCGTATTTTCATTAATGGCGTTACGATAATCTTTAAGATGAGTGCGGTTTGTTGTACCCACTTCTTTAAGTGTGCAACCTGCTTGTGTCATCACATCGGGGATACGAAAAGCACCACCAATTTCCACTAATTCACCACGAGAAACCACGACTTCTTTATTTGGTGCTACGGTTGCAAGCATCAATAAAACAGCGGCTGCATTGTTATTAACAATACAGGCATCTTCAGCCCCCGTTAATTCACATAACAAGTCTGCGATAGCGCGATCACGGTGTCCTCTTGAGGCACCATCGAGAGAATATTCTAAGGTTGCAGGAGAGCGCATAACTTGGCTAACGGCTTCGATAGCCGATTCAGCCATTAATGCTCGACCTAAATTGGTGTGTAAAACCGTTCCTGTTAAATTGAAAACAGGTTTAATTAACGATTTTTGTTGTAATGTAATGCGATTTTGTAATTCATTCGCCCACTGGTTATACCATGCAGGTAGGTCATTATCTTGGCGAATAATGATACGCGCTTCTTCTTGTAACTTTCGTAAATGCTCAGTAATAAATGTCTGACCATAAGAAGCAACTAAAATCTGAATTTCTTCTTGATGCAGCAACTTATCAATAGACGGTAGCTGGCTGTAAAGTGAGCGCGTATCATTTGTCATACTAGTACCTAATTATTATTCATTTGGGAACAGGAATGGGTTAATGCTACTACGAGCAAATCCTTCTTCTTCCATTTTTGCATCAAGAACAATAGACGCTAAATCATCAGCGACAGCATCAACATTGGCGTCTTTTTCTTGATATAAAATTTTCAGATAGCTTCCACAATCACCACAGCTTTCTGCTTTAACCGGAGCATTTTCACTGTCTAATGACCAGTAATTTAGTTTACCCGTTAGCTCACAGTTGGTGCATTTAATACGCACAACATGCCACTCGGTTTCACATAAATTACAATGTAAATAGCGTAAGCCTTGCGTTGTTCCGATTTGTACCATGCTTGTAACTGGCATACTGTTACAAACAGGACAGAATTGGCGATTTTCACCATATTCTGTTTTTGCTTTACCTGGAATATTAGAGGCCAATTGTGCCCAATAAAGGGATAATGCAGACCAAATAAAGACCGATTTATCCGCAGGTACTTTTGAATACTCATCATTAAGTAATGCTGTCGCCATCTCTTCTAATTCAGTTTCAGAAGCTTTAGACAGGTTTTCTAATGTGATAGTGACACTTTCAGGTACAACCGGACGTAATTCAGCAATAATTGAGGCTAATAAAGCATGCCAATGTTTACTACGCTTGAATGTTTTTTTATCTAAAGGCGCAACACCTGCTTGCTGTGTGATAAGTGGTGCAAGATCAATGATTAATGGATTGTCATGGAGTGCTTTTTCTTGAGCTTTAGCAATTTCAGCTGCAAATTCAAGGTAGTTTGCAAAAGGATTATCTTTTGCAAGTGATTGAAAACGTTCAGCACGACGTTGATAAAGGTTTTTCAGATTAGGGAATAATACTGGTGGAATGAAACTAATACCTTTTTCTGATTGTTCTTTACCTAATTGCTCTTTAGGAACGATGCGAATACTCATAACGTTCTATCTTCCTATTATCTTAAATTTTATAGTGAATACCCACAGGGTTTGGCTTCAGAATAAATCAAATACAGACACGAAGCCATGACAGTGGGTAATAATAGCGTGATTTTATTGTTTTTTTACGCCTTAAAACCAGACGTAAATTGAATAAAAAACGGAGGCTCACAAGCCTCCGTTTGTTCAGAAATACACTTTAGGTCATTATTTCTGTGACTGCTTTTCGGCTTCTTTTTTCTCTTCTTCGAGAATTTCACGATACCAACGAGGGTGGTGCTTTTTAGCCCAACCACGAGTTACCCAGCCTTCAATCATGCTACGAATTGAACCTTTCACCCAGAACGCTGCATAAGCATGAACAAATACGGTGATTATCAGTAAGATTGCTGATAATGAGTGAACTAATAAGGCAATTCGAATCACTGGGATCGAGAAATATTCTGCGAAATAAGGACGCCAAATGATAACACCACTGACTGTTAGTAAGATCAGGCTGATACTTAATGTCCAGTAAATACCCTTCTGACCTAAGTTGTAGTGGCCAATATCGCCAGCTTCTTCATTTTGCAGTACTTTATGAATGTTTTTAGCCCAGACTAAGTCATCTTTATCAATAAAGTTGTGCTTCAGATATCTGAAGAACATAAAGAGAAAGAGGAACGCCATCACGCTACCCACGAATGGGTGCAACAAACGCGACAGTTCTGGTGTACCTAAAATATTCATGAACCAATTCAGAGATGGGAAGAAGAAACCCAATCCGCTGATAGCAGTAAACAGAAATACAATCACTACTAACCAATGGTTAATACGCTCAGAAGCGGTGTGGCGAAGAATTTTATCGCCTTTCTTCTTCATCATTTCTGCTCCTCCTTATTCACAGAGGTCTGTGTTTTAGAAGATGCTTCCATCTCTTTGAGCGCTTCTTCTTCATCTTCTTCAGTTGTACGGTTTGGACCGACACCTAAATAATGGAAAATTGCACCCGCGAAGGTTGCGGCAAAACCAACCGCAGCTAATGGTTTCCAGATACCTTTCCAGAATTTAACCGTTGAGCTAATTTCTGGGTTTTCTGGTAAACCATGATACAGGTTTGGTTTGTCAGCATGATGGAGAACATACATCACGTGTGTACCACCCACACCTTGTGGATCGTAAAGACCAGCATTGTCGTAACCACGAGTTTGCAGTTCTGAAACACGTTCGCTTGCAAGATTGATCATGGCTTCTTTCGAGCCAAAATGAATCGCACCTGTTGGGCACGTTTTCACACATGCAGGCTCTTGGCCGACTTCAACACGGTCAACACATAACGTACATTTGTAAGCACGGTTATCTTCTTCATTAATGCGAGGCACGTCAAAAGGACAACCTGCAATACAATAACCACAACCAATACAGTGTTCTGATTGGAAATCAACAATACCGTTAGCGTATTGAATGATGGCACCTTCTGCTGGGCATGCTTTTAAACAGCCTGGGTCAGCACAGTGCATACAACCGTCTTTACGGATCAACCATTCCAGCTTGCCATTCTCTTCAACTTCAGAGAAGCGCATCACTGTCCATGATTTTGCCGTTAAGTCAGTAGGGTTATCGTAAACACCAACGTTAGTGCCAATTTTATCGCGAATATCGTTCCATTCAGAACAAGCAACCTGACAGGCTTTACAGCCGATACAGGTCGTTACGTCGATAAGTTTTGCCACTTCTTCCTTGTAATCCCGCACATGAGGTGCGGGAGTAAGAGAATTGGTGGCAGAGCGACGAATAATGTCTTGGGATTGCAGTGACATAATTTATCTCCTTACACCTTTTCCACATTAACAAGGAACGCTTTAAACTCAGGCGTTTGTGTATTTGCATCACCAACAAATGGCGTTAACGTATTAGCAATAAAGCCTTTGACTGCAACACCTTCAAAGCCCCAGTGGATAGGAATACCAATGGTATCCACTTTGCGGCCATCCACATCAAGGGTTCTAATACGCTTAGTCACCACAGCTTTGGCTTTGATATAACCACGTTTTGAGCTGACTTTAACGGTATCGCCTTGCACAATGCCTTTTTCTGCGGCTAAACGCTCACCAATTTCAATAAATTGTTGTGGCTGAATAATCGCATTCAAGCGCGCGTGTTTAGTCCAGAAGTGGAAATGTTCTGTCAGACGATAAGTTGTACCGACATATGGGAAATCTTCTGCTTTACCCATATCTTTCCAGTCATCTTTAAAGATACGCGCTGCTGGGTTTGAAACTACATTTGGATGCAGTGGATTAGTACCCAATGGTGTTTCAATTGGCTCATAGTGCTCAGGGAATGGACCTTCTGCCATCTTGTCGATAGCAAACAGACGTCCCATACCTTCTGGCTGCATAATAAATGGACCAACATCAGAACCTGGTGCAGCGTTGCTATAGTCAGGTACATCAATACCTGTCCATTTGCTACCATCCCATTCGATTAACTTACGTTTAGGATCCCATGGTTGACCTTGTGGGTCTGCCGATGCACGGTTATAAATAATGCGACGGTTAAGAGGCCATGCCCATGCCCAACCTAATGTATTACCCAATCCTGATGGATCGGAGTTATCACGGTTAGCCATTTGGTTGCCTTTCTCTGTCCAGCTACCCGCGAAGATCCAACAGCCACTTGCTGTTGTACCATCATCACGTAACTGAGCGAACGAGCTAAGCAGTTGACCTTTTTTCAGAATGATATTGCCATCAGCATCTTTTAAATCGACTAATGCTCTACCATTACTTTCTTGTGCAACTTCTGCGGATGTTGGATTATCAGGATCAAAGTAATCCCAAGTCATATTCAACACCTGCTCTGGCATCGCGCCGCCTTCTTCTTTGTAGAGTTGGCGTAAACGATGGAAAATACCTGATAAAATCTCAGCATCAGGGATAGCAATACCAGGGGCATCTCCCCCTTTCCAGTGCCACTGTAACCAGCGACCAGAGTTAACGATAGAGCCGTCTTCTTCTGCGAAACAGGTTGTTGGTAAACGGAAGACTTCAGTTTGAATATCTTCTGTTTTAACGTCATTCTCTTCACCGTGGTTCTGCCAGAAACACGAAGTTTCAGTATTTAGCGGATCCATTGTGATAAGGAATTTCAGTTTTGATAATGAACGAATAACCTTGTTCTTATTCGGGAATGAGGCAACAGGGTTAAAGCCTTGGCAGATATAGCCGTTGACTTCACCTTTATCCATCATCTCGAAGTATTGTAGAACGTCGTAAGGTTTGTCCCACTTAGGTAACAGTGAGAAGCCCCAATCATTATCGCGTTGAGCATTATCACCATAGAATGTCTTCATCATACTGACGAAGAATTTAGGATAATTACCCCAGTAGTTAACTTGTCCTGGTACCGTCGCTTTTGGCGTATTCGCAGCTAAGTAGGTTTCTAATGAAGTCTGCTTTTCAGAAGGCAGAGTCATATAGCCTGGTAAGCTTTGAGATAATAGACCGAGGTCAGTTAAGCCTTGAATATTGGAGTGACCACGTAGTGCGTTAACACCGCCACCAGCCATACCCATATTACCTAACAGTAATTGGATCATTGCCATGGTACGAATATTTTGAGCACCAACAGTATGTTGAGTCCAGCCTAATGCATACAGGAAAGATGCTGTTTTATCTTTCGCTGCTGTTTCAGCAATATATTCACAGACTTTTAAGAAATCTTCTTTTGGTGTACCACAAATCTGAGTAACCACATCAGGCGTGTAACGGCTAACGTGTTCTTTTAACAGATTCCAGACACAACGAGGATGTTGTAATGTGGTGTCGCGTTTTGCGAAACCATTTTCATCCATCTCGTAGTTCCAAGTGGTTTTATCATATTGACGTTTTTCTGCATCATATCCGCTGAATAAACCATCATCAAAGTGATAGTCTTCACGGACAATCAAGCTAGCATTGGTATAAGCCTCAACGTATTCTTTTTGATATTTCTTATTTTCGAGCAGATATAAGATAACGCCCGATAAGAAAGTAATATCAGTACCAGAACGGATAGGCGTATAGAAATCCGCAACAGCCGCAGTACGGGTGAAGCGAGGATCAATAACAATGAGCTTGGCGTTATTATGGATTTTAGCTTCCATCGCCCAGCGGAATCCCACAGGGTGTGCTTCTGCCGCATTACCGCCCATAACGACGATAAGATTGGCGTTTTTCATATCAACCCAGTGGTTGGTCATCGCACCGCGACCAAATGTTGGAGCAAGACTTGCTACCGTTGGTCCGTGTCAGACACGCGCTTGGTTATCGACAGCTAGCATCCCAAGAGCTCTTGAGAATTTCTGAGTTAAAAACCCAGTTTCATTGCTTGCTGCAGAGGCGCAAAGCATACCGGTTGTTAACCAACGGTTGACTTCGACACCCTCTTTATTGAGTTTCTGGAAGTTGGCATCGCGGTCTTTTTTGATTAAGCGCGCAATACGATCAAATGTTTCTTCCCATGAAAGTTTTACCCATTTATCCGAGCCGGGTGCACGGTATTCTGGGTGTTTTAAGCGACCTTCACTGTGGATAAAATCCACAAGACCAGCACCTTTAGGGCATAATGCACCGCGGTTTACTGGATGGTCTGAGTCACCTTCAATATGGAATATTGTTTCTTTTGCGTTTTTCGCGCCATCGCCCAGACTATACATTAATAGTCCACAACCGACAGAACAGTACGTACAGGTATTGCGGGTTTCGCGGGCTCTCAGTAATTTATACTGACGCGAGCCTGCTAGCGCAACTGCTGGTGCAAAACCGAGCGCCGCCGCTGTAGTACCTGCCATACCGCCAGCACAGATCTTAAAGAACTGTCTTCTGCTGACCTGCATGGGGTCTCTCCTCATCATACATTGCTTTTACTGACTCTGATTTTCTTCACGAAAATGGAGCTGATTGTTTTTTTATTCCTATTATCCTTAATAGGATCAGGTTCATTGCCTGATAGGTAGTGTAAAATCGTTTTACCCGTATTGTTATTATGTATTAATAAATTTAGGAATTCATCTTATGGATGAAACAAAATCGACAAAATTGTTAACTAAACGTGTAATCATTGGCGTAGATCAAACAATTGTGCAACACAAAGGATCTCTTAACAGACAAGAAGACGATTATATTGCACTCGAAGTTCCTGTTGCATTAGTGTACAACGGAATTTCTCACGTTGTTATGATGGCAAGCCCTAAAAATTTAGAGTTGTTTGCTGTCGGATTTTCTTTATCCGAAGGCATTATAGAGTCTTCTAATGAAATTCGCAGTATCGAAATTGTGGAAAGTTGTCACGGAGGCATTGAAGTTCAAGTTGAATTATCAAGCCGCCGTTTTATGGGCTTAAAAGAACGTCGTCGCAATATGACTGGGCGTACAGGCTGTGGGATTTGTGGGACAGAACAACTTGAAGAGATTTTCCGACCTATTACACCGTTACCTTTTACACAAACATTTTCACTTTCAAATCTTGATAAAGCCTTAGAGCAGATGACAACCGTTCAAGAAATTGGTGAATTAACTGGCTGTACTCATGCGGCTGTTTGGTTATCACCAGAGGGTGAAATGCAAGGTGGCTGTGAAGATGTTGGTCGTCACGTTGCACTGGATAAGCTTTTAGGTATGAAGGCACAAGAGCAGTGGAGTGAAGGTGCGGTATTAGTTTCAAGCCGAGCAAGCTATGAAATGGTACAAAAAGCCGCGATGTGTGGTGCGGAAATTTTATTTGCAGTTTCTGCGGCAACCTCTTTAGCGGTCGAAGTCGCTAATAAATATAATGTAACGCTGGTGGGTTTTTGTCGTCGCGGAAGAGCAACCGTGTTTACTCATCCACAACGACTAACTGACTAATGAACATGAAACACATTAGAATAGGTGTAATAACTATATATTCTTGCATTACACCTATTTGATCTTTCACTTTATTTATGACCACAATGCCCCTAATTTGTAATCCCACTCTTTAGGTTTGATGGGAATACGTCCTGCATTTGGGGTAAAGGTCATTTCGCTAAAGATGAGCTTATTTTCAGACATTAAAAAATCAACTCGGCAATAATTAAAACCATTTGCCATTTTAGCGGCTAATTGCAACATGTTTTCAAATTGAGCGGGTTTTTCAACAGGTTCTGGTGTGTTGGGATCTTCTAAGGTGATGGGTTGTAACTGCCAATTTGTGTCATACACATTTATATACTCATTTCCTTTGGTGTCAGAGATATCAATCTCGGCATAATGAGGCTGACCATTAAAACAGTGAAGACGGCAAGTTGTTGGTATCATTGGTTTTTTTGTATCAAATAAATCAATATATTCTTCACAGATGATTTGGGCTTTGATATTTTTATAATGCCATTCACGAGTGACGGGATAGAGGTTACGCTTTAAATGAAAATGAAGTTTTTTCTTTGCTTTTTCAAAATCAAAGGTTGATTTATCAAGGCATATCACTGTGCTTCCACTGTCATGATTGCATTTCAATACAAAGCGTGAAGGAAGTTGAGAAATATCTATTTCATCAGGGTGTGAATAAATTTTAATAATAGGAACAAGATAAGATGGGCCTATTTTATCTATCACATAGTCTCTCACTCTAATCTTATCTGCTAAGCGCGTATAAATTGGATTTCTATCGAATAGCATGCGTGCATTGATTTTTTCATTTAGTGATGTTGGTATTTTAAAATTTGGTTGATAACCTAAGTTACGAATAAACTTATTTTTTAAATACACACGATCTGGCAATGCGATAGTTCTAAACTGTTTGAAATAATATTCTATAATTTTCATAAGCTAACGGTTATTTGAAATAGATAAGTAAAATAAAAAATAACTTTTCTTTGAATTAAACTTCTATATAGAGAAATAATTAAATGTAAATTAAGAGAATAATGTCAGTTATTGATGTTTTTATATTTTTTATTTATATAAATTTAGAATGTATTAACGTGAGTTAATATTTAAAGTCTCTATTTTAATAAAAGAAAGAATAACGACATTAAGAGAGAATTAACAAAATAGAATATTGATTAAGATTATATTAATTTGATGACCATTTAGTTATATGAATAGGTTTGTCCCAGTTATTAAAGCGTAATCCTTTGCCAGTTCTATTTCCGTGAGCATCTAATATTTCATAATATTCTTCAACGATTTGGCTACGCCCGCGTTGCCATTCATTGGTTGTTGCAAAAGGATCGATTAAATAGATATCACCGACAACGGTATATAGTTCACCTAAATAGCGAATTTTTTTTGTACTGCTATTTGAATAATGAGAAAACATAATTTGGTAGGTTTTATAGTGTTCAGGTTGACCATAAGGGCCATATTTCATTGCAATATAACGAATACCTTGATGATCAGAGGGGTTTGTACCACCAGGAACAGGCATATCTGGTGTGATATTAAAAAGAGTATATCGAGAGCTTGCCGTAGGTTGTCTTAATGCTTGTCGATAGCTTTGTGTATCAAGCCCTGTGGCATTCCATGTTCTGTCCACCAGTCCATTTCCTGCAAAACAGGAAAAAGAGGATCCTAATAATGAAAGAATTATAAATAGGAACTTAGCAAACATAAATACTCCTTTATTGCCATTATGATGCCAGAAAATAAGGTATCCATTCCGTGAAAAAGAGATGTAGAACTGGGTTATTTCTTGCTGTAACGCTTATCGATTCTAAATGGCTATCTAAAAGAAAAAATAAGGAATTGTAGCTGGAGCAAAAAATACGTTTTTATAGTGAGGGAATAATCTCAAAGAAAGCTAGAATATTTTATTTATCAGGTTGTTGGTCTTGGTTATTAATTTTATTTATTTATTTTATGATAGGATAATAAAAGTAAAAACTATGTAGGATTAATGATTAATCATGGACACTCGTTTATTGAACGCATTTGCTGTACTGGCTGAAACTGAACATTTTGGTGAAGCATCATTAAAGCTTTGTATTAGTCAGCCTGCACTCACTAAACAAATAAAAACATTAGAATCTCAATTGGGTATTACTCTTTTTCAACGTGGGCGCCAAGGTGCAAAACTTACCCTAGAAGGGCAATATTTACTCAATCAATGCCAATCAGTATTAAGAGAAGTTCGTCTTTTAGAAAAACAGGCTCGCCAATTAATTGAGCCTCAAAAGATCGAGCTTTATGCTGGATTTGGCTTGTCATCATTAAGCTTTATCACCCCTTTATTGGCTAAATTTAAGCAAGATTATCCAGATATTACGGTTCATATTGATGATATGCCCTCTAATATAATGGAAGATAAAGTACTTTTAGGTGAATTGGATTTAGCTTTTTCACGTTTGCCTATTTCTGAGCCACTAAAAGGCATTCCATTAGTACAAGAGCGATTGATGTTAGCAATTCCCACGCAAACTATTATGGTGTTAGAGGCTGATGATGATCCATTACACTACTTTAATACGCTTGGGCTTATTCAGTTGGCTCCTGAGAAAGGAAAAAAACTATATCAACAAATCCATGCCTTTTTAAAGCATCATCAAATAAAGCCTCGTGTATTACAACAATCACAAGATATTCAAACACAGCTGGCGTTAGTTGCCGCGGGATTAGGAATGGCATTAGTACCTAAAAATGCAGAACTTATTTGTGACAAACAAAAAGTCACTTTGTTACCACTGTCTGGTTTGTACACACAATGGGAAATAGGTGTTATTTGGAATAATAATATTCAAAATAAAGATCGTGATGTCTTTATAAAAATAATACCTGATGAAATAAATAAATTATAATGAATGAAAAACATTTTTAATTTAATTAATGATTATATTCTCAATGTATTGTATATAATAAATATAAAGAACCTAATAAATATTAATTAGTTTTAAAACAAAGTAATTTAATTAATTGCGAGGTTGTTCACAAAAAATAACATGGAATAATAATGACTTTTTAATTTGTTTTAATAAAAATTTAAATTAAAACATCATATTAAACATATCTCCATAACATAAATAAGGCTAATTAAAATCATTGTTATTAAAAAGAGTTATTTACAATGAAAGGAATTTATTTAATATAGTTCACCGACAACACAGCAAGCTTTATATTCGCAAGTGAAGTTGGAAAGATAAAAATATAAATACCTCTGTAAGTGGTTACTTATTATTTTATTTATAATAAGTAACCACATCCTCACATGAATAATATGGAAATTATTATGAAAAAACTGAATAAAATAACTTTTGCGTTATTCGTATTAATGGGTACACATGCAGTGCAAGCTGAAATTCACTCTAATCAAAGTGGTGTTTTAACAACGATGGTTGTAGGTGCAAGTGATGCAGTGAATCGAGGTTCTCATCAATCAGCCGGTGGAGAACCTGGTGTTGGGATCAAAAGTATTGGAAATGGTGCAAAACTTAGCTTTGCTTCGTTAACATCACCCATGATGAGTGGTGGAGCAGACAGTAATGGAATTTATACAGTCCAATCTAATCATCAACACAGTGATATGGGGATTTTCCATTTTGCCAAAATCACTGATGCTAATGTCTATTTTGGTGATTGGGCAAAAACAATATCAGCAACAGATGCGACACATCAAACCTATTATGTCGGTAAAGATGTCACAACCACACTGCCGACAGACAGCGCGACTTATACGGTAACAGGTATTAGCCAATACAGTGGTAGTAATCTACTTTCAGGTACGTTTGATGTTAATTTTTCACAAAAGAAAATTGAAGGTTCATTGGCGAATAGTCAACGTACGGTTCAGTTAGAAAGTGGGAATCTTTATACCGCCAATAACCAAGTGACGTTTTCTGCGGATGCAAAAGAGGGCACAACATCAGGGGTTGTTGAAGGTGCCTTCTTTGGTGAAAGCGCGGATGTATTAGCGGGTATTGTCGTGTTCAGTTCAGACCATACAAAAGATATTGGTTTCGGTGGTACGAAAGATAGCAGTGGAAATGAAGAAACGACAGCAAGCACGGATGCTTCTTAATTTTTTCAAAAATAATATTATAAATTTGTTTGGTAATACAATCGGTTAATTCTTTAGAAGTGGTATTAGTGGTCATTATGCTAAATGTTAGCAACAGATAATCAGGTATAGGGTTATCTGTTTTTTTTTATCAAAAATAAATCGACCTTAAGGAATAGGTCGATTTTTATTATAAGGATATACCATGCGTTATTATCAAAAACGAATGGAATTATTTTTTATTATCAGTATGTTATTCATTCCATTAAAAGTAAGCGCCAAAGAAAATAATTCCGTTTTATTCTCCTATTCTTCACCTCAGCATCACGTTGCCCAAATAGGGCAACAACTTTATAGTGCTTTACAGCAACAGCAGTGGAAAAAGGCTGAAGAACTACTACTGGACTATCAACAATTACCTTTACATGAAACACTCTTAATTGATTACGCTAATGCGCTTTTAGCCCAAGCAAAGGGGGATTTTTTAAACGCTGAATTTTATTATCAGCAACAACTTAAACAAAAAGCCGATTTTATCCCAGCGCAAACAGGGTTAATTCAGCTTTATTTTTATTTGAGAGAATATAAAAAAGCACAACAGCAACTCAATCAATTAAGTAACATTGTTGATTTACCTAAAAATATTGTCCAATCTATTGAGTTTTATAGGGTTAAGTTAGCCTCTTATTTTCAAGGTCAGCGTTTCTATCAACTTAGCTTTTTTTATGATGATAATATTAATCAAGCACCTTACTTAGCAGAACAAATTGTCTCTCAATCTACTCAAAGAAAAATTACGCTAAGAGGTGCCAAACCCATTGCATCAACAGGTCTTGCTCATTATTTTTCTTTTTATCAACCTTTTATTATTTATTCTTACCATACTTTCTCTTCTTATACTTATGTACGATATATTGATTATCACTCTTACCGTAACGCTAATTTTCTTGCGTTATATACACAACTGGGTTATCGCTACCAAAAAAATCAATATCAATGGTCAATGACACCTTATTACGAAATAAAAAAATCACAAGCTCAATATGAATATCAAGCATGGGGAAGTGAAACACAATTTTCTTATTTAATTAATAAAAAGCAGACTATTAATTTAAGTTTTGATTATAAAGTAAAAAAATATCAAAAAATTTTAAATAATTTAAATTCTCATCAACTTAGTTATAATGCTAACCATAACTATTATTTTAATAATGGAATTCAGTTAGTTAATCAATTAAATTATCAGTTAGATCGTAAAAAAAACACTTTATTAAATTATCAGCTGTATGGTATAAAAACAGGCGTTTATTATCCATTGTCAGTAAGTTGGAATATCTCTTTTTTTTTACAGTATCAATTTAAATATTTTAATAATTATAATCCTTTATTAAAAAAGAGAAGAAAAGATAATAGCTTTATTTTCACAACCAATATTAAAAATAAATCACCTGTTATTTTAGGGTTTTACCCTGCAATAGAATTCCGTTATACCCGAAGATTAAGCAATGTGGATTGGTTATATCAATATCAGCAACATGAAGTATTATTTAAATTAGAAAAACAATTTTAATTAAATAAGTTACTTCCTTTATTAATTGAATAGGTAAAACAATGCATGTAATGCTTTTTAGAAAGCGGAAAATTGTTTCAATCTTCGTTTCTCTATCGCTAATTTCTCCTTGCTTTTATCTGCAAGCCAAAGAAGATAAAACCGATCTTGGTCATATTCAGATTTCTGATAATAAAGAAAAAGATACCGAAGGTTATTCACAAGTTTATGAGAAAGACATCTCTAATGTTTATTTAGGCAAAGAGCTATTAGAGCGTTATCAAGGTGTTTCTCCTGCAGATTTACTCAAAAGTGCCATTGGTGTTTACAGTGGTGAAGCGCGTAATGGTGGGGCGCTTGATCCGAATATTCGGGGTATTCAAGGGCAAGGGCGAATTCCTGTTACGGTGGATGGCACAGAGCAAGCAATCACGGTTTATCGTGGTTACAGTGGTGCTTCTAATCGTAACTATATTGATTCTAATCTGATTAGCAGTATCTATATTGAAAAAGGCCCTTCATTAACCCCAGATATGAAAACAGGTATTGGTGGTGGTATTGCAGTAAAAACCTTAGATATCCGAGATATTGTCCCTATTGGTGACTCTTTTGGGATTAATTTTAAAGGAGATATCAGTAATAACTCTACACGGTATAAAGAAGTTTATTTAAATATGCTTGAAGATTATCGAAAATATCCTCAATTTCATCATAAAGGAACGAAAATCAGTGATCCTGCTTTAGGAATCACGCCTCAAAAAAATAAAAATTGGCGTTTTCATGATCATTCATTTCGCTTAGGTGTTGGGTTTGAAAAAGAAAAATTTAATTTATTATTTGCTTATGCATTACGAGAAAAAGGAAATTATTTAGCAGGAAAAAGAAATACAAAAGCCTATCTCGAAACAGATAATATGAAATCAATTCATTCAAATGATTATAAAGTAAGATTGACACCTTATGTTCCTTTTATTGCCCATATTTATCGTCCTGGTAATGAAGTACCGAATACATCCAGTCGTAATCGTTCATTTTTAGTTAAAGGGACATTATTCCCTGAATCAACACATCGTTTTTCGATTAATTACCGATACACCGATTTACTGTTTGGCGATATTATGCCATCACGTTTAAGTTGGGTTCGTTATGATAAAAATTTAGTAAATCAATGGCCATTAGCAACGATTAATCAGCAGGCGGGAATATTAACTTATCAATATAAACCAGAAAATAAACAAACCGATTTATTATTACGATTATGGGGAAATGTAACCTCTGGGCATACCAATACTCGAGGAGGTGAACCAAGAGTACCCATGCATATTGATTATAGTGATATGTTTGTATCTAAATTGAATCTAAAGACAGATGTCCGTTTTATTGATACTTCTTCTCTTTATCAAGAGAATAATCGTTATGGTATTGATTTATCCTCGATATTTAAATTATCACCTCAATTTTCTATTTCATTTTCCAGTCAATATCAATTTGAGAAATTAGATAGTGATGAATTGGAATTACCTACAGGTTTTGATTTTGTTACCGCTGGGCGAGCAGGGCAACGTCATGAAATTAACTTAGCCCTTTCCACAGATTGGAAGCCACTGTCTTGGTTAGCCATTACCGCGGGTGGGAAATATCATTATTATCATTTAACAGATACTTTTTTAAATAATAAGCGACGTAATAACGTAAAAGGTTATGAAAAATCACCGCCAATAAGAGGTTTTATTCTTCCTTATCGACGCACATTAACCGCGGAGGAATATATATTATATCGAGCTATTAATCGGATAGATGTAGAAACGTTACCTGAAGAGATTAAAAATTATCGACGTTATCCAGAAATATATAAAAAAGTGCGAGAGTTTCAACAGTCTAAGTTTATTTATCCTGAATATGAAAATTTATCACCTGAGATAAAAGAAAAGATTATTAATAGTAATGAAGTTAGAAGAATTCAGATTGATATGATGCAAGATGACTTTCTTCATGATGAACAAGGAAATCTCAACATAAAATCGTCTCAAAAACGCCTTATGACCACGGAACATACCGTCATACTTTATGACGAAAATGGCGAATTATCTAAAAGTAACAATATGTTCTTAAGTGGTTATGCTGATATCAATGAAAAAGTGCCCGATCCTATTACAGGTAAATTAGTTAATAAATATGAAATGGGCGTGACAAATCCAATTCCTATTTATCTTGATGATGATAAAGATAATTTTGAATCTGAACCCAGCTATCAGCATGGGGCATTTTCACCACTCGTGTCTGCAACGGTGTATGCCAGTGATATATTGCGTTTTTATGGGCGTTATACTGAGCAGCTACGATTACCTAATTTATTTGAAGACACCAGTGGTTTTTCAGGCTCTAAAGCCCGTTATTACGGTTTTAAATTAAAACCCGAGCGTGCGAAAAGTACAGAGTTTGGGGTTGTGTTTGATTTGACCGATTGGCTTAATGTCGAGCGCCATGCCGATATTAAAATAAATTATTTTTATACCAATATCGAAAATGTGTTTGATAGAGATGCGAATTGGCAAATTAGGCAATTTGAAAAGCAAATATTAGAGGGGCTGGAAGTTCAAGCGCGCTTTGATAACGGTTTTATTTTTATGGATACCGCGCTTGTTTATAGTCATAAAAATAAGGTATGCGATAAAAATGCTTTTAGTCACTATGATCCCTTTGGTTTCTTGGGTATTAAAGATTGTATGACGGGCGGTTATCCGGGAGGTTTTTTACGTACTTCTATTCAGCCTAAATATTCGGTTAATTTACATTTAGGAACTCGTTGGTTAGATAATAAATTAGAAATAGGTAGCCGTTGGCTCTATTCATCAGAAGTAGAAAATAAAGATGAAAAATGGCTAAAAGAAAAATTACCAAGAGAAATGTACGGTAGAAATAATAACCCGATGCGTTGGGCAAAAGTCTTTACCGTTGATGGTTATATTAACTATCAATATAGCCCTAATTTATCGTTTGAAATAACGGGAAGTAATTTATTAAACGAATATTACATTGATCCACTAACGCGATCAGGTATGCCTGCACCCGGAAGAACGTTCCGATTAGGTGTGACTGCACAATTTTAATTAAAAGAGAGTAAGGAGCTTTTATTTATGTTGGCACTTTCTGTCAGGCATCCGCTTAATATTTACTACTGGTTAATAGGTATATCGTTAGTTTATATCGCCATATTAAGTTGGGTGTTACGTTCACTTTCTATGACAGAAAGTGCACACCATATTCATCAGCAACAAGAGAATACATTATCTGTTTATCAAGTGGTATTTTCACCCCCCCAGCAATCTACAGTGGTGCCTGAGCCTATTGAAAAAATTGAGCCTCAAGAGAGCGCTATTGTTTTACCGAGTTCAGAAAAAGGGGCGTTTGTTGAGGTACAAAAAAAACCACCTGAAAAAATAAGGGAAAAGCCCATACCTATAAAACCAATTACACCAGTAAAAAAACAGGTGATACAAGAAAAAGTAGAGCCAATAAAACAGCGTGATGTAGAAAGCCAAATAGCGCAAACGGCATCAGAAGCCTCGGCAGAAAGCTTAACACAACATACGGCAAGCTCATTAGCAGGAAGGAGTCATGCGTTAAGTGAGAAAGGAATAGGGCAAGGTGAATCTGATAATCACTATATTAGTTCACTGCGTCGAGAGATAGAGCGCCATAAACGTTATCCATCACAAGCTCGTCGCATGCAACATGAAGGTCAGGTAGTGGTGAGTTTTTCACTAACATCAGAAGGTACAATTTCAAGGGTTGAGATAGAAAGTACTTCAGGTATTTCTTCTCTTGATAATGCGGCCATTGCGGCGGTTAAACGCGTAAAACCCATTGGCCCTAAACCCGAAAGCCTATTGAACCCTTTAATTGTTGCATTAGATTTTCAATTAAATTAATGAGCTAACGAAAACACCTAAGTGTGATTTTGACTTAGGTGTTTTTATTAGAATTGATGGCTAAAACAGCACAGTAATATCCGCTAATACCGTATCAGGTTTAGAAAAGTGTAAATAAAAATAAAGATTGGATTCGTTTTCACGTATGAATAAATAGTCTAATTCAAGCTGATAAGTACGAAAATAGGCTTTGTTATTTGTTACTGGATGATTAGCTAACGAACTATCTTTCATATTTTTATTCACCAAACCAAAGAGCGCGGAGGTGATTTTTGATAATGCACCACCGACAACAGGGATTAAGCCAATAATATGCCCGATGACGGTTTACCCTACAATCATGGGGGCATTTAAAGGATCTTGCTCATTGAATTTATCTACAATGGTGGGTAAGACATTACTGTTGCGGTTAATCATATCCAACATACCTTCTTGGAGTTCTTGGTAGTCGATACAGATTAATGGCTGTGTTGCGGGTAGTGATGAAGGACTAATGGCGACTTTTAATGGGTTTAAATACATAACAAACGCTCCTTGTTTAAAATTAGTTCCATTGTTCGATTAATTGAGGTTGTCCTGATAGTCCGTTATAAACAGCAATAGAGAGTTGTGAGCCATTAACTCCAACAGATAAGTAATCCCCTTTAAATAAAGCGCCACTGTTATAAACGGGAACATCACCAAATATTTCACTACCACCATAACGGTTATCTTGCCCAACATAATGCGTATGGCCGACGAAAACCGCTTTCACGCCATAATGCTCAAGCATATATTTAAAGAATGAGAGTTCTTCTTGTGAGGAGTTTTCAGGAAAATGTTGGTGACCATCATGAAAGTTTAAAATAATAGTTTTATTGCGATTCCGTGCTTGGATTAAATCTTTTTCTAACCAATCAATAGAGTCTGTCACATTAATGGTTGATGCTGCCCAGTGGTCGAGTACGACATGATAAGTGGGATAATTTTGTAATTGGACAAAATGAATATCGCCATATTCCCACGAATACGCTTTACTGCCTGAATATTCGCTACTGTCATATCTAAAATTACCTGAAGTCGAATAACCACGGTATTCTTCAATACGATAATGCATATCAAATACCATGCCTCGTGCACAAGCATTCATACTTAAATCAGAATTATTGGGTTCGGAGCAATCACCCACGTTATTTTGATAATCGTGATTACCAAGACCAACATAAGTAATAAACCCTAAGGGGGAAGGGGCAAAAAAAGAACGAAAACTTTCACGTTGATAACGGCGACCAAACTCCGTCAAATCACCATTAATAATGCCAAAAACAAAAGATTTTTCATGGTGTAATAATTGAATACTATCCCTTACTTTTTTTATCGTTGATTCCCAACGAGATTGATCATCATTAGGATCATTATTATCTAAGTCTAGCCTCCAAGGCTGAGGATCTGACATCACGATAATATTGTAGTTTGTTGATTGTGTTGCACTCATAATTAATTTCCTTTTAAATGTGTTTTTCTCCCTTTATTTTTTGACGGAAATTTAAAATAAACACAATATTAAATATTGTTAGTTAATTATAATTTTAATAACAAATGTCTTTATTTTTATCATTTTAAATGCCCAATATATGATTTTTTAAATATAAATTATCTTCTAATTAAATTAATTTAAAATATCAATATTAGCGCTTATGGATATACCTTAGATTGATTTTAGATAATGTCTTTTGAGGAGATAAAAAAGCGGCTTTAGCATGACTAAACACCGCTTTTAGATTTGTGTTAGCATAAATAAATTACGCTGTTTTCGGCCATTTATTGGCAACCCAAAGCCCACTCATTTTCATCGAATAACCAAATAAAACACCAACGATTAATGAAGGGATGGTTTGAGCTAAATCCCCTTGTGCTGCAAATATTGTACATGCCCCAATAAATGTGCCGGGGATATAAGCAAGTAATGCACTTTTAGCTTGAATACACATCACAAAGGCAATAACACCTGTTACTGCATACCCAAAAATAGATATATCACTAAAGACTTGGCTACCATAAATAATCGCTAATGCCCAAATTACACCACTCATAATGGTTGCCATAGTAACGGCTAATCCTTTAATACCCTCTTTAGGATAAGCAAAATAGGCGGTACAACCTAAAAAGCCAGCCCAGCTTAATAAGTCAAATTGATTAGCAACAAATGCCCAAATGGCAGAAAGAATGCCTGTTGTCAGTGCAGTAAAGTAAAGCGTTCTCACGATAGACTCTTAAATAAAAGAGGGATATTTACCCAGTTAACTAAAAACGAAGTTTAGCATTATCATTAGTTGATTTACTATATTTAGATCATTAAAAAGCATAATTAAGATGCGTATTTATGCGATATTTAAAATCTATTTTTATTAGAAAAAAATAAAGAAGAGAAAGTAAACGTTTGCGTTGTTGAAATAATTAGTTAATTAGTAAACAAATAAATAATTATTATTTATTAATATGAATATAAAAGGTAAAAAGAAAATAAGTGAATTCTTTTTAATTTGCTCTTTGTTGAAAAAATTCGTTACCAAGTGCAATGTCGATCGCTTATTATTTACCTGCTATAACCGTTAAAAGCATATTTACACGGTATAGCAGGCCAATCTTAGTGATTACTTCCCAATACAGAAACTAAAAATGTAAAAATACTCAAAGTGTTAGAAAGCTATTGGCGCACATGTGGAGTGCAACCTTTTGTTAGGTTTTACCATGAAGAACCCTTTATTGAAAGGAACGAATCGCTTCTGGAGGTAAGTTTTTAGGGATATCTCATGCAGTAAACTCTCTTATTGTTGCGAATATTTCGAATATTAACTTTTTCGAATATTTCGGATAATGTTGTGATGTACTGATTTGTATAATCTAAATTTGAAACTAGAGAGAAATACGATGAATACTGTTACAAAATTACCAAGCGCTGAAGAAATTGCGCTGGCTAAGCTTGGTAGTCAAGAGTTGTCAGCCGTAATGGAAACCAATGGCGGAGCTCAAAGGATCAATGTTATCGATAAGTTAGGTAAGACTCATGAAGTCATGATCCCATCAAGTGCATTAAATATGATGATTGAGGTACTTACTCAATTAGGTCAGGGTAACTCTGTTAGCATTACACCCATTCATGCCGAACTAACAACGCAAGAAGGTGCTGACATGCTAAATATGTCTCGTCCTACATTTATTAAGCTCTTAGATTCTAAAGAGATTCCGTTTAGTCGCACAGGTAACCGTAGGAAGGTAGCCTATGCTGACCTTATGGAATACAAAAACCGTTTAGAAGAAAACCGACTGGCAGCTCTTGCTGAACTATCCGCATTGGATCAAGAAATGGATATGGGATATTAATGACATCATATACGGTGATTTTAGACGCATGTGTTATGTATCCTGCTCCGCTTCGCAGTTACCTAATGTATTTATCCAACACTGGGCTATTCAGAGCACGATGGACAGAGCAAATACATGATGAATGGATTCGTAATCTTATCAAGAACAACCCAGATGCCGATCTTGGGCGGCTAGAAAGAACCAAGCAGTTAATGAACGCTCATGTACCTGACTGCTTAGTTGAAGGTTATGAGTCATTGGTTGATGGTTTAACTTTGCCAGACGTTGATGATAGACATGTTGTTGCCGCTGCTATTAAAGGACGAGCAGAGTCTATCATCACCTTCAATCTAAAAGACTTCCCTACAACGGAGCTTGATCCGCTAGGTCTTTCTGCAATACATCTAGATGAGTTTTTATGTGATATGTTTGAGCTAGATAGCAGTGCTTGCGTCAAGGCTACCCAGCAACAACGAGGTTCGTTGAAAAGACCACCAATGACTCAAGATGAGTTTTTAGCTTGCTTGCAAAAGCAGAAGCTTCCAAGTTTCGTCTCAAAATTAAAGAACTTTAAGCTTATGCTTTAATAGAAATAGTTTTATAATCAAGATCACCAAGCATGTTTGATCAAAATACGACTCACAGATTGAAAAGCAATCAAAAAAAACCATTTCTTTATATCATCAGGGCGTTCCGATGATAGCGGTGGGATACTTACTTTATCAAAAAGCTACCGAAAAGTGATTTTACGATGAACTTGACGGCTCTATCAGCTTGACTGGGAGTAAATAGGGATCAATTTTTAGCAAAATGGAGCAAAAGCATGTGAAATGTAGTAAAACCGCTTCGCAACAAAAATTAATAATAACCATTAAAAACAATTACTTATTCTGGTGTGTTTTGAAGGGTTTTACCACATTTCTCTGATTGATGAGCTACTTCACTTCCCGATACAGAAACTAGAGAAAATACGGCCTAATAAGTCATCAGAGGTAAATTCACCAGTGATTTCACTTAACGCTTGTTGAGCTAGTCTTAACTCTTCTGCCAATAATTCACCTGATTTTGCATAAACTAATTGTTCATGACCTTGCTGTAAGTGCTCTGCTGCGGTATTTAAGGCTTGTAAGTGGCGACGACGAGCCAAGAAACCACCTTCAGTATTACTATTAAAGCCCATTGCTTCTTTTAGGTGATCGCGCAGTAACTCGATACCCATACCATCACGGGCAGATAAGCGGATCATCGGGTAGTTACCTTGTGCTGTGATCTCGACATTTTCCCCTGTTAAGTCTGATTTGTTACGAATAACAGTAACAGGTAAGGTATTTGGTAAGCGAGCCATAAACTCAGGCCAGATATCTTCAGGTGTTGTTGCATCGGTTGTGGTGCTATCAACCATAAATAGCACTCTGTCTGCTTGCTCAATCTCTTTCCAAGCACGTTCAATACCAATGCGTTCTACTTCATCACTGGCTTCACGTAAGCCTGCTGTATCGATAATATGCAATGGCATACCATCAATATGAATATGCTCACGTAATACATCACGAGTTGTACCGGCAATATCCGTGACAATCGCCGCTTCTCGACCGGCTAATGCATTTAATAGGCTTGATTTACCTGCATTCGGGCGACCAGCGATCACCACTTTCATCCCTTCACGTAACAAGCTACCTTGGCGAGCTTGGGCACGAACATCATCTAATTCAGCAATAACGGCATTAAGTTTTCCTTCAATGATACCGTCAGAAAGAAAATCAATCTCTTCGTCAGGGAAATCAATGGCCGCTTCAACATAGATACGTAAGTGAGTTAATGACTCTACCATCTCGTTAATATGAGAGGAAAAAGCACCTTGTAATGAATTAATTGCTGAACGAGCCGCTTGTTCTGAGCTGGCATCAATTAAATCAGCAATGGCTTCTGCTTGTGCTAAATCGAGTTTGTCATTTAAAAATGCACGTTCAGAAAATTCCCCTGGATTTGCAATACGCACACCGGGAATTTGTAAAATACGTTTTAGTAATAAATCTAGAATAACGGGGCCACCATGGCCTTGTAGTTCTAGAACATCTTCACCTGTAAATGAGTTCGGATTTGGGAAGAAAAGGGCGATACCCTGATCAAGTACTGAGTTGTCATCATTGCGAAATGGCAGGTAATCGGCATAACGAGGTTTAGGCAATTTACCTAAAACGGTTTGCGCCACAAGGGCAGCTTTCGGGCCAGAAACGCGTAGGATACCAACACCGCCTCTTCCCGGAGGTGTGGCCTGAGCGACGATAGTATCAGTGCTATGCATGGTGTACTCGCTTAATCAGAATAATCATATAAATATAAAAAACAGAAGGCGGTCATTGTAGACCGCCTTCGCTATTTTATGTCACTTTCCTTTGAATGTAACCAAGGAAGAGGTTTTTCCTCATGTGACCTTATTTTTTGTCTCTGCTGTGTAAGCCACGTTTTTCCAGACCGCGGTAAATTAACTGCTGCTGGATGATGGTCACTAAGTTACTGACGATATAGTACAGAACCAGACCTGATGGGAACCACAGGAAGAATACAGTAAACACAACCGGCATAAAGGTCATGATTTTTTGTTGCATCGGATCAGTCACTGCTGTTGGAGACAGTTTCTGAATGATGAACATAGTTACACCCATTAATAATGGCAGGATGTAGTATGGGTCTTGTGCAGACAAGTCTTGGATCCATAACATAAATGGAGCATGACGTAATTCAACCGAGCCCATCAGCATGTAATACAACGCAAGGAAGATTGGCATCTGGATAATCAGTGGTAAACAACCACCCAGAGGGTTCACTTTCTCTTGTTTGTATAACGCCATCATTTCTTGGCTCATACGTTGTTTGTCATCACCAATACGTTCACGCAGAGCAGCCAGTTTTGGTTGCAGTAAACGCATTTTCGCCATGGAGGTGTACTGCGCTTTGGTTAGCGGGTACATGATACCACGAACGATAAAGGTGATCATGATGATGGAGAAGCCCCAGTTACCGATAAAGCTGTGAAGGAATTTCAACAGTTTAAACAGTGGTTGAGAGATAAACCATAACCAACCATAGTCTACAGACAGGTCTAAATGTGGCGCGATAGCGGACATTTCAGACTGAATTTCAGGGCCAACCCATAATGTAGAGGTGATGTCAGCCGTACTATTTGGTGCAATAGTAACAGGTGCTGATTTATAACCAATCAGAGCAATGGATTTATTTTCTAAAGTAATTGAGTAGAAGTTATTGTTCTGACTATCTTTAGAAGGAACCCATGCTGTTGCGAAGTATTGTTGTAACATCGCAACCCAACCATTATTCGTGGTTAGAGATAAGTTTTTATCTTCGATATCACCAAAGCTATATTTTTTATAGTTGGTTTCATCTGAGGAATATGCCGCACCACGATAAGTGTGTAGCGCAAAGTTGCTGCTACCCGTATCACGGCTTTCTGGCAATTTAACAGATTGTTTTAACTGACCGTAGAAGTTCATTGTCAGTGTTTTATCTGTTGTATTCTCAATTTTGTATTCAATACCGATATCGTACTGACCTTTTTTCAGAACAAAGGTTTTGACGAATTTTACGCCTTCTTCATTCACAAAAGTCATAGGTACACGTAATTCATCCTGATTTTCACCAAGTACGAATTCATTTTTATCAGCAGTATAAATTGGGCGAGATTTCTGATCTGGACCATCTGGGCCAATTAAGCCGCTTTGAGCCTGATACAGGAATTGAGGTGTAGTTTCCAGTAAACGGAAAGGTGTCTGTGAATTAAGCTCGGCGGGATAGGCTAACAAATCAGCCTCATCGATTGTACCGCCTTGAGTATTGATACTAAGATCAAGTACATCAGTTTTTACGGTAATCAATTTTGCCTGCTCATTGCTGTTACCAGTTACAGCAAGACTATCACTACTTGGCATGTCCGCTTGTTGCGAGATCTGAGTAGTAGTGGTGGTGTTTTGTGAAACTTTATCACCCTCCCACTGCTGCCAGATCAGGAAAGAAACGAACAGCAAAGCGATGAATAGAAGATTGCGTTGCGAATCCATCGTTAATTTTCTCTGTTATCGTCGTTTTTTCTAGGTGGGACAGGATCATCACCACCTTCGTGTAAAGGGTGGCATTTTAATATGCGTTTCACTGTTAACCAACTACCTTTTATCATTCCAAACCTGCGCAATGCCTCAATTCCATAATGAGAGCACGTAGGATTAAAACGACAACGAGGCCCCAACAGAGGACTAATCCCCAGTTGATAGCCCCTAATCAGCAAGATCAGGACTTTTGAGCCAAGCGACAATGACGACGCCATAATTTACCCAACACTTCCGTCAATTGGTGGTTATCAAGTTCAGCAACCCCTTTTCTTACTAATAACACAAAATCCATCGGCGGTAATTCATGCTGATGTAAACGAAAGTATTCACGGGCTAATCGTTTAATACGATTGCGCTCATGAGCACGTTTAACGTTTTTCTTTGCGATTGTTAGACCGATGCGGGGATGCCCCAGCTCATTCTGGCGACCCAAAATAGTAACTTCTGGTGAACTCGCGCGTTGTGGTTGCTGGAAAACAAAATTGAAATGCTTGGGAGTTAACAAACGTAACTCCCTTGGAAAAGCGAGCTTAACCACGGAATGGTTAGCTTTTATTATTTCGAAGAAACGGTCAGACGAGAGCGGCCTTTCGCACGACGGCGAGCCAGAACCTGACGACCATTTTTAGTGGCCATACGAGCGCGGAAGCCGTGGTTACGGTTGCGCTTCAGTACAGACGGTTGAAAAGTGCGTTTCATGGCGATTTCTACCTACTTAATATAATTACTGATTCAGCAAATGCGTTGACAGACAGGCGTGCAATAAATAAACAAACCAGTACTTCAATCGCAGCATCAATGATGGAAAGATGCGGGATTGTAATAAAATCACTCAAATGCGTCAATCAAGATGACGCTTTAAGTACCGATTTTTGTCGTCTTTTTTAGCAAACCTGATAATCAATCCTGACTTATGCGCAACGAGTACGCTTATTAGCGACCTAAAAGAGCGCCTTAATAAGTGACTTTGTTGGTACAAGCACGCAGGGTGCAAGATTATACGGACTCATGGTGAAAGCGCAAGGATCTTTGGTGGATCAAGTGAGAGATATTTGATCACTTACTATAAGAAGAGGAGATTTATGCAAAGAGAAAGTTATCCCCAATTGCTATTTATAGGGCGACTCAAGTACACTAGAACGCCTTTGCATATTTCATTTGGTGAATTATCACAAATCATCAAGCCTGTGGATAAAAACCATAAAAACTGTGCAAAAGAAAGAGGATCTTCGTTTCATTTTGCGATATGATCCCCCGTCACGATCAGAATAGCCAGTCTGCGATCGTGAATCACGATGTAAATAAATCGTTGTCACCAAGAGTTGTTCCTTATTAAGAATTGAAGAGGAACGATGTTGTGCACTTTGTGTTTAAGCACGCTGTGTTTAGCTACATTGTAGAACTGCATTTTTCCTGTTTATTTTTTAGTCTTGTTTTTTTAGGGGAGTCCGCCGTGTCACTTTCGCTTTGGCAGCATTGTCTTGCCCGATTGCAGGATGAGTTACCTGCCACTGAATTTAGTATGTGGATACGTCCCTTGCAGGCAGAATTAAGCGATAATACGCTGGCGCTGTATGCACCTAATCGTTTTGTTTTGGATTGGGTAAGAGAAAAATACATTAATAATATCAATGCGTTATTGGTGGATTTTTGTGGCTCTGAAGTCCCTTCTTTACGTTTTGAAGTGGGTAATAAACCTGCATCGACACGTACACCGGAGAGTGTTCCTAAAGCTGTTGTACACCCAACAGTAAATACGGCACCTACGTATAGTCAGCCCGTTCGCCCTAGCTGGGATAATCAACCTGCGTCTCAACTACCTGAGCTGAATTATCGCTCTAACGTTAACCCAAAACATAAGTTTGATAACTTTGTTGAAGGTAAATCTAACCAGTTAGCGAGAGCCGCAGCAAGACAAGTTGCTGATAATCCTGGTGGTGCTTATAACCCGCTTTTTTTATATGGTGGAACAGGGCTGGGTAAAACGCACTTGTTGCATGCAGTGGGTAACAGCATTATGGAACGTAAAGCGAATGCAAAAGTGGTTTATATGCATTCTGAACGTTTCGTACAAGATATGGTAAAAGCGTTACAAAATAATGCGATAGAAGACTTTAAACGTTATTACCGTTCTGTGGATGCACTATTAATTGATGATATTCAATTTTTTGCCAATAAAGAGCGTTCACAAGAAGAATTTTTTCATACCTTTAACGCATTGTTAGAAGGTAATCAGCAAATTATCTTAACCTCAGACCGTTATCCTAAAGAGATTAACGGTGTTGAAGATAGATTAAAATCACGCTTTGGTTGGGGATTAACGGTGGCGATTGAACCACCAGAACTTGAAACCCGAGTGGCGATTTTGATGAAAAAAGCGGATGAAAACCAAATTCAGTTACCTGACGAAGTGGCCTTTTTTATTGCCAAAAGACTTCGTTCTAACGTCCGTGAGCTTGAAGGTGCATTAAACCGAGTGATTGCTAACGCGAATTTTACAGGTCGTGCGATTACTATCGACTTTGTACGTGAAGCATTACGTGATTTACTCGCTTTACAAGAAAAATTAGTCACTATCGATAATATTCAAAAAACAGTTGCTGAATATTATAAAATTAAAGTGGCCGATTTACTGTCGAAGCGGAGATCCCGATCGGTTGCCCGTCCGAGGCAAATGGCAATGGCGCTGGCAAAGGAACTCACAAACCACAGCTTGCCTGAAATCGGGGATGCCTTTGGTGGTCGTGATCATACAACTGTTCTTCATGCATGCCGTAAAATAGAGCAATTGCGTGAAGAAAGTCACGATATCAAAGAAGATTTTTCTAACTTAATCAGAACATTATCATCCTAGCGCTATGAAATTTATCATTGAACGTGAACAGCTTCTTAAGCCGCTACAACAAGTGAGTGGCCCTTTAGGTGGTCGTCCTACCTTACCTATTTTAGGTAACTTATTGCTTAAGGTAACTGAAAACACCTTATCACTAACAGGAACTGACCTTGAAATGGAGATGGTGGCAAGAGTTAACCTCAGTCAGTCTCATGAAATTGGCGCCACAACTGTTCCTGCGCGTAAGTTTTTTGATATTTGGCGTGGGTTACCTGAAGGCGCAGAAATTAGTGTTGAACTTGATGGTGATCGCCTTTTAGTGCGCTCAGGTCGTAGCCGTTTTTCATTATCAACTTTACCCGCATCTGATTTTCCTAACTTAGATGATTGGCAAAGTGATGTTGAATTTATCTTGCCACAAGCAACATTAAAACGCCTTATTGAATCCACGCAGTTTTCAATGGCACATCAAGATGTGCGTTATTACCTCAACGGTATGTTATTTGAAACTGAAAACACAGAATTACGCACAGTTGCAACAGATGGACACCGTTTAGCCGTATGTTCGATGGATATCGGACAATCTTTACCTGGTCACTCGGTTATTGTTCCTCGTAAAGGTGTTATTGAATTAATGCGCCTACTGGATGGTGGTGGTGAAAGTTCACTGCAACTGCAAATCGGCAGCAACAATATACGCGCGCATGTAGGTGATTTTATTTTTACCTCGAAGTTGGTTGATGGTCGTTTCCCTGACTATCGTCGCGTATTACCGAAAAACCCAACCAAAACAGTGATTGCAGGTTGTGATATTCTTAAGCAGGCATTTTCTCGTGCTGCGATTTTATCTAATGAGAAATTCCGCGGTGTGCGCATTAACCTCACTAGTGGTCAATTAAAAATCACAGCCAACAACCCTGAGCAAGAAGAAGCAGAAGAAATTGTTGATGTTCAGTATCAAGGTGAAGAAATGGAAATTGGCTTTAATGTCAGTTATCTCCTTGATGTATTGAATACCTTGAAATGTGAAGAAGTTAAGCTGTTACTGACTGATGCCGTTTCAAGTGTTCAAGTTGAAAATGTGGCAAGTTCTGCGGCTGCTTATGTTGTTATGCCAATGCGTTTATAATAGTCACTAACATGATTTTATCCCGTTTATTGATCCGCCATTTTAGAAATATCGAACAGGCGGATCTGCCATTAGCGGATGGCTTTAATTTTCTTGTTGGACCAAACGGGAGTGGTAAAACAAGTATACTTGAAGCGATTTACACCTTAGGACATGGACGAGCATTTCGTAGTTCTCAAGCAAATCGCGTGATCCAACATGATGAAAATGAATTTATTCTTCATGGGCGTTTAAGTGGGCTTAATGAAGAGAGCCGCAGCTATGCGATTGGGTTGAGTAAAGATCGCGAAGGTAATAGTACGGTACGCATTGACGGAAGCGATGGTCATAAAATTGCAGAATTAGCCAAATTATTACCCATGCAATTAATTACACCAGAAGGTTTTACTTTACTGAATGGTGGGCCTAAATATCGTCGTGCGTTTATCGATTGGGGTTGTTTTCATAATGAACCTCGATTTTTTGCTGCATGGTCAGATTTAAAACGTGTTTTAAAGCAACGAAACGCAGCACTAAGGCAAGCAACGTCTTATCGACAGCTAATGCCTTGGGATAAAGAACTTATCTTATTAACACAACAGATAAGTGAATGGCGAGCTCAATATACCGAAGATATCGCTAAAGATATTGAAGAAACGTGTCGTCTGTTTTTACCTGAATTTTCGCTGAAAGTCAGTTTTCAGCGGGGCTGGGATAAAGAAACTGATTATGGTGAGTTGCTAGCACGTCAATTTGAACGTGATAAAATGTTAGCCTATACCTCACTTGGTGCTCATAAGGCAGATCTACGCATTAGAGCAAACGGCACGCCAGTAGAAGATATGTTGTCACGAGGTCAGCTCAAGCTGTTGATGTGTGCTTTGAGACTGGCACAAGGTGAATATTTCACTCGTAAGAATGGGCAAAGATGCCTGTATCTGCTCGATGATTTTGCTTCCGAATTAGATGCAAGTCGGCGTCAGTTGTTAGCCGAGCGTCTAAAATCTACGCAAGCTCAGGTGTTTGTCAGTGCGATAACACAAGGGCAAGTGAAAGATATGCTAGATGTAAATAGCAGGCTATTTAGCGTAGAACGTGGCAAAATAGAGGTTAAACCATAGGAATAAAGCGAGAAACGTTGATGTCGAATACATATGACTCCTCAAGTATCAAAGTATTAAAAGGGCTGGATGCGGTGCGTAAGCGCCCGGGGATGTATATCGGGGATACAGATGATGGAACCGGTCTGCATCACATGGTCTTCGAGGTGGTCGACAACGCAATCGACGAAGCCCTCGCGGGTTTCTGTGATGAGATTATTGTCACTATCCATTCAGATAACTCCGTCTCTGTTCGAGATGATGGTCGTGGAATTCCAACCGGCATTCACCAAGAAGAGGGTGTTTCAGCAGCAGAAGTTATTATGACGGTTCTGCATGCTGGGGGTAAATTCGATGATAACTCCTATAAAGTCTCTGGTGGACTTCATGGTGTAGGGGTTTCTGTTGTTAATGCGTTGTCTGAAAAACTCGAACTGACTATTCATCGCGATGGAAAAATCCATCAGCAAATTTATCGTCATGGTGTACCTGATGATCGCTTAAAAGTGATTGGTGATACTGAAAAATCAGGAACATTTGTTCGCTTCTGGCCAAGTCTTGAAACCTTTAAAGGTGAGACTGAATTCCAGTATGAAATTTTAGCAAAACGTCTTCGTGAATTGTCATTCTTAAATTCAGGCGTTTCTATCCGTTTAATTGATAAACGTGATAATCGTGAAGATCATTTCCACTACGAAGGTGGTATTAAGGCATTCGTTGAATACTTAAGCCGTAATAAAACACCAATTCACCAAAATGTATTCTATTTCTCCACTGAAAAAGATGGCATTGGTGTTGAAGTTGCGATGCTGTGGAATGATGGTTTCCAAGAGAATGTGTATTGTTTTACCAACAATATTCCACAACGTGATGGTGGTACACACTTAGTTGGTTTCCGTACCGCAATGACTCGTACGTTAAACAACTATATGGATAAAGAAGGATTTAATAAGAAATCAAAAATCAGTGCAACGGGTGATGATGCTCGTGAAGGTCTGATTGCGGTTATTTCTGTTAAAGTCCCAGATCCTAAATTCTCATCACAAACAAAAGACAAACTGGTTTCTTCTGAAGTTAAAACAGCGGTAGAAACGCTGATGAACGAGAAGCTGGTGGAATATCTGTTAGAAAACCCAAATGACGCTAAAATCGTTGTTGGTAAAATTATTGATGCTGCTCGTGCTCGTGAAGCTGCACGTAAAGCGCGCGAGATGACACGTCGTAAAGGTGCTTTAGATTTAGGTGGCTTACCAGGTAAATTAGCAGACTGTTCTGAACGTGATCCTGCTTTCTCTGAACTGTATTTAGTGGAAGGGGACTCTGCGGGTGGCTCTGCAAAACAAGGGCGTAACCGTAAAACGCAGGCTATCTTGCCGTTAAAAGGTAAAATCCTAAACGTTGAGAAAGCGCGTTTTGATAAAATGCTGGCGTCTCAAGAAGTAGCAACATTAATCACAGCATTAGGTTGTGGTATCGGTCGTGATGAATATAACCCAGATAAACTGCGTTATCACAGCATTATCATCATGACGGATGCGGACGTCGATGGCTCTCACATTCGTACTCTGTTACTGACATTCTTCTATCGTCAAATGCCAGAAATTATCGAACGTGGTCATATCTTTATTGCTCAACCACCACTTTACAAAGTGAAGAAAGGCAAACAAGAGCAATACATCAAAGATGATGACGCGATGGACGAATACCTGATGTCGATAGCACTTGATGGTGCAGCTCTTTATATTAGTGAACATGCACCAGCAATGCACGGTGAGCAACTTGAAAAACTGGTTGTTGACTATCATGCTGCACATAAAATTATTCGTCGTATGGAGCGTATTTATCCACTGAGCATGTTAAATAGCTTGGTGTATCACTCAACGCTCACAGAAGAAGATTTATCTGACAAAACCAAAGTTGAAGAGTGGATGAGTGGCTTGGTCAACCGTTTAAATAATGCGGAAGAGCAAAGTAGTACTTATAGCTATACCATCACTCAAAACGATGAAAATCGTTTATTTGAGCCAGTGTTGCGTATCCGTACTTATGGTATTGATACAGACTATAAACTGGATTATGACTTTATCCACAGTAGTGAATATCAACGTATTACCCATTTAGGTGACATTATTGGGAACCTAATTGAAGAGGGTGCGTTTATTGAGCGTGGAGAGCGTCGTCAGGCGATTTCAAGTTTTGAAGAAGCGCTAGAGTGGTTAACAAAAGAATCACGTCGTGGCCTTGCTGTACAGCGTTATAAAGGTCTTGGTGAAATGAACCCAGAACAATTATGGGAAACCACCATGAACCCAGATACACGTCGTATGATGCAAGTGACCGTTAAAGATGCGATTGCAACGGATGAGCTATTTACTACGCTAATGGGCGATGCAGTTGAACCTCGTCGTGCCTTTATCGAAGAAAATGCGTTGAAAGCCGCAAATATTGATATCTAATAGATATCATTCCATCATGTAAAATAAAAACCAGCTAATTTATTGATTTTAGCTGGTTTTTTTATACTTACTGTTTACGCTCGGATGAATACGATGTAATTAACGCAAAATATTCAGCATACGGCGTAAAGGCTCAGCAGCACCCCATAACAATTGGTCACCGACAGTAAAAGCTGAAATAAATTCAGGACCCATATTCAGTTTACGAATACGCCCTACAGGTGTGCTTAATGTGCCGGTTACTGCCGCAGGTGTTAATTCGCGTATCGTCAATTCGCGATCATTGGGAATAACTTTTACCCAGTCGTTATGGCTGGCAAGTAATTGTTCAATTTCAGCAACAGGTAAATCTTTTTTCAGTTTTAGAGTAAATGCTTGGCTATGGCAACGTAATGCGCCAATACGAACGCAAAGACCATCAACAGGGATAATATTTGAACCTGTGTTTAAAATCTTATTGGTTTCTGCTTGTCCTTTCCACTCTTCTCGACTTTGGCCATTTTCTAATTGTTTATCAATCCAAGGGATCAAGCTACCAGCTAGAGGAACACCAAATTGCTCAGTTGGCATCGTACCACTGCGCGTAAAGTTAGTGACTTTACGTTCAATATCTAAGATGGCTGAAGCTGGGTTTTCAAGCTCTTTCACTACTTGATTATGTAGAGAGCCCATTTGTGACAGTAGCTCTCTCATATGACGAGCACCAGCCCCAGAAGCTGCTTGATAGGTGGAGACACTTGCCCACTCCACTAAGTTGTTGGTAAATAAACCACCTAATGACATCAGCATTAAACTAACAGTACAGTTACCACCAACAAAAGCTTTAATGCCTTTGTTTAAGCTGTTTTGAATATGTTGACCGTTGACGGGATCGAGAATAATGACTGCATCATCATTCATACGTAACGCAGATGCGGCATCAATCCAGTAACCTTGCCAACCAGCTTGGCGCAGTTTTGGATAGATTTCATTGGTATAGTCACCACCTTGGCAACTAATAATAATATCGAGTGATGCTAGAGTATCAATATCATAAGCATCTTGCAGAGTGCTACGGTGATTACCATAAGCAGGTGCTGCTTCACCTAATTGAGATGTGGTGAAGAAAACAGGGTTTATCCCATCAAAATCACGTTCTTCAACCATTCTTTGCATTAAAACGGAGCCGACCATACCACGCCAGCCCACAAAACCAACATTTTTCATTGTAATTACCCTGTCTTTGTCTGTAGGAATAGTGAGAGACCTCACACTAACCTGACAAAATATAGAGATAGGTGCAAGTGAATTTATTGATTATTTACCAAAGAATTAGAAGTGTTTCTTATAGTCTTCGTAGAGTTAACAAAAGAAAGCCACAGAACGAACAAATATCAATGAGTTGTTAAAAAAGAAAATAGACTCGCCATAAAAATGTAAGAATATTCTGTTATATCTTATTTTGTTTTTTTGATAAACAAAAATATATTCTTGTTTAAGAAAATAGAGTAAAAATAGAAAAATGTAAAATAGTGTAATATATAAGAAAAACGTATTTACTTAGAGGTCACTCCAAGCTTTATACTAAACGCTATTGTTTAATAGATGATGTATTTTCATAAATAAAAAATAATGATGAAGGTTCTTCATTTTATATGAATTTTATTTCACCGCTTATTAAGTGGTGTTAGGAGGCGAAATGGATATATCAACAGTCATTCCATTATCTACGTACTACTCGTATTTAAAACGGTTTGTGATTTCACCAACCACGATGGGTACTATCGCGCCTTCATCTCGTTGGTTATGTTATGAAATGCTGGATAAACTTAATTGGCAACAGGACATTCAAGTTGCAGAGTTAGGTGCTGGTACAGGGGTTATTACCCAACAAATTTTAAAAAGAATGTCGGTGAATTCCTCATTAGATGTTTTTGAAATAGAACCTAGTTTTGCAACAGAATTAGATAAAATCGATGATAATCGATTAAAGGTTTATACCGCGTCAGCGGAGAAATTAAACAGTCATTATAATATGATTATTTCAGGGTTACCTTTTTTATCTATACCAAAGAAAACAGGTTTAAGAATTTTAAAACGAGTGCATAAAGAGTTATTAAAAACACGAGGTTGTTTTGTGCTATTTCAATATACCACTCGATATGAAAAAACATTATCTCGCTATTTTCATTTAGAAAAAAAATTAGTCATGCTTAATGTTCCCCCTGCTTGGGTTTATTATTGCACGCCTAAAAATAATATAGGGTAAATGCAAGGCTTGCTCGCTTTTTATATTGTAAATAACAAATAAGAATAGATGCTATTTATTTAGATAAAGTTTGAGCAAGCAAGATAATACTCTTTTCAATTTCATTTGGATTATGAGCAGCATACCCTAATAAAACACCTTTCTTTGGATATGTTTGAATACAGTAACGCGCCAAAGGCTGTATGGCTAATCCTATTTTTCGCGCTTTTTTTACAACATATTCTTCTGTATAACCTGATTTTAACCAGCAGACAATATGGATGCCTGAATCTGTGGGCTCAACATGAAAAACATGAGATAAATGTGTTTTTATCGCATTAGTTAACACTTGATAGCGTTCATAGCAGGCTTTTCTTATTCTTCTTACATGGCGGGCGTAATGTCCTTGAGACATAAACAGCGCTAATGTTGCTTGTTCTAGAAAACCTGAATGTGAATCGGTGTAGTATTTAGCGACTTTAAAGGCTTCGATTAAAGCTTGAGGTACGACTAAAAAACCTAAACGAAACCCGGGATACATCATTTTTGAAAATGTTCCAGCATAGATAACTCGCTGATATTTATCTAACCCTTGTAGAGATTGGATGGGTTTAGTGTGATAGCGAAACTCACTGTTATAGTCATCTTCAAAGATCCACACATTATTGGATGATGCCCATTCTAATAATGCAATACGACGTGAAAGTGAGAGTGTATTGCCTAAGGGAAATTGATGAGAAGGAGTTGTAAAAACAAGTTTTGCTTCTGGACACTGCTCTATTCCTTGAGAGATATCCATTCCATCGATATCTGAACTTATTGGATATGGCTTTATACCATAAGAAGTGAAGATACCTCGTGCACTGTCATAACCAGGATCATCTAGCCAAATGGTATCTCCCTCTTGTAATAGTACTCTAGTGGTGAGATTTATAGCCTGCTGCGTACCATTTACAATAATGATTTGCTCAGGCTGACAAGAAAGCCCACGAGTTGATTGAACATATTGGCATATCATCTCTTTTAATGGCGTGTAGCCTGTTGGCGAATTGAATGTTGCGAGTATTTTTTTTGATTGTCGCCAAACCCGTCCTAATAGCCTTCCCCAAAGTTCATGAGGAAAAAGATCTACACAGCCAACGCCGACATGAAATGTAGGACTGCTATTAATATTTGGTTGTGACTGTTGCCAAAAAGCGTGAGCTTTTTGCATATTGGGATTTAGCGTTTCTAATGAATCTTTTATGTGTGATGAAGAAATAGGGTGGATTGTTTTGGTCCACTTATCTGAGATAATGGCATCCGGGATTGTATTTGCAACAAAAGTTCCTGCACCACGGCGAGTAAATAAATAGCCTTCATCAATTAAACGTTCAAAGCCTGCAATAACAGAGTTGCGAGAAATCGACATCATTTCAGCTAATGTGCGACTTGATGGTAGACGGCTACCTGATGTTAAGCGCCCATCTAAAATGGCTTTTCTGATCGCGTGATAAACCTGAGAACCTATAGGCCCTTCTTCTAAAACAAGGTTAGGAAAATAAGCTGTTTTTTTCTGTTTCATAAAGTGGACCCTATAAAAACACAAAAAGTGTACCTTATTGAGAGCCAAAATTAAACGTACCATGACCACGATTAAAGGCAGGTGATACTTTTTTATAGCACTGATGAAAGTAGAAGGAAGTGAAGAGATGAGTACAACACCAATAACTGTTTCAATCCAGTTTGTTGAGCAAGAGCATTATGCTCAATGGTTGCCGCATTGGTTAAGTTATCAAGCATTTTATAAAGTTGAATTATCAGAAGAAATAACATTAAAAACATGGGCGCGTTTTTTTGATGAAAAAGAACCTGTTTATTGTGCCGTAGCAATAGAAGGTGAAAAGGTATTGGGTTTTGTTCATTATCTTTTTCATCGCTCAACATGGGCTGAAAGTAATTTTTGTTATTTAGAAGATTTATTTGTTTCACCAGATACACGTGGCCGCCATGTAGGTAAGCAACTTATTGAGTTTGTTCATCAACAGGCAAAACAGTGTAGTTGTGCTCGTTTATATTGGCATACACAGGAAACTAATTTACGTGGTCAGCGCTTATATAACTGGGTAGCAGAAAAACCCGGTGTTATTGAATACCGTATGGCGCTGTAAAAGCACGTTAGGCAGGACAGATAGGGTAGAAAAGGGATGGTAATATTTACCATCCCTTTTGGAGTTAGGGTTATTTATTAGATTTAATTTGGGTTAATTAAACGTTGGTTGGCAATAAAACTCATTGCCAACTTTTTTTGCTTCTTCACAAGCTTGTTTCATTAATTCATCAGCTTTTTGTTTGTTTGGCTCGATAATATGATATTGGCCAGAGAACATAAAAGAAGCCATTGCTTGAGCAAATCCTTCAAAAGTCATTTCGTTAGCTTTCGCAAACCACAGATTGGCTTTCTCCGTATCTACGGGCACATTGCCAACACCACTATAGATAAGTCCTAACCAAATTGGAGCGTAAACAAGTTCTGGTTGATGAATCGCTGCGACTTCTTCTAATAATACAATCGCTTTTTTGTGATCTGTTTCTCCAGATAATGGCGCAATAAGAGCTGTTGCTAAACTTATTTTACCTCTTATGCTTCCTTTATTTACTGCGAGAGTGGCTAATTTTTTTGCTTCGATATAATTATTTTTAAAATAAGGATCGGCATTAAATAAGTAGATATCAGCAAGTAATGCGTAGGCATCAGCATAATCATTTTTTATTGCTTCATTTGCCCACAGTTGTGCATTAAGAAGGTTTTTTTCTACGCCTGTTCCCATCGAATACATTTCAGCTAACTGATATTGAGCTTGTGCATTATGGTTTAGTGCTTCTTTGCGAGTATCTTCAAATTTTCTTTTATCTTGTTCTTCAAAATTAGCGTGTAAAGAAAACGAGTAAAAAAGGGTAAGTAGGCTGATAAGAGTCGAAATATATTTAATAAATGTCATGTAGAGTACCGTTTGTAATGATTTTGAAAATCTTACCAATAATAATGGTATAAAAGCAGTTAATTTCTTCGACTTAATCATATGAATAATATTGGGAGAGCCAAAATGGCTATTGATCTTAGCAATCTGGTCACTGAAAGTAGGAATCATGACAGTGAGAATATCGATACGCTTTCAACATTGGATATGCTAAGTGTCATTAATAATGAAGATAAAAAAGTGCCACTTGCAATAGAAAAAGTGCTACCTGAAATTGCACAACTCGTTGATAAAGTTGCTGTTGCCTTTACACAGGGCGGTCGCCTTATTTATTGTGGTGCGGGTACTTCAGGGCGATTAGGGATTTTAGATGCCAGTGAATGCCCGCCAACCTACGGTACTCCTCATGAAATGGTGATTGGTTTAATTGCGGGTGGGCATAAAGCGATTTTACAAGCAGTAGAGAATGCAGAAGATAATGCACAATTGGGTGAAGAAGATTTACGCCAACTTAATTTTAATGAGCAAGATATTTTAGTGGGTATTGCGGCAAGTGGTAGAACGCCTTATGTGATGGGCGCTTTACAGTATGCAAAATCACTGGGTGCTATTACAGGGGCAATTAGCTGTAATCCTGAAAGTCCGATTACCAAACTTGCTGATATTGCTATTACACCGGTTGTGGGTGCAGAAGTGATAACTGGATCATCGCGTATGAAAGCGGGTACAGCACAAAAACTTATCTTAAATATGATAACCACAGGTGCGATGATAAAGATTGGCAAGGTATTTGGTAATTTAATGGTGGATGTTGAAGCGACCAATGCCAAATTGGTTGAACGCCAAATTCGTATTGTGATGCAAGCAACCGAGTGTGAAAGAGCGATTGCTGAAGAAGCGTTATCACAATGTCAGCGTCACTGTAAAACAGCAATTTTAATGATCCTCGCAAACATAGATGCAAAGCAGGCGACACAGATGCTTAATCAAAATAAAGGATTTATTAGAAAGGCGTTGGGTGAGTGATTTTCATTTATTAAAGAGAATGTTAAATTTTATTCTTGATAAAAGCCAGCAAATACAAGGTATCTACTGGCTTAATGATGGGCTGTAAACAGCTAAGAAATCTTACTCAATATTTTGGATCTGCTCGCGCATTTGTTCAATTAAAACTTTTAATTCAATGGCTGAATTGGTGACTTCTGTATTAATTGATTTTGATGCTAATGTGTTGGATTCACGATTAAATTCTTGCATCATAAAATCAAGGCGACGGCCTACCGCTTCTTTTTTCACAAGAATTTTGCGTGTTTCTTTAACATGGGCTTCTAATCTATCAAGCTCTTCCGCCACATCTAAACGTTGCGCTAACATCACTAATTCTTGCTCTAAACGATTATTATCAATTTGAACTTGAGCTTCTTCTAATTTGCTGGTTAAGCGCTCACGTTGCCAGAGTAAGATTTCTGGCATTTGAGCTTTCACTTTCACCACTTCTGCACTGACGGCATCTAAACGTTGCTCGATAAGTTCTTTAAGTGCTTGTCCTTCGGCTTCACGACTTGCAATAAAGGCATCAATTGCCAAATCTAATTCCGCTAAAAGCTCTGTACCAATAGCATCTAAATCTTGCTCTTGGGCTGAGATAACGCCAGGCCAACGTAGAATATCAAAAGGACTGATAGTGCCTTCATGGCTGTGGCTTTTTACCCAATTGGCGGAAACAATTAGTTGTTTGGCGAGATTTTCATCAAGGTTAAGTTCACCTTGAAAGCGAGCGTTAAGATCAAATCGTAAATTACATTCAATTTTACCGCGAGTTAAGCGATTACGTAGACGTTCACGAATAACGGGTTCTAAACTACGTAATTGCTCAGGTAAACGAATATAAGTTTCGAGGTAACGTTGGTTTACGGAACGCAGTTCCCATGCGGCGCTACCCCAGTCTTTTTTGATGTCTCGGCGTGCGAAAGCAGTCATGCTACGGATCATAATTGGGTCTCAATAATGTAAAAGATGATACGATTATAACCCTAGGCATCAACACAAGGATAGGCATAAGCCATTTTAGGTCGTATAATGCGCCCCCAATATGTCAGAGAAAGCGGAGATAACACATGCGTCCAGCAGACAGACAAGCAGACCAAGTACGTCCTATTACCATTACTCGCCATTATACAAAACATGCTGAAGGTTCTGTATTAGTCGAGTTTGGTGATACTAAAGTCTTGTGTAACGCCACTGTAGAAGACGGTGTACCTCGTTTTCTTAAAGGACAAGGGCAAGGATGGGTGACCGCAGAATACGGCATGCTTCCTCGCGCAACCAATAGCCGTAATGCACGTGAAGCGGCTCGTGGTAAACAAACCGGCCGTACTATGGAAATTCAGCGTTTAATTGCTCGTTCATTACGTGCAGCGGTTGATTTAAAAGCATTGGGTGAATATACCATTACTGTTGATTGTGATGTTATTCAAGCTGATGGTGGTACACGTACTGCGTCTATCTCTGGTGCTTGCGTAGCATTAGTTGATGCATTAAATAAAATGGTTGAAGAAGGTAAGCTGAAAAAAAGCCCTCTAAAATCAATGGTAGCCGCAGTCTCTGTGGGAATTGTTGATGGTGAACCATTATGTGATCTTGAATATGTTGAAGATTCTGCAGCAGAAACAGATATGAATGTGGTGATGATCGATGATGGCCGTATGATTGAAGTTCAAGGCACGGCAGAAGGCGCACCCTTTAGTCATGAAGAATTACTTGCTTTACTCGCCCTTGCAAAGGGGGGGCTAGAGAAGATATTTGAAGCGCAAAAAGAGGCGCTTAAGCAATAAACTTTATTTTTAAAGGCGACTGAGAAGTCGCCTTTTTTATGTCTAAAATTTGTCATCAAGTAACGTAGAGAGGAGAAAAAAATGAAAGCCTACCAACGCCGCTTTATCGAACTAGCATTAGCAAAAAATGTCCTGAAATTTGGTGAGTTTACACTGAAATCAGGACGGGTGAGTCCTTACTTTTTTAATGCCGGTTTATTTAATACGGGGCGTGATTTGGCTTTACTGGGGCAGTTCTATGCGCAAACATTATTAGATAATAATGTGCCTTGTGACGTATTGTTTGGGCCTGCTTATAAGGGTATCCCCATTGCAACTACAACGGCAGTCGCATTAGTTGAACATCATGATATTGATATTCCTTATTGCTTTAATCGTAAGGAAGCGAAAGATCATGGTGAAGGGGGAACATTAGTAGGAAGTCCTTTAAAAGGTAATGTTGTGATTGTTGATGATGTTATCACAGCAGGTACTGCTATTCGTGAATCAATGGAAATTATTAAACAGCATGATGCAACGCTTTCTGCTGTGCTATTAAGCTTAGATAGACAAGAAAAAGGGCGAGAAGAATTTTCTGCAATACAAGAGTTAACACGTGATTATCAATGCCGAGTGTATTCGATTATTACTCTGGATGATTTAATTAACTATCTAAGTGATAGTGAAACGCTATCTGAGCATTTACCCGCAGTTAAAGCTTATCGTGAGCGCTATGGCGTTAATTAATAAAGTTAAAATACGATAAATAAATGGTTGATTATAGATAAAAAAAAGCCCTCGCCCAATAATGGGCGGGGTGAGTAGTACAATGAATCTTCTGTGATAACTACCACAGATATTGAAATATAAAAAGGACTTTTACAGCAGGGGCAAAGCGATCCGCTAATGCCACAATGTAGGAACTGCGCAAATGCCATTCCTGATAAATACATTGAGGTACTTATGTACCAGAGGACGCATGTTAACACAAATAAGAAAAAAACGGCATATATGTCAATTTCAAATTCTTGAGTTAAATCACGAGTCCATCATTTCATTGTAATTGTGCCAATATTAATGGCCAGCGAGCTTCAAATTCTTGGGTCGGTTGATAACGAAATTCAGTACGTACAAAACGCGCTAACATACCTTCACAAAAAGCGAGTAGTTGTGAGGCAAGTAAGGCTTCATCATGTAAAAAAGCACTACCTTCACGAATTTTACGCTCTTTGATAACTTGTCGAAGCTGAACTTCAATACGCTCATAAAGTTGATTTATGCGGCCTTGTAATCTGTCTTGCTCAAACATCAAAGCATGGCCCGTTAAAATACGAGACAGTCCTGGGTTTTTTTCAGCAAAACCGAGGATCAAGATAAGAATTAAGCGAATTCTGGCTATCGTTTCTTTTTCGTCTTTTAAGATCAAATTAATACGAGAAACTAAGCTGTCTTCGATAAATTCAATTAAGCTATCAAACATTTTTGTCTTACTTGGGAAATGTCGATAGAGTGCTGCTTCAGATACACCAACAGTGGCAGCTAGTTTTGCCGTTGTAATGCGCTGGCTACCATCACTTGACTCCAACATTTGAGCAAGTGATTGTAAGATTTCATCCCGTCTATTTCTTTTCTTTTTAGTTTCTTTTTCTTCTGCCATGACTGATAAGGCCCCTGCTAAAAGCAAAACAAATCAGTAAACCTTTGCACTTAAATTTTTAGTGCAAAGGGAGTGATATCGTCATTGAAATAATTAATGCAAGACGTCGTTATTATTGGCGGCCGGAATGACCAAAACCGCCACTACCACGTTCCGTTGCGGTAAAATCTTCAACAATATTAAATTCAGCTTGAACGACCGGTACGATAACCATCTGAGCAATACGTTCGCCGGGTTCGATGGTGAATGCTTTTTGCCCACGATTCCAAACTGACACCATTAATTGGCCTTGGTAGTCAGAATCAATCAGTCCAACTAAGTTACCTAATACAACACCGTGTTTATGGCCCAAGCCTGAACGAGGAAGCACCATTGCTGCTAAACCTGCATCGGCAATATGTACAGCGAGACCTGTCGGTAATAATTCAGTTTGCCCTGGTTCAAGTATCAATGGTGCATCAAGGCAAGCACGTAAATCTAAACCAGCAGAGCCTGTTGTGGCATAAGCAGGAAGTGGATATTCTTGGCCAATACGAGCATCAAGAATTTTAACATCAATTTTTTTCATCATAGTGTTTGGCTATCTCGTCGAGTAAGCGATGGCTAAGTTGTGCTTTACTACTGTGTGGTAAACGCGTTTCTCCATTAGCCCAAATAAGGTGTAATGCATTATTGTCACTGTTAAAGCCTTGATTTTCTAATGAAACATCATTAGCACAGATTAAATCAAGCTGCTTCTGTTCTCGTTTTTTGCGGGCATATTCTTCCACATTCTGGGTTTCGGCTGCAAATCCAACAACAAAAGGACGGTGCTCAATCATTTTTCCGACACTGGCAACAATATCGGGGTTTTTTACCATAGTGATGGTGACTTCATCACCTTGTTTTTTAATTTTTTCAGTCGCAATAAGTTTAGCGCGATAATCTGCAACGGCTGCACAACCAATAAAAATATCTTGTGAAGGCGCTAGCATCATCACTTGTTCATACATTTCTTGTGCGCTTTCAACATCGATACGTTTAACACAAGCGGGTGTCGGTAATGTGACAGGGCCTGCGATAAGAGTAACTTCAGCGCCCCTTAATGCAGCCGCTTGTGCAATTGCAAAGCCCATTTTTCCAGAGCTATGATTGCTGATAAAACGTACCGGATCTAGCGCTTCACGAGTAGGCCCTGCGGTGATGGTGATTTTTTTACCCACAAAATCTTGTGATTGTATAGCAAGTTGTTTTTCAGCTAATGCGACGAGCTCTAAAGGATCTAGCATTCGCCCAGGACCCACATCACCACACGCTTGGCTACCTGAATCAGGCCCCCAAATTAAACAACCCCGTTGTTCTAAACCGGATAAATTCTCTTGTGTAATAGCGGCTCGATACATCTGCTGATTCATTGCTGGGGCAATGGCAATAGGCGCACTACTGGCTAAACAGAGTGTGGTGAGTAAATCATTAGCCATGCCTGCACGTAAACGGGCGATAAGATCAGCTGTTGCAGGTGCAAGTAAAATTAAATCAGCCCATTTACCTAATTCAATATGCCCCATTGCTGCTTCTGCAGCGGGATCAAGTAGGTCATCAGCTACAGGAAAGCCAGAAACCGCTTGTAATGATAATGGTGTGACAAAAGCATGTGCCGCGGGTGTCATTACAACACGGACAATAGCACCTTTATCACGTAAACGGCGAACAAGTTCAGGTGCTTTATAGGCCGCAATACCACCACTAATACCAAGAATAATCTTTTTGTTGTGAAGTGTAGTCATGATGAAATGCCTAAGTACATAAATAATTGTCCGCAATTTTACCACAAGGTATCCGTGAATTCGGAATTCTATGTAACTTCATGTTTTATTGATTAAATTTTTGCGGGTCATCTCGCATAATTTTGATATGTGTCTTTTTCATACAATATAAGCAGTTTATAGTAAATTGACTGTATAAAACAACAGTTGTTTTATGATTGGCATTTTATGATGCGTGCTTAAAAAGCAAAATAGCAGAATTAAAGTGAAGAAATAAAATAAGTTATTTATATTCCAATTTGGAGTCCATGGATGGAAAATCAATCAGTTAATGCACTTTTACCTAGAGAAAAGCTACTGCTTTATGGCGTGGAGTCGCTTACCGATATTGAGTTACTTGCTCTTTTTTTACGTACAGGAACTTATGAAAAATCAGTATTAGAGCTCGCTGCTTTTTTACTTAAAGAATGTGGTTCTTTATATCATGTCATTAGCGCAGATTATGAAACACTTGGCCGTTTTAAAGGTGTTGGAGTGGGTAAGTTTACCCAATTACAGGCAATTAATGAGATGGCACAACGCTTTTCGACTACACAATTTATGTATAAAAATGTGTTATCTTCTTCAGAGGAAACGAAATATTACTTAAAAAAATTACTTAATTGGCAAGAAAGAGAAGTGTTTGTGGTACTTTTTCTTGATAATCAAAATCAATTAATTACCTATGAAGAGATGTTTAAAGGAACTATTAATCGAGTAGAAGTTCATCCTAGAGAAATTGTACGTCAATCAATAAAAAAGAATGCAACATCGATTATTCTTGCCCATAATCATCCTTCAGGTATTTGTGAACCTAGCCTTGCAGATAAACAGATCACTAAGAAAATTTTTGCAGCATGCCAATTAGTGGGTGTAAATGTACTCGATCACCTTGTAATAGGGCATGATAACTGTGTTTCTTTTGCTGAACGTGGCTGGTTATAGCAAATATTTTTGTAATTATTGTCAATCTTTATTTGTACGGGTCTTGAGCGTTGAGGCCATTGGGCGTATACTACGCCACCTTTGAGGATCTTGGGTTTGGCGAGAAGAGCCTATCTCAGCAAGTTTTTTCTGAGGTGTTTACACAGTTTTTCAATCGTTAAAAGTTGCTGAGATGGGCTCCAAAGCCTGACGAGGCGGTCAAACCTGATACTAAAGCTCGAGCTGATTAGATTTTTGGAGAATAGACATGTCCCGAGTCTGCCAAGTTACCGGCAAGCGTCCTGTGAGTGGAAACAACCGCTCTCACGCATTAAACGCGACTAAACGCCGTTTTCTGCCAAACCTGCACTCTCACCGTTTCTGGGTTGAGTCTGAGAAACGTTTCGTAACTCTGCGTGTATCTGCTAAAGGTATGCGTGTGATTGATAAGAAAGGCATCGAATCTGTATTAGCAGATTTACGTGCCCGTGGTGAGAAGTTCTAGGAGCTGAAAAATGGCTAAAGGTATTCGCGAGAAAATTAAACTCGTTTCTTCTGCTGGTACAGGTCACTTCTATACCACTACGAAGAACAAACGCACTATGCCAGAAAAACTGGAAATGAAAAAATTCGATCCAGTTGTTCGTCAACATGTGCTTTATAAAGAAGCTAAAATTAAATAATTTTAGTTTTCTTAAAAAACCCGACCTTTGTGTCGGGTTTTTTGTTATCTAAAGCCTGCTAAGTATAACAAAGTAAAGCTATTGTGATCTTCCTTTGCTCTTTAGTTATACTATGGCTCTTTTTGAATCATCAGGTGAATGGATTGCGGATGAGCAAGTCAGTATTATCAATATTACATACAGAATCATCTTGTGGGTGGGGTGGTCAGGAAATTCGTATACTGACGGAATCTCAAGGTATGATCCGCAGAGGGCACCAAGTTGCGCTAGTGTGTTGCCCGACTTCTAAAATTGCTAAAGCTGCGCCTGATTATGGTATTGAAGTTTTTACATTACCGATTGAAAAAAAACGTGTCTCTGCATTAAAAGCACTTCGTCAGTGGCTGAAATTACATCATCACCAATTTGATGTGATTAATACTCATAGTTCTACCGATGCATGGTTAGTTGCAGCCTCTTGTGCCACATTAAGCCATACACCACCGATTGTGCGTACTCGTCATGTTTCTACCGATGTTTCACGCTCACTACCTACTCGCTGGCTCTATCTTTCATCTAGCACGCATATCGTGACAACAGGCGAAAAGCTACGTCAGACATTACATCAGCACAATAAATTCCCATTAGAAAAAATGACATCAGTACCTACCGGTATTGATTTACAACGTTTTTTTCCACAGGATAAACAGCATGCTAGAGCGAAAATAGGTATCCCTAATAAACCAACATTAGGAATAGTGGCAACAATGCGTGTGTGGAAAGGGCATAAATATTTAGTCGAAGCATGGAAATCATTACATCAGCAGTTTCCCGATTGGCAATTAATTTTTGTCGGTGATGGACCTCAGCGTAAAAATTTAGAGCCAATGGTCAAAAATGCGGGATTAGCGCAAAGTATTTTCTTTTTAGGTAATCGTAATGATGTGCCTGATTGTTTAAATGCAATGGATCTCTTTGCATTACCTTCTTTTGGTAATGAAGGTGTGCCTCAAGGCATTATGCAAGCAATGGCCTGTGGTTTACCTATTGTTTCTACAACGGTGGGAGCGATTAGCGAGGCTGTTATTGATGGTAAAACGGGTTTTACATTGGTGCCCCAAGAACAAGAGGCACTGACAAGCCATTTAGCTAAATTAATGGGCTTAGAACAATTACGTGAACAGATGGGAAAAGCTGCACTTGAACATGCTGTTTCACGATTTGGCTTGGATAATATGCTAGATAAGATGGAAAGGATCTTTATTCAGGCAATTAACGATAAAAATAAATCAGTATGATTAATGTTGATAATAAAGTCGTGAAACGATTATCTCTACTCGTCATATTTTAAGTTGTCGTATGGCTGATTGTACTTATTCGTACTAAATACACCTTGAATGACTTAGAGTCTCTATTATCAACTTAGTGTATTCATCTTATTGATGAATATTTGTAATACTTTTTAGTGTATAGTCTGAGAAGTAAATGTATCATTTAAGCCAAATAAAAAGCATATGGATCCAAATAATATATTGGTTATAGCGATAGCCCGTTTCGGTGATACATTACTTATCACACCGGTTATCCATGCATTAAAACAGCGTTGGCCTAATGCTCATATTCATGTGCTTGCACATAAACGTAGCGCATGCATTCTTGAGCATAATCCTGATATTGATTGTATTAGGCATTTTTCTAAAAAAAGAGCGGTTTGGACTGGCTGGCTACCTCATAAGCCTTATGATTTAGCACTAGTATATGGCAATGATAGTGAGTTGGTGAGCTATGCCCGTCGTCAATCTCACCATACTGTGACTTTTTCTGATCAGTCGCAACAGCAAACTGATGTGACTTGGGTTGAACGTCCCAAATCGCCGATGGTTGCACAAAAAGAACGTGCCTTATTAATTAATGCGTTAGGGATTTATCCGAGTTGTTGGCAGCTACGTTACTTTATCAGTGATGAAGAAAAGAGCTTTGCACAACAATTTTTAAAAGATAATTCATTAATTAATAAGAATATTATTGGTTTTCAATTACAGAGTTTTCCGGCTAAAGCCTATAGAGATTGGCCGGTGGAAAATTTTCTACAATTAGCAAAGCAGATAATTACCCATGACGCGAGTACGTATTTCTTGCTATTAGGTAGTAAGGAAAGTGAACAACTCTCCATTGATTTAGCTAAAAGAATAGGTGAAGAGCGTTGTTTAGCCTTAGCCGGTCGAGTTTCAATGCGACAAAATGCGGCAATTATGGCAAATTTATCGCTTTATGTAGGGGTAGATACAGGGCCTACACATTTAGCAGGGGCTTTAGATATCCCAATGGTGGCGTTATACCATAGCTATCACCCAGGGTGCTATTTAGCGCCATTACAACATTCTTGTTGTCAGGTTATCCAACACCCAACCTCGTTGGAAAATGCTCGTCGCGAAGACAATATGGCTGAAATATCAGTTGAAGAAGTGTGGAATGCAGTGCGTAATATCATTGATGGAATGAAGGTGAAAAAGTAATCCATGAAGATCGGTATAATTGATGTCACAATCACCATGTCTTATGGCGGGATCCAAACAGCGGTTTGGGAACTGGCTAAGCAATTGCATGATGCTGGACATGAAGTTCATCTTTATGGTGGCAATGGCGATATTCGACACAATCTGGCAGGACGCCAAATACAGGTTCACACTTATCCTTATACCCCCAGAGATAAAGTGATTGATCTCGGTGGGCGCTTTCGTCGTATTGTTGAACGTTATACTTTTGCACGACATGCTAAAAAAGAGGTTATCAGCCAACATTTTGATTGGGTAATTTTAACGAAGCCTTTTGATTTTTTTTGGCCCTCTATGATGCCTAAATCATCCTCAACTCGTTTTTGTTATATGAGTGGGGGAACTAGTTTTTTTAAAGGCGATCGCAGATTAGGTAAAAAGATTTCAGCATGGGTTGCGTGTAGTCACTTTAATGCTTGGCAAATCCAGCATCATTTTAAGCAATTTCCAAACGTGATTTATAATGGTGTGGATATTGAAAAGTTTAAGCCTATGACTACGTCATTGCGTGAGCAATTAGGGATTAATGCGTCTACTTTTTTACTCTCATTTGCAGGACGGCTAGTAGGTTGGAAAGGCTTGAGTGTCGCAATTGATGCCATCGAGCAATTAAAAGGTGAAGATGTTAAACTTCTGATTATCGGTGCTGGTGATGATCTTGAGCGATTAAAAAAGAAAGCAATTTCTAAAGGTGTTGCAGAGCAAGTTATTTTTCATCAACCTGTTGAACATAACGTATTACCTGAATTTTATGCATCAAGTGACGCAGGTATTTTCCCGAGTACAGGAGATGAAGCCTTCGGTATTACGATTGCAGAAGCGATGGCGTGTGCAAAACCTGTCATTGCAAGCCATATCGGGGGTATTCCTGAAGTGGTGGGTAATGAAGGCACCGCTGGGCTTCTTGTCGCACCAGGTAGTGCAGATGAAATTGTGATAGCGATTAATCATCTTCGTGCATTACCGGATAGAGGTAAAAGCATGGGGGAGCAAGCTCGTCTACGCATTGAATCACGTTATACTTGGCAACACTCTGCGCAACGTTTATTACGGGCACTGGCGTCATAATTATGAAAATTGCCTATCTTGATCCTTACCCGGTTCCTGACTTACGTGTGGCTTCATTGCAAATACTGCAAAATGTCGATGCTTTTGCCAGAGCGGGTGCACATGTCACTTTAGTGACACCTAAAGGACAATATCGAGATAGTGATATATTAGGACGTGCTATTCATCCTAATGCGAGTTTAGTTTCTTTAAGAGATATTCGCCGTAAATGGTATTTTCCGTTTAATTCACAAAAACTTTTCTCATTACAGATTACTCGCTGGGTAAAGCAAAATAACGTTGATGCGTTGTTTACCCGTAATTTAAAACTAGCTTGTTATCTCTGTGAAAATTACCCAAACATTCCTCTCTTTTTTGAAAGCCATGAAATCTTTGCTCAATCTTTTGCAGAGTCTCATTCTTTTGAGAAAAAAAAGAATCGAGCCAAATATCATAAGCTATTAAAAATGGAAAAGTTGGTTTATAGCCAAGCTACGGGTGTTTTTGTTCTTACTTCATTATTAAGAGATGATATTGTTTCGCAGTATCAAGTTACTACACCAATAACAGTGGTTCCTGATGGTGTGGATTTACATGCTGTGGCAGATCATCAGATAGTACCTCCTAAATTAAATCAACCCATTACTGAAGTGCTTTATTTGGGAAGTTTGCATAAATGGAAAGGTATTCCAACCATGATGCGAGCAATGAAATACCTTGATAACGCACGGTTGAATATCGCAGGAGGAACGCCGGAGCAGATTGGGGGATTAACCTTATTAGCTCAAGAAATGGATGTCAAAGATAAAGTGAATTTCTTGGGGTTTATTGATCCGAAAAAACGCTTTGAAGCGATTGCTATGCATGATATCTGTGTACTCCCGCTGACATTAACGAGCATTGGAAGTCGTTATACTTCACCACTTAAGTTATTTGAATATATGGCTATGGAAAAACCGGTAGTCATTTCAGATTTTCCTTCAATTCGTGATGTTGTGGATGAGAAAGCAGTGAGTTTTGCCGATAGTGGTGATGCACAAAGTTTTGCAAAACAGATAATACAACTAAGAGAAAACCCGCAGAGAGCTAAAGAAAAAACAACTCATGCCCGCTCTCTGGTTGAAAACTATTACAACTGGGATAAGCGGGCAGAGACTATTCTAAAAACAATAGAGAAGTTAATTAAGTAATCTATTGTTGTTTATCTGATGGCGTGACTAATTGATTATTGAGTAAAGCATGACGCAATGCCAACATTAATCCCACCAAAATACCCACTTGATTAATATAGGCATTTTCAAATAATCCTCGTAGTACATATACCCCTAAAAATGACATCAATAACACTAAAGCTGCTTGGCGAATAATTCCTGAGTTCTTTCTTATTAGTTGGATACCTTGAGCAATTACTGAAGAGCAAAAATAGAGAATACCAAATAACCCTAAAATACCGCCAGCAAACCAAAAAGCGAGAAAGATATTATGGGGGCCTACGGATTTTTTAAATATCCATTCAGGATGCTCTTTAACATGCTCATTATAGATATTATGGTAAAGCTGATTACCGTAGCCATAACCTTTTATCGGTTGTTTAAAGATAAGATCTAATGCAGAGCCTTGGGTGCCGTTATTAAATCGATTTCCACTATTTGTTTGTGTTAATTTAAAGTAGAGTTTTTCACTAAAAAAATGATTCTTAGGTATTTTCATTATGCTTATGAATAAGATAATGCATAAGAAAAAAACGATTGCTAGTAACAATTTTTGTTTATTAATAATTAAAATTAATAATACGCTGATTATTAATGCTACCCATGCACCACGAGCTAACGTCCCTAACATTATAAGAATAAAAGATAAACTAATAATAATTAATAATAGCCAATTGATAATAGAATTTCTTTTTTTTATTGACCATAACGCTAATCCAATAGGAAAAAAGAAAAGAAGGGCATAGGATATTTCTCTATGTTGGTTATGACTTTTATTACTAAATAAAAAGATACCTCTCTGATACTCCAAATAATACTGCACTAATTCTTTAGCCATAATCACCAATAATCCAATCGCAAAAGCCACCATAACCATCTTGGCAATATCAGCAGGTTTTTCTTTATATAATACAATCGGAAAGGTCACAGCAAACAGCAATAATCCATTGAGTATGGGCTTATTTATCTCTTTTATACTGATACTAGGCTCGACAGAAATTAGAATCGAATAGCCAATCGCGAGCAATAAAAACAGGAGTGAAAAAGCGAGATTATTTTTAAATATCTTACAGATAGTCTTAAAGTCACGTACCAGATACCACAGTGCTGTTGCACCAATCAACCCCATCACAATATTTTTATAACGGGTGATATCTGGTAAGTAGATCAATATAATGTAAAGCCCAATAATGGATAAATTCCACAGGGATTTTTTACTACAATCTTTAAACACCATCATAATAATCTGCTATTGTCCTTTATGCTTTTAGGGAAGCTGATCATACAATAAAAATGATGTTATCGCTGTATCTCTTATCTGATAATTATGGAGTCACCAGTGCCTGAATTGCCAGAAGTCGAAACCAGTCGCCGAGGCATTGAACCTCATCTTGTAGGTAATGTGTTGCACTATGCCATTGTGCGTAATAGTAAATTACGTTGGCCCGTTTCTGAAAAAATAAAAACCTTACTCGATGAGCCTATTTTAAGTGTTAAGCGACGAGCTAAATATCTACTCATAGAACTGAATACTGGATGGATTATTATCCATTTGGGGATGTCAGGGAGTGTGCGTATTTTATTAGAGGAACAGCCTGAAGAAAAACATGATCATATCGATTTGATTTTTCGTGATGGCAAAGTATTGCGTTATACCGATCCTCGACGCTTTGGTGCATGGTTATGGTGTGAAGATTTAACAACCAGTGCAGTATTAGCCCATTTAGGGCCTGAACCCCTTTCTGATGAATTTAATGCACAATATCTATATCAACAGTCAAAAAATAAAAAAACAGCCATTAAACCATGGTTAATGGATAATAAATTAGTTGTGGGTGTCGGCAATATTTATGCTAACGAGGCACTATTTTCATCAGGCATTATGCCAGATAGAAAAGCCAATAATTTAACGTTAGAAGAGTGTGTGGTACTAGTGACTGCGATAAAACGCGTATTAACACGCTCTATCGAACAAGGTGGGACAACACTAAAAGACTTTTTACAATCAGATGGTAAACCTGGTTATTTTGCACAAGAGCTATTTGTTTATGGGCGTAAAGATAAACCTTGTTTAATTTGTGGACATACAATTGAAAGCATTAAGCAAGGGCAACGTAGCACCTTTTTCTGCCGACATTGCCAACATGGTGAAAATGAGAGTTAAATTTTACCGAGTTTTTTTAGCATGGCGGTGGTGACTACTTCAGGTAAAAACGTAGAGACATCACCGTCATGGCGCGCCACATCTTTAATTAAAGATGAAGAGACAAAAGAAAGATTTTGAGAGGGTAGTAAAAATACGCTATCAAGATCAGGTGCAAAATGGCGGTTCATATTGGCCAGCTGCCATTCATATTCAAAGTCAGAAACGCTACGTACACCACGAATTAAAATAGTCGCTTGTTGTTGTTTGGCAAAATTAGCCATTAGTTCACTAAACCCAACCACTTCAACATTAGGTAAATGACTCGTTACCTGTTTGGCTAGATCAACACGTTCTTCGAGGGTAAACATCGGATTTTTACGGGCGCTATCAGCAATGGCTAATAAAACCGTATCAAACATACCCGCAGCACGGGTTAAAATATCAATATGGCCATAAGTGATTGGATCGAATGTTCCGGGGTAGATAGCTTTATTTTTCATTATTGATAGTCTTCTGGCTGAGTTCCCATAAAGAGGCGTATTTATTAAAGGTATACTGTGCGTTAACAAATGCCAATATCAAACCCTGTTTTCCATCTAAAAACCCCATTCTTAACAACCACGTCTTAAAAAAAGCTCCTAATGTATGACTTAAAATTGAGCTGAAACTGGCTTTTTTACCTTGTTGGTGACGCTCTTTTGCCCATTCGGTGGCATATTTTAGCTGTTTTTGCTGAAACTCCATGAGATCACGGCAAGTAAGATGTAAGAGGTCACCTTGTAAGGATTTAACGGTTGCACCTTGGGTTTCTAATGATTCATGAACTAAATTATCGTTATATTGATAACGTTCACGAGCATATAAACGTGTCACTTTATCGGGATACCAACCACTGTGCTTCATAAAACGCCCCATAAATAAATTACGGCGAGCACAGTGATAAACCACATTTTCTTCAGGTTGTTGCAATATTGCGAGGATACTGGTTTTTAGCTCAGGAGTGACACGTTCGTCACTATCGATCATAAAAATATAATCACCAGTGGCATATTGTTGTGCTAATTGGCGCTGTTTACCAAAACCTGGCCACTCACTGTTTACAAAGACTTTTGCCCCTTTTTCTGTTGCAATACGGCAGGTATCATCTTGACTCCCCGAATCTAACACAATGATTTCATCCGCCCATTGTACAGAGTCTAAGCATTCACCAATGACATCAGCGACATTTTTACTGATCATCACCACAGAAAGGCGCTTACTCTGGCTCATTAGTGACTCCGGGGAGGAAGATAGGGGGAAAGTAAGGTGAGTAAACGCAGTAATGCCCCTTGATTTTCATGAAGTACTTCAACCGCATGACGACCATAATAACGACGATAGTCTTCATCATTAAGCAGTGAGGCGATCGCTGTTGCCATTGATTGACTGTCCGTGACAGTGATTAACCCTTCAGCTTGATCAAGCTTGGCACAGATATTTTTAAAATTAAAAGTATGAGGCCCCATAATTACAGGGATAGCGTGAGCGGCTGCTTCTAACGGGTTATGACCACCTCGCTCGACTAAACTCCCTCCCACAAAAGCTAAATCAGCAATACCATAGAGCAACATCAGTTCGCCCATAGTATCGCCAATAACCACTTGAGTTTGTGCATCGGGAACAGCATCAGTGCTACGTAATGTGTACTTTAATCCTGCTTCGCGGGTTAATTGCTCAGCTTTAGGAAAACGTTCAGGATGTCGAGGCACTAAAATTAACAAAAGTTGTGGAAATTGTGTCAGAAGCTTTTTATGTGTCTCTAAAATAATGGTCTCTTCACCTTCATGCGTGCTCGTTGCTATCCAAACAGGGCGGTGAGCTGCCCATTGGCGACGTAAAGCAACAGCTCTGGCAGCTAATTCAGGGGTAACAGAAATATCAAATTTCAGGCTGCCTGTTACATGCAAATGTGAGCGTTTAAGGCCTAATTCGATAAAACGCTCGCCATCTTCTTGGTTTTGAGCCGCGATTAAGGTGATCTTTTGGAGCATCGTTTTGACAAAATTACCTAATTTTTGATAACCAGCGGCAGAGCGTTCTGATAAACGTGCATTAGCAATAATCAACGGGATCTTTCGTTGATGCAGTTTTGAAATTAGGTTAGGCCACAATTCTGTTTCCATAATGATAACCAATTTCGGATCGACCGTTTTAAGAAAACGATTAACTGAACCTGGTAAATCATAAGGAAGATAGACATGGTAAACATCATCACCAAACGCAGAACGTACACGTTCTGAACCTGTTGGAGTCATGGTAGTGACTGTTATAGGTAAATCAGGATAGTGATGGCGAAGGGCGCGAACAAGTGGCACTGCGGCGAGAGTCTCACCCACAGATACAGAATGCAATAATATCCCTTGAGGCACGACTTTGCCTTTGCAAAAGCCATAGCGCTCTCCCCACCGTTTTCGGTAGGCGGGTGCTTTACGGCTACGTAATAAAAGACGTAACCAAATCAGAGGTTGAATAAGGTAAAGAAGTACCTGATATAAACGCAACAACATGCTATCAAATTCACTTATCTGGACGAACGCTTATAGTATCACACTGTGCAGTAGAAAGTGTGTAAAAACAAACGTTGTGGCGATAAACAACACGGTATAATGCTTTTTTATTAATTTTAACAGGCTTTATTCAGGAAACTTGATAGAATTTTTTTTATAATCAAATCACATTGCTAGTTATTCAAGTACATTTGGAATGTTATGAGTGAAAAAATGAAGTTAATACAACGGGTTCTTATTATTAAGTTACGACATCATGGTGATACTTTATTGATTACCCCTGTTATTAATACATTAAAAGCTAACTTTCCAAATGCTGAAGTGGATGTTTTAATCAATAAAGAAACCATGCCAATGATTGAGAGTTTTTCCTCCATTCACCATATCTTTGCACTAGATAAAGCATGGAAAAATGAAGGGAAGCTGGCAAGGTTACGTCATGAGTGGCAATTGTTCACTGAATTAAGAAAGAGACACTATGATGTTGTTATAAACTTAGCCGATCAATGGAATAGTGCATTAATAACGCGTTTTACGGGGGCTAAAATTCGTGTCGGATATGATATTTATAAACGTCAAAGCCCTTTTTGGAAAAAATGCTTTACTCATTTGATCCCTTTAGACTCTGTTTATACTCAACATATTGTGGAGCAAAATTTAGCGCTCTTGCAACCATTACAGCTACCTAAAATAGATAATCAAGTATCAATGGCATACAGTGAACAAGATAAACAGTGCGTTATTGATAAGCTAAAATCTCAAGGTGTATTCACATCTTATATTGTTATCCAACCGACATCTCGTTGGTTTTTTAAATGTTGGGATGAAAATAAGTGGTCTGAATTAATCGATGCCTTACAGCATGATGGACACCAAATTATTTTAACATCAGGGCCTGATGTTCGTGAAAAAGAGATGGTAGAGACCATTATTAAAGGGTGTACTTCAAACAGTGTGGTTTCATTATCAGGACAACTCTCTTTACCTCAACTTGCTGCGTTAATTGATCATGCTCGTTTATTTATTGGGGTTGATTCTGTTCCCATGCATATGGCGGCAGCACTTAAAACGCCTCTTATTGCACTCTTTGGGCCATCAAAATTATTTCATTGGTCGCCATGGGAACATATTGGCGAAGTGTTATGGGCAGGCAATTATGGTGAACTCCCTGATCCTGATGATGTCAATACCAACACACAAACGCGTTATCTCAGTTTAATACCTGTCGAAGATGTACTGAATGCCGTAAGGGGACAACTAAAATGAATTCATTCCGATTGGCTATAGTGCGTCAAAAATACCGACCTGATGGGGGAGCAGAACGATTTGTTTCTCGAGCGCTTGAGGCATTAGATAATCAAGCTGTAGAACTTAATGTGATCACGCGTTCATGGATTGGTGCAGTACAACCTCAGTGGCATATTCATATTGTCAACCCAATAAAATGGGGGCGAATTAGCCGTGAAAAAGGCTTTGCTCAAGCAGCAAGACAATGTTGGCAAAAAGAAAAGTTCGATTTAGTTCAAAGTCATGAACGTATTGCAGGATGCGATATTTATCGTGCAGGAGACGGTGTTCATCACCGATGGTTATTACAACGTTCACGCGTTTTAAGCCCATTACGTAGTCAATTATTGCTTAATAGTTGTTATCACCGCTATGTAATGAAAGCTGAAAAAGAGATGTATCATTCACCAGAACTAAAACGCGTTATCTGTAATTCAGAAATGGTAAAGCGTGAAGTGATGGAAGATTTTGGTATTGAAAGTGAGCGCATTAGCGTAATTTATAATGCGATTGATAATCAGCGATTTTTCCCTGCGACTGCGCTTTATCGCGAACAATTACGCCAGCAATACCATATTCCTGTTGAAGCAAAATGTTTTATTTATGTGGGCTCTGGATTTGAGCGCAAAGGCTTAAAAGCGGCCATAGAAGCAATTAGTTGTACAAGTGCACATTTGATTGTAGTTGGACAAGATAAAGAGCAGAAAAAATATCAGCAATTTGCTCATCAATTAAAAAGTCATGATCGCGTTCATTTTCTAGGTGTGCAAAAAGACACCTTACCTTTATATCAAATGGCAGATGGTTTATTGTTACCCACTTTATATGATCCTTTTCCTAATGTTGTTTTAGAGGCAATGGCATGTGGTTTACCCGTGATCACTAGTTATACTTGTGGTGGCTCTGAATTTATTGAGCAAGGTGTTAATGGTTTTGTCACTGATGCGCTAGATATTTCGGCAATGGTAAGTGCAATAAAAACAATTTCTGCCGATAATCTTGATAATAGAATGTCTAAAGCTGCCCGAAACAAGATATTGCCTTATACGCCAGAGCATTTATCTCAACAACTGATTGGGCTTTACCAAAAGGTTCTTAGTTTATGAAGGAACATATCCTTTTTATTATTGATGGATTACCGGGTGGTGGTGCTGAAAATGTCACTATCAGGCTCTGTCATGGTTTAAGCCAGCGTGGTTATACCGTTACGTTACTCTCTTTAGCTGAAAAGTGTGATTATTCGATCCCTGCTAATATTGAGTTATTGATTGATGCAGACAGTTACCGTGGATTATTTCATCGACAAACAGAACTGAAACGTCGAGCAAAGTCGATGGATAATACGTTGAAATCACTATTTGCACGTAAAGGTATTCCATCGCTTGTTGTTTCAAATTTGCATAAGACAGATAGAATAGTCGCTTTATCTAAAGAGCTGGCAGATAAAAATACATGGTATTGCATTCATGGCATATTTTCCCAATCTTATTTAGGTAATAAAACAGGTTTTTCTCGTTGGTTAAAACAAAAAAAGATCCAAAAAGTATATCAAGGAAAAAATATTATTACGGTTTCCAATGCGGCTGGGCAGGATTTGATCGAAAATGTGGGAGTATCACCACAACAATTAAAAACAATTTATAATCCGTTTGATATTCAAGAAATTAGAAATTTAGCGTTAGAAAGTAATTCTTATCAAGGGCAAGATTATTTACTACATATTGGTCGTTTTCATGAAGTTAAACGGCATGACAGATTATTAGAAGCATTTGCGTTAGCGGATTTGCCTTGTAAATTATTTATTGCAGGACAAGGCTCTTCTGAAGTGACAACTAAAATTAAAAATAAAATAGCAGAGCTTAATTTAGAAAATAAAGTAAGTTTAATTGGTTTTTTAGCAAATCCATTTGCTGTTATTAATGATGCAAAAGCGGTTATTTTAAGCTCTGATAGCGAAGGTTTAGGCAATGTGTTGGTTGAATCTTTGATTTGTAATACACCGATTGCGAGTACCAATTGTCCCGGTGGTATTGGTGAGATTATGGAAGGTGAGCTTGCTAATTATAAAGCAGATCTAAATGTAACATCGTTAGCAGAAAAGATGCGATTGGTTTATTTTACCCCACCTAAAATCACACCTGAGATGTACCAAAAATTTGATATTAATGAAGTGATTGATCAGTATATTTCACTCATTAAACAATAAAATTGCTAAATTTATTTCTCAAGAAGGCGTAAGGTATTTCAATGACTAAACCAGCATTTATTATCACATTAGATACCGAAGGTGATAATCTTTGGGAAAATGAAGGTGAGATCACCACACAAAATACGCATTTTCTTCCTCGTTTTCAGCAACTTTGTGAACGTTTTCATTTTAAACCTGTTTGGTTAACAAACTATGAAATGGTAATGGATGAGGCGTATATTGAGTTTGCTCGTGATGTTATTGCCCGTAATACGGGTGAAATTGGTATGCACTTACATGCTTGGAATAGCCCACCATTAACACCTTTAACTGATGATGATTTACGCTATCAGCCTTATTTAATTGAATACCCCAAAGCGCAAATGCGAGATAAAATCGCATTAATGACTGATTTGCTTGAAGATAAACTACAAACAAAAATGTTAAGTCATCGCGCGGGGCGTTGGGCATTTAATGAGGTTTATGCACAACTCTTGGTTGAATTTGGTTATCAAGTCGATTGCTCTGTCACGCCTAAAGTAGATTGGCGTTTTACAAAAGGCGATCCAGCACAAGAGGGTGGAACAAATTATACCCATTTTCCAAGCCATGCTTATTTTATGGATCTAGAAGATATTACCAAGTCGGGTAATTCATCATTGCTAGAAGTGCCAATGAGTATTCAATATAAGCATTCGCCTTTAATGAATAAAGTTAAGCAAGGCTACGATAAGTTAAGAGGTAAGCAACGAGCGCCTTCAGTAAATTGGCTTCGTCCTAAAGGCGGAAATGCCCAACAGATGATTGATGTTGCTGAAAAATCGTTGGCTCAAGGCCACTCTCATATTGAGTTTATGTTGCATTCATCTGAATTTATGCCGGGTGGTAGCCCTACATTCCGTACTGAAAAAGATATTGAAGGGTTATATCACGATTTAGAAACGTTATTTAGTTTCTTGTCAGACAAAGTGCAGGGAATGACGTTGGCTGAGTACTATCAAAGTAAGATGCAGGCAAAATAAGATGAAGTTAAAGAAATTAAAATGGGTACATAACTTCCTAAATATTTATAACCCACTTTTAGGAAAGATGAAAAAAACAGATACGTTTTCATCTGATATTCAATTTAATAGTATTCTTATTTTTTCTACGACAGCGCTGGGGGATTTTATGTTTAATACTCCCGCGATAAGAGCTATTCGTGCACATTATCCTGATGCACATATCACATTGGTTTCCAGCGAAAAAAATAGATTATTAGTTGAAAACTATGACCAAATAGACAGTGTGGTTTATTGGGATAATAAAATTAGAAATCTACTCCCTATTGCATTACAGGCAAAAAAATATAAACCTGAATTAGCGGTTATTCTCCATTCTCATCTTCCTTATGATGTGTTATTTGCTGTTATGGCGGGTTGTCAGTATATTTTACGTAATACTTTTCATGTTATTCCTAAATGGTTTCAGAAATGGATTATTGCTGAATATCAGCCAGGAGTGGGGCATATAATTCAAACAAAACTTAATCTTATTCATCATTTAGGGATCGATAGTACTGATACAAGAATGGAACTTCCGTGTGAAATAGAACAATTAGCCAAAAGTGAAGGGAATATTGTTGGTTTTCAGATGGGGGCATCAACGCAAGAACGTAGATGGCCTGTTAAAAACTTTGCCGAATTAGCGCAGAAGCTTATTAATAGTAAACCATCAGTACAAATTAAATTAATAGGATCTCCTCGAGAATTAGAATTGCCCGAGGAGTTTTTTGCATTACTGCCAGAAAAATACCATCACAATATTGAAAATCTAGTAGGCAAGACTTCATTACCTGATTTGCTCAGCCAGATAAAAATAATGGATGTATTAGTTACTGGTGATACTGGACCTCTACATTTAGCAATAGCGTTGCAAATACCTACAGTTAGTCTATTTGTAACTGCTGATCCAAAATGGACGGGACCTTATCAAGATCCTGATTTGCATAAAGTGATTAAAAAGGATGGAATATCTATAGATGGTACTATCAAAACGATGAGTGATATTACTGTTGATGAAGTATTTGATAGCACCATAAACCATATTAAAATTAATTAATTTTTATTTTATATAAAAGGTATTTCTTTTTAAAACTAGTTCTAATATTAAAATCAAATAGAAAATTTAATGTTTTTATTTTTTCTATTTGATTTTTTAATCTATTGGAATTACTTAACTGAGTATTGTATTTCAATAGATGTTCAATAGCATGGCAACTAATTAAATTATAAAAGTTATTAGGAAAAACTTGATACATTTTCAATATGACCTCAGTCATTAGGTCTATCTTTTTAGTATTAATACTATTAGATAAACTATTATCATCTTTAATGTAATTATAAAACTTCTCTTCTAAATACACAATGCTATTACTTTTGTTTAGTATATCTGGAAAAGCGAAAGCATCCTCATAACAATAGACTTCTGGATAATCAATTGATTTTAAAATTTCACTTTTAAAAAATTTACCACATAAATGAGCTTGATATTTTTTATGAATTAAAAAATCAGTGATTGCTTGATTTCTATTTAGAAAGAAGGGTGCTCCAAGTGTGGTTTTAATTATTTCATCGTCTTTTTTAAATACTTCGTTTAATCCTGTAATGATGATATCAGGCTGTTTATCTAAAATTGGAGTTAATTTGGAAAAATCAACAGTAGCAATAAAATCATCACCATCAATAAAAGTAATATAATCACCAGTACATTGGGTGATTGCATATTTTCTTGCCTTACCTAAATTACAAAAAGTCGTTCTAATATATTTAAAAGAAGGATTTTTTCTTTCAAAACTTTTAAGTATTTCAGGCGTATTATCTGTTGAGTTATCATCAATCATTAATATCTCATATTCGGAATTAGGATAAAATTCTAATGACGCTTCAATACTTTCTAAACACCTAGAGATAACATGTTCTAAATCTTTAATATTGACAATGATCGATAATTTTTTCATTTAATTAAACCAAGTAGCTTATATTTTAAGTTAACAGAGTGAATATTTGTTGTGCACTTATCTCCCCAATATCCCCGCCTTCTGCTTTTATAGCCGTTTGGGCTTTACCATAACCGCCGATTAAACCGGGATCGGTGGGGCCAAATAGGGTGATATTGGGTTTATCTAATGCGGCCGTTAAATGGCTTAATCCGGTATCGACAGACACCACACTTTTAGCACCAGCAATAACCTGAGCCACTTGGGCTAGCGACATTTTTGGCAGCACATCAACGTAGTCAAAATCTTTTGCTAGGCGAATGGCTCGTTGGTGTTCATGCTCTGCACCCCAAGGCAATTTAATGCGTACTCCAGAATCTGCGAGTAAGGCGATTAATTCTCTCCAATGGGATTCTGGCCAATGTTTCTCATCACGCGTAGTTGCATGCAAGAATACCAAATAAGGGCGTTCATCAAAGGATGGAAGTGAGAGAAAATGCTGTGCAATCCCATAATCACCCTGAGATTGTGGGATCGGATAATTTAAGCTTAGTGCAAATAGCTGGCGAATTCGCTCAACGGCATGCATTTTTTTACTGACGTCATGGCGAACGTTGTAAAAAAAGCTAGCTAATGGCTCACGGGCACATTGGCGGGAATAACCATGTTTTATTCCTTTGGCGTATCGAGTCACTAAGAATGCACTTTTCAGTAATCCTTGTGCATCAATAACGGCATCATAATGATGAGCTTGAATAGTGCGACGAAATTGTGCGCGCTCTGCGCGAATAGGCGCACTAAACCAGTTTTTTCGCCAACGGCGTATCGCCACAGGAATAACCGTATCAACGGCTTGGTGCCAGCTAGGGATCTGTGCAAAACCTTCTTCGACTACCCAATCAAAACGAATATCAGGATAAACATTTATTGCATCAGTTAATGCAGGCAACGTATGTAAAACATCCCCCATAGAAGAGGTTTTAACGATTAATACCCGCTTCACGCTGATGGCTCCGTTGACAGTAAATTTTCAAGCTCTGCAAAGACTTTTTCTGGCTGAATATCAATTAAGCTTTGGTGATAGCCTTGTTCTGCATCCCCTTTACGTACTTTGTGATAACCAGTAATTAAACGGATCACGCGCGCTTTATGTGATAACGGTGGCGTAAAGTCAGGGCTACTTGGGCCATAAAGTGCTACTAACGGACGTTCTAACGCAGCAGCAATGTGCATTAAACCAGAGTCATTACTGATGATTGCTTTACAAGAGGCAATTAAATTAACCGCCTGCTCAAGACTGGTTTCGCCAGCAAGATTAAAACATGCTTCACGTGCTTCTGACGTTAAGGTTTGTTTTATTTCTTCGCCTGCTTCTTTATCTTTTTGAGAACCAAATAAGAAGATTTGATAACCTTGCTCAATGAGTTTCTGTGCTAAAGCTGCGTAATGGTAATGAGGCCAACGTTTAGCAGGGCCAAATTCAGCGCCTGGGCAAAAACCAATAGCAGGACGCTGAGTAGATAATGAAAATTGATGCAATGTGGTAGAGACATCACTCTCGGCTACTGATAACTTAGGCCAAAGCAGAGGTTGAGGTAAATCAGCCGCTTTTTGGACTTTTTGCTTGTCATAAGCTAGCGCAACGTAGCGTTCAACCATTAAAGGAAATGCGTCTTTATCTAAAGGTCGTAAATCATTTAATAGCCCATAACGCATTTCCCCACGCCATCCAGTGCGTTTAGGAATATCTGCAAAGAAAGGGACTAATGCAGACTTAAACGAGTTGGGTAATACATAAGCGTGAGTATAACCATTCTCTCTTAATTGTTTTCCTAAACGACGACGTTCACCAATGGCTAAAGCACCGTGCCCTAATGGCATTGGGATTGCATTATCAACTTCTGGCATTTTTTCGAGTAATGGACGACACCATGCAGGTGCCATTACATCAATGGTTGCCGCCGGATGTAATGCTTTCAATGTACGATAAAGACTTTGGGACATCATCATATCCCCGACCCATGACGGCCCTACCACAAAGATTTTCATAAACAGTGATTACTTACCTTGATTTAACCATTGCATATAAAGCTCTACACCTTCGGCAACTGTTTTAAAAGGTGCGGAATAACCTGCTTTACGTAAATTTGTTAGATCAGCTTGAGTAAATGCTTGGTAACGACCTTTCAATTTCTCAGGGAATTCAATATGTTCAATAGAGAGATCTTTATCTTTATGATGAGCAATAACGGCATCGGCAACAGCTTGGAATGATTCAGCTCGACCCGTACCACAGTTAAAAATACCGGATACATTATTACGCCAGAACCATAAATTAACCGCTGCCACATCGCCAACATAAATAAAGTCACGTTGGAAGGTTTCACTACCTTCGAATAATTTGGGATTTTGACCGGCATTGACTTGGTTATTTAAATGGAATGCGACACTTGCCATACCGCCTTTATGACCTTCACGTGGGCCATAAACATTAAAATAACGGAAGCCACAAATCATCGAATCTGCTTCAGGTAAAATCTGGCGTACATATTCATCAAATAAGAATTTTGAATAACCGTAGACATTTAAAGGTGCTTCATATTTTCTCTCTTCGATAAAATTATCAGTGCGACCGCCATAAGTTGCAGCAGAAGAGGCATATAAGAAAGGAATTTGGCGCTCAAGACAAAAATGAAGTAGCTCTTTAGAATATTGATAGTTGTTATCCATCATATATTTGCCATCCCACTCAGTGGTAGAAGAGCAAGCACCTTCATGGAAAACAGCATCGATATCACCAAAATCATCACCAGCAACAACACTCGCAATAAAATCTTCCTTATCCATATAATCAGTGATATTGAGATCAACTAAATTAACGAATTTGGTGCCATCTTTGAGGTTATCAACAACCAAAATATCGGTATAACCTTCATCATTTAACGCTTTAACAATATTGCTGCCGATAAAACCTGCACCGCCCGTGACGATAATCATGTGGCTACCCCTTCATATAAAAATCTTAAAATTAGCTCTAGGTCTATAATAACACTGAACAGCGTTAACGGTAGTATTCATCACGGAACAACAGACTGAAATTCTCAAAAAATGCAGTGTGTATTAGTGATCTTAATTACATAAATAACATTATTTATTTACATTTGTCGTTTTTAATAGAACAAAGGCATAGAATAAGAAACAAAGCTGACTATATTATAGTCAAAATATTTATGTTTCGCTTTTCAGCTTGCTGTCTTAGGAGAAAGTATGTCTACTCCCGCATTTTATCAACAAATTAATCAACAACTCGAACAAACTCGTCAAGATGGCCTCTTTAAAAATGAGCGCATCATCACCTCTTCACAAAGTGCTGATATCGCCGTTGCTGACGGAAGCCATGTTATTAACTTCTGTGCTAACAACTATCTAGGTTTAGCAAATCATCCCAAGCTGATTGAAGCCGCAAAAGCAGGTATGGATAGCCACGGGTTTGGTATGGCATCTGTCCGTTTTATTTGTGGTACTCAAGATTCACATAAAACATTAGAAAATAAAATTGCTGAATTTTTGGGTATGGAAGATGCCATTTTGTATTCATCTTGCTTTGATGCCAATGGTGGACTATTTGAAACACTAATGGGCCCAGAAGATGCCATTATTTCTGATGCCTTAAACCATGCGTCTATTATTGATGGTGTGCGTTTATGCAAAGCTAAACGCTATCGCTATGCCAATAACGATATGGCCGAACTGCGCATACAACTCGAAAAAGCCAAAGCAGATAATGCTCGCCATATCATGATCGCTACTGATGGTGTGTTTTCAATGGATGGCGTGATCGCCGATCTCAAATCTATTTGTGATTTAGCAGATGAATTTGGTGCATTAGTGATGGTTGATGATTCTCATGCCGTGGGTTTTGTGGGAGCGCAAGGTCGGGGCACTCATGAATATTGCGATGTAATGGGAAGAGTTGACATTATCACAGGCACTTTAGGTAAAGCGCTAGGTGGTGCCTCTGGTGGTTATACAGCGGCTCGTAAAGAAGTGGTCGAGTGGTTACGTCAACGTTCTCGCCCTTATTTATTCTCCAATTCATTAGCACCTGCCATTGTTTCAGCCTCTATTGCCGTATTAGAGATGTTGAAATCAGGTGATGAAATTCGTGATCGTTTATGGCGCAATGCCTCACTTTTCCGTGAAAAAATGAGTGCCGCAGGTTTTACATTGGCAGGTGCCGATCACGCGATTATTCCAGTGATGTTAGGTGAAGCTAAATTAGCGCAAGAATTTGCAACTCGTTTACTTGATGAAGGGATTTATGTCACAGGGTTCTTCTATCCTGTTGTACCACAAGGGCAAGCACGTATACGTACGCAAATGTCGGCTGCACATACTCCAGAGCAAATTGAACGGGCAGTGGCGGCATTTATTAAAATTGGTAAACAACTTAATGTGATTGCATAAGGCTCCCATATGAAAGCATTGTCAAAATTAAAAGCACAAGAAGGTATTTGGATGACCGATGTTCCAGTACCTGAACTTGGTCATAACGATGTGATGATCAAAATTCGTAAAACAGCGATTTGTGGCACTGATGTTCATATTTATAACTGGGACGAGTGGTCACAAAAAACAATTCCTGTGCCTATGGTCGTTGGCCATGAATATATCGGTGAGATTGTTGCGATAGGGCAAGAAGTTAAAGGCTTTAATATTGGTGATCGTGTCTCGGGTGAAGGGCATATCACTTGTGGGCATTGTCGTAATTGTCGTGGTGGTCGCACTCATTTATGCCGTAATACTATTGGTGTTGGTGTAAACCGTCCAGGCTGCTTCGCTGAATATCTGGTTATTCCAGCTTTTAATGCGTTTAAAATTCCAGACAACATTCCTGATGAATTAGCCGCTATTTTTGATCCTTTTGGTAATGCTGTACATACCGCATTATCTTTTGATTTAGTGGGTGAAGATGTGCTGGTTTCTGGCGCTGGCCCCATTGGAATTATGGCTGCTGCAATTTGTAAACATGTAGGTGCTCGCCATGTGGTGATCACTGATGTTAATGAATATCGTCTTGATCTCGCGAAAAAAATGGGTGTTACCCGAGCTGTTAATGTTAGCAAAGAAAACCTAATCGATGTTATGAAAGAATTAGGCATGACAGAAGGTTTTGATGTGGGATTAGAGATGTCTGGGGCACCTCCAGCGTTTCGTACTATGCTTAATACCATGAATCATGGTGGCCGTATTGCCCTTTTAGGTATTCCACCTTCGGATATGGCAATTGATTGGGGACAAGTTATCTTTAAAGGGCTGTTTATTAAAGGTATCTATGGTCGTGAAATGTTTGAAACGTGGTACAAAATGGCCGCGCTTATCCAGTCTGGTCTTGATCTTACTCCAATTATTACTCATCAATTCTCAATTGATGAATTCCAGAAAGGCTTTGATATCATGCGTTCAGGTCAATCAGGTAAAGTGATTTTAGATTGGCAGTAATGAGTGCTTATTAAGCCAAAAAAGAGCCTTTCAAGGCTCTTTTTTATTGCATTACTTTTCAATTTCACCCATTGAATTAGGATTAGGTGGGTTGGGTAAATTCTTTTTTTCTGATGAGCCAAATCCATTGGATAACGTATTAATCAGCGTACTTTTCTTCATCGAAATAATCGCATCTTGTGCGGGTTTTAACCATGTGGCAGGTTTTGGCTCTTGCGGTTGTTCTGTAGGTGGTACAACTTTTGGTGGTTCGGGCTGTGCTGGTTTTTCTATTTGTGGTTTTAATAGACTACTTGGTGCGACTAGTTGAATATCCGCTGGGAGTAAAGGCAGTTGTTGTTGCAATGCTCTGACGGTAGAAGGATGAGGGTGTCCAATAGCGATGGCTGAGCCATTTTTTCGCGCTAAAGCAATTGCACGAGCAAGTTGTTGGCGAGTCTCAGCTTCTGTTTGCACGTTATCGAGAAAAACATGACGACGCAAAGAGGGAACACCCGCGGCTTTAGCTGCAATGGCAGCTTGTGTATTACCAATGGTTACGCTATCTAAAAAATAGAGGTTTGAGTGATTAAGCGCTTTAATGACTCTATCCATCGCTTGTCTATCTGATGTCATTGCACTGCCCATATGGTTATTCATACCGACGGCGTAAGGCACATTATTAATAGCATGTTGAATAATGCGATTAATTTCAGCCTGATCCATTGACGGTTTTAGGGTATCACGCTCTAAAGGCTGTTTACTGATAGGAGCCATGGGCATATGGATGAGAATTTCCCGCCCTTGTGCATGGGCTTTATTCGCCACTTCTTTACCATGAGGTGAGTCAGGCAAAATGGCAATAGAAACCGCAGTTGGAAGTTGTAAAATTTGGTTATCTTCTTTTTTACGATAACCAAAATCATCAATCACAATGGCTAATTTGGCCGCAAATGCAGGTGTACTCACAACCAGACTTAGCAACATTAAACTAAGTAAAAAAGCACTCTTGCGTTGTAATGTGCCAAGTAATTTCAAACCTACCTCCCAAGCCAAGGAACAGGGTTCACTGCTTTTCCTTGACGTCTAATTTCAAAATAGAGTGCTGAACGCTCTTGTCCACCACTATTACCGACTAAAGCAATAGATTGGCCTGCTTTTACTTGCTGACCGACATTTACTAAAGCACTTTGGTTATAACCGTAAAGGCTCATATCACCTTTTCCGTGTTCAACCACGACAACCAAACCATAACCTTGAAGCCAATCTGCAAGTAATACACGACCATCAGCAATCGCTTTTACCTCAGTGCCTTGGGCTGCAGGTATAACAATTCCTTTCCAACGCAATTCACCAGAGCCAGAAATAGATTCACCAAAACGGTGTAATAAAGAGCCTCTAATTGGCCAAATTGCTTGTCCTGCGGGTTTGCCTAAACCACCTGTACGTGACATCAATGATTGCTCTTCAGCCGTTGGTTTATAGGTTGAACCTCGCTGTTGGGCTTCACGTTGTTTAGCGGCAATGCGGGCAGCCTCTCGAGCCTCTCGCTCTGCGCGGGCTTTAGCTTCTCGCTCTGCTTGTGCGATTTTATTTCTTAATTGGGCTTCGTTAGCTCGCATAGTGGCTAAGTTTTTCTGATCCGCTTTTAAGGTGGATTCAAGTTGAGTTAGTGTTTTTTGTCGAGCCGCTAATGCGTTATCAAGCTTTTGTTTTTCTTGCTGCTGTTTAGTTAAGACTTGTTTTTGTTCGTTTTGTTTTGCTTGCTGCGCGGTTTTTTCCGCTTCCAGTTCTTTTGATGTTTGAGCCAGTTCGGCCATTGTCTCTTTTCGTGCATCATTGATATAGCTGTAATACGCCAAAATACGCTCTTCACGCTGACCCTCTTCACCACGAAATAAGAGTTCAATACCTTGGTGTTTACCCTGACGATAAGCGGCGTCCATTTGACGGGCTAATAACGCTTGTTGTGAATGATATTGTTTTTGTAGGCGTGCAATATTCGCGGTAATTGTTTTGATCTCTTTACCTAAAGTTTGTAAGCGACTTTGAGTTTCATGCACTGAACGACCTGCATTAGAGATTTGTGTCTCTTGTGTTTTTAATTGATTAAGAAGCGCAGTTCGTTGTTTTTGTTGTTCTTGAACTTGTTTTTCTTTTTCCGCAATCGTGGTTTGTAGATCTTTTAGTTGATTGCGATTATCTGTTAATGAATTGGCAAAAACAGGAGTGGCTGAAAATAGAGTGGTACTAATAAGCAACGTGATTAACGGTAAAGAAAATACACGATAAGACTGATGTGTTTTTTTTTGAAGATCCATTTTCTCTGCCATCTGACCAACGTACCTTTCATAACAGTTTGTAAGATTATTTCATGCCACAAAACAACTGACCAGCTAACATGAAATAAAGCCGAAATTTCAGATAATACCTAACAGGTAATCTATTCAATTAATAAGAGATTATAAAGCAATAATAGAAGGAGAGAGGAAAAAAGAGGCAATCCGTGTGACAGCGCAATAAAATATCACGCTGTCCACGAGAGAAATTATTCGACGATAGTACCCCAAAGGTCATATTCATCTGCGTGTTCAATAAGAACACGAACGATTTGTCCTGGCTCTACATCAAACTGCTCGTTAAGGTAAACTGCACCATCAATTTCAGGTGCATCAGCCATACTTCGACCAATAGCGCCTTCTTCATCGACTTCATCAATCATCACAAGTAGCACTTTGCCAATTTTCTCTTGTAAGCGTTCAGTCGAAATTTGTTGTTGTAGTTTCATAAAACGGTGATAGCGTTCTTCTTTTACTTCTTCAGGTACTTGATCGGCTAATTCATTCGCTTTCGCGCCATCAACAGGGCTGTATTTAAAGCAACCTACACGATCTAAACGTGCTTCGGTGAGAAAATCCAATAACATTTGGAAATCTTCTTCTGTTTCACCCGGAAAACCAACAATAAAAGTAGAACGTAAGGTTAATTCAGGACAAATTTCACGCCAGCGTTTTACACGCTCTAAGGTGCGCTCAACGGAGCCAGGGCGCTTCATTAGTTTTAAAACTTTCGGGCTTGCGTGCTGTAATGGAATATCTAAATAAGGCAAAATTTTGCCTTCAGCCATTAAAGGAATAACATCATCAACATGTGGGTATGGGTAAACATAATGCAAGCGAACCCAAATCCCTAATTTTGCGAGCTGTTCGCATAAACTCACCATACTGGTTTTAACTGGCATTCCATCCCAAAACCCTGTTTGGTGCTTAGTATCAACACCATAAGCAGACGTATCTTGTGAGATAACCAGTAATTCTTTTACCCCTGCGTTGACTAATCTTTTGGCTTCATTTAATACTTCACCAATTGGGCGACTATCTAAATCACCACGCATGGATGGGATGATGCAGAACGTACAACGATGATTACAACCTTCAGAAATTTTCAAATAGGCGTAATGGCGAGGTGTTAACTTGACACCTTGTTCGGGTACAAGGCTGATAAAAGGGTTGTGATCAGGTTTTGGCACATAGTGATGAATATGTGATAAAACTTGTTCATAACTATGAGGCCCTGTGATTTCGAGTACCTTTGGGTGCACTTCACGAATTTGATTCTCTTTTGCACCTAAACAACCGGTAACAATGACTTTACCGTTTTCATCGAGTGCTTCACCTATTGCTTCTAGTGATTCTTGTACTGCGCTGTCAATAAACCCACAGGTGTTGACGATGACTAAATCAGCATCATTATAGGTAGGAACAACTTGATAACCTTCTGTGCGCAGTTCGGTTAGGATACGTTCAGAGTCCACTAAATTTTTAGGACAACCTAATGAAACGAATCCAATTTTAGGCACTTGATTTGTTTGCGACATGCTCGTGTTCTCAATACTTTTAAATAAATAACAGATTGTTGTTTCTCAGACAGGTATGAATTTTACGCAAAGGGTAATTTCTACGTAAATAGCCATTATAAGGGATGCTGATTTATTAATAGCTTGCCTGAAGAGGGATCTTGTAGAGTAAAAAGGGGTGACCTTTTTAATTCATCATTTTTCATAAATCCGGTGCTAATGGTACATAAATCCGTCAATAAAAAAAATGATTGTTGAGAAACTTTCCGCAAAAACTGAAAGAGAAACGCAGGAATAGGCTGTAATTGCGCCATGACAAAGGTATACTTTGGCTCTTTGATACTATTTTTAACTAACGAGAGTGATTGCATCCTATGCTGCAAGAAGTAATGCAATTTTTCAACCGGCACACCCTGTTAAGTTTTGTTTGGGTTGCGCTGCTGGTGGCGGTCATTGTATTGACCTTTAAAGGGCTTTTTTCTAAGACGAAAAATATTTCCCGTACAGAAGCGATTTCTTTGATAAATAAAGAGAATGCGGTATGTGTTGATATCCGTAGCCGTGATGAATTCCGTAAAGGACACATCATTGATTCTATCAATTTAACGCCTTCTGAAATCAAAAATAATAATATTGCTGAGCTGGAGAAATATAAATCACAGCCAGTTATTGTTGTATCACCGTCAGGCATTGAAGGTGCAAAACCTGCTGAAAGCCTAATTAAACTCGGTTTTGAAAAAGTCTTTATCTTAAAAGATGGTCTTTCAGGCTGGAGTGGTGAAAATTTACCACTGGCTAAGGGTAAAAAATAACGAGCGAGCAGATTGAGTTCTATACTTACTGCTATTCAATTAATAAGGATATAAAAAGGTAAGATTATTATGTCAGAACAGCAAAACCAAGAGATGACTTTTCAAATTCAGCGTATCTATACAAAAGATATCTCTTTTGAAGCGCCTAATGCTCCACAAGTTTTCCAAAAAGAGTGGCAACCAGAAGTTAAATTAGATCTAGATACATCTTCTAATACTTTAGCTGAAAACGTGTATGAAGTTATTTTGCGTGTCACTGTAACTGCAACTATGGATAACGAGACTGCATTCCTGTGTGAAGTGCAACAAGCGGGTATCTTCACTGTTGAAGGCATTGAAGGCACTCAATTAGCACATTGCTTAGGTGCATATTGCCCTAACGTTCTGTTCCCTTATGCTCGTGAATGTATCACTAACTTAGTCAGCCGTGGTACTTTCCCACAACTGAACTTAGCACCAGTTAACTTTGATGCGTTGTTTATGAACTATTTACAACAGCAACAAACTGATGCAGCTAATGAAGGGGCTGAAGAAGCTTAATGAACGCTTCTATGACAGTTATCGGTGCCGGTTCATACGGCACCGCTTTAGCGATTACCTTAGCGCGCAATGGCCATGATGTTGTGCTTTGGGGTCATGATCCTGAGCATGTTGCGGCGTTAGAACAAGCACGCTGTAATCAGGCATTTCTGCCCGATGTTTCCTTTCCTGATAGTTTATACATGGAAGCTTCTTTGCAAAAAGCCATTGAAGCCAGCCGTAATATTCTGGTTGTGATCCCAAGCCATGTTTTTGGTGACGTATTACAGCAGATCAAACCCTTTTTACGTCAGGATGCACGTGTTGTTTGGGCGACAAAAGGACTTGAGGCTCATACTGGTCGCTTATTGCAAGATGTAGCGCGTGAAGTATTAGGTAATGAAATCCCGCTTGCAGTTTTATCTGGCCCTACTTTTGCCAAAGAACTTGCTGCAGGTCTGCCTACTGCGATTTCTGTTGCATCAACGGACAACACCTTTTCTGAAGAGTTACAACAGTTGTTCCATTGTGGTAAAAGTTTTCGTGTGTATAAAAATCCTGACTTTATCGGTGTGCAATTAGGTGGCGCGGTAAAAAACGTGATTGCTATTGGCGCAGGTATGTCTGATGGTATGGGGTTTGGTGCGAACGCACGTACAGCACTAATTACTCGTGGCCTTGCTGAAATGAGTCGTTTAGGTAAAGCATTAGGTGCAGATGCCGCAACGTTTATGGGAATGGCGGGGTTGGGGGATTTAGTTTTAACCTGTACCGATAACCAATCTCGTAATCGTCGGTTTGGCATGATGTTAGGTCAAGGGCTTGATGTTGATACGGCACAAGAAAAAATAGGTCAAGTAGTTGAGGGCTATCGCAATACCAAGGAAGTCCGCGCATTAGCAGAACAAGTTGGTGTTGAAATGCCTATTACTGAGCAGATCTACCAAATTTTATATCAGCATAAAGACGCGAAAGAAGCGGCATTATCTTTATTAGGTAGAGCCACTAAAGATGAGATAGACAGTAATCTATTCTAAGTCTATTTTAGATAGTTGCTTAAGGCATCAGTTTTGGTTTTAAACATAAGAAGCCTAAGTTTTTACTTAGGCTTCAATGTAAAAGAATGAGAGTGAGCATGTCGCTAGAAGAACTAAAAAAAGTCTGGGATCATATTAAAGGTGAAGCTAAATGTTTGGCGGATTGTGAGCCTATTTTGGCGAGCTTCTTCCATGCGACATTACTCAAGCATGAAAACTTAGGTAGTGCCTTAAGTTATATGCTGGCGAATAAATTAGCGACTCAGACTATGCCTGCGATTGCTGTTCGTGAAATTGTTGAAGAAGCATATCGTAGCGATGCCTCGATGATTGAATGTGCTGCTTATGATATTTCAGCGGTTCGCTTGCGTGATCCGGCTGTTGATAAATACTCAACACCACTGCTTTATTTAAAAGGCTTTCATGCCTTACAAGCTTATCGTATAGCTCACTGGTTGTGGAACCAAGATCGCAAAGCCCTTGCTGTTTATCTGCAAAATCAAATTTCTGTGACCTTTGGTGTCGATATTCACCCTGCTGCGCGCATTGGCCACGGTATTATGCTTGATCACGCAACAGGTATTGTGATTGGTGAAACAGCAGTTGTTGAGAACGATGTCTCAATCCTACAGTCTGTCACTTTAGGCGGGACAGGTAAAACAGGGGGAGATCGTCACCCTAAAGTCCGTGAAGGTGTGATGATTGGTGCGGGTGCTAAAATCCTTGGTAATATTGAGATTGGTCGCGGTGCCAAAATTGGTGCGGGATCAGTCGTTTTACATGAAGTTCCTGCACACACTACCGTTGCTGGCGTTCCTGCTCGCATTGTCGGTAAACCTACCAGTGACAAGCCTTCATTCGATATGGATCAACACTTTAATGGTGTGGTGCCGGGTTTTGAATGTGGTGATGGCATTTAATGGCATTAGCAGAAGTTACACTTTCTGAACTTAAGGCTTGCTTACACGCCGAGTATATTGGCGATAACAAGCCTTTTAGTTGGATACGTCTTTTTCACCGTGTCTTTTTTTGCCAACGTTCACGTTACCTATTTTGGTGGCGTGTCGCCCAATTCTTTTATTTTTCTAAAAATCGTTTTCTTAAAAAATTAGGCATTCGTATTGGTGCTAAAAACAATCGTAAATATTGTAACGATATCTCATTAAGAACTCGCATAGGTAAAGGCCTTTCGTTACCACATCCAATCGGGATTGTACTGACTAATTACTGCCAATTAGGTGAGAACGTAACCTTAATGCAAGGTGTGACCATTGGAGTAAAAGAAAAGGATGGCAAAGCAGATATTCGAGTTGGCAACCATGTTTATATTGGTTGTAATTCTTCGATTATCGGTGGTGAGATAGAGATTGGTGATAATGCAGTAATTGGTGCTCACGCATTAGTATTAAAGGATGTGGGAGAAGAGTGTCGGTATATTACAAAAGTTGTTGCCGAAATCAGACAATTATCAGAGTCATAAATTAAATTTTTAGCTGTTTGAAATAAAAAAAGCGCTAGTCATTATTTATGATCAGCGCTTTTTAATTTCAGTCTCTTAGCAATGCACCAGGATAACCGAGTTGACGCCATGCCTCAAAAACCACAACAGCAACGGTGTTTGATAGGTTCATACTGCGACTATCAGCAAGCATTGGAACTCTGATTTTCTGCTGTGTTGGCATATTATCCAATACATAAGGCGGTAACCCACGGGTTTCAGGTCCAAAAAGGAGATAATCTCCATCTTGATAGCTCACATTGCTATGTGCTGGTGTACCTTTTGTCGTTAACGCAAATACACGCGCACCTGTCGGTGATTGTGCATTATCTGGGTTTAAACCTTCACTTTCTAAAAAAGCATAGTAATCGTGGTGCTGTTTAATATCAGCAAATTCACGATAATCAAGCCCTGCGCGACGTAGGCGTTTATCATCCCAAGTAAAACCCAAAGGTTGGATCAAATGAAGATGAAAGCCTGTGTTAGCACACAGGCGGATAATATTACCCGTATTCGGTGGAATTTCGGGTTCAAATAAGACGATATTGAGCATAAAAAATAGGTTTAATCGTTACCAAAGAGATCACGAGTATAAACTTTTTCTTCAACATCGTTTAGTGCAGATGCCATTCTGTTTGTAATAATCACATCAGAGATTGATTTAAACTCATTTAAATCACGAACTAATCTTGAGTTAAAGAAAGTTTCTTCTTTCATCTCTGGCTCATAAATTACCACTTCAATCCCTTTGGCCTTAATACGTTTCATAATGCCTTGGATAGAAGAAGAACGGAAATTATCAGAACCCGACTTCATAATTAAACGATACACACCGACGACTTTTGGTGATTTTGCAATAATAGAGTCTGCAATAAAGTCTTTACGTGTGCGGTTAGCTTCTACGATTGCACTAATAATATTATTAGGAACAGAATCGTAGTTTGCTAATAGTTGTTTAGTGTCTTTTGGTAAGCAGTAACCGCCATAACCGAATGATGGGTTATTGTAATGATTACCGATACGAGGATCTAAGCAGACACCCTCAATAATTTGTTTTGAGTTCAGACCATAAGATTCGGCATAGCTATCTAATTCATTAAAGTAAGCAACACGTAGCGCTAAATAAGTGTTTGCGAATAATTTAATTGCTTCTGCTTCTGTTGAGTCTGTAAAAAGAACATCAATATCTTTCTTTAATGCGCCTTGTTGTAAAAGGTCCGCAAATTTTTGTGCTCTTTCTGATTGTTCACCAATCACAATACGAGAAGGGTATAAGTTATCGTAAAGCGCACGACCTTCACGTAAGAATTCAGGAGAAAAGATAATATTATTCGTATTATATTTTTCTCTCATTTCTTTTGTAAAACCAACAGGAATGGTTGATTTAATAATCATTGTCGTGTTTGGATTATATTCTAAAACATCACGGATCACAGACTCTACAGAAGAGGTATTGAAGTAGTTTGTTTTAGGATCGTAATCGGTTGGGGTTGCAATGATAACGAACTCAGCATCTTTATAAGCGAATTCTTTATCTAATGTTGCTGTAAAGTCGAGCTCTTTGGTTGCTAAAAACTCTTCAATTTCTTTGTCTGTAATTGGAGAGATTTTTTTGTTCAGTAATTCAACTTTTTCTTTATTGATATCTAACGCAACAACTTTGTTTTTTTGGGAAAGAAGTATTCCGTTAGATAGACCGACATAGCCGGTACCGGAGATGGTGATTTTCATAGTTTCTCTTATTTAAGATATTAACATCTTACTTTATTTTTTTTTATAGGAATATAAAATCTTAGCTAATGGGTAAGGTAAAATTTTCAATATGAAAAAGTGTAATTTATAACTTCCAATAGTATTCTTATATTTGAAATATGGATCTGCTTTATGTTTTTTATAGTCATGATAACTACCAAGTTCTAGGCAATTATATATTAAATGAATAATATTTTTTGTAATAAAAAACTTTATCCATTTGTCTTTGTTAACTATTTTTTTTAACTCTGTGATAATATAGCGTTCATTGGTTGGTCGTGTGTTTCTAGAGTTTCCTATATTATTAATATAATATTCATAAATACATTCTCTTGAGAAAACTGTTTGAAAGTTTATAGCAAGTAGTGAGCAGAAGTAAATATCTTCAGTATGTGTAATGCCACTAGGGAAAAAAATATTTTTTTCTAATAATGCTTTTCTTTTTATACAAAAAGTAGATACACAGCATGGGAATGATCCTGGGTGAAATGCTGCAATATAGAAAAAATTATTTATAACAGAATGTGTATAATCATGTCCTAATATTTTATCAACATCAATGGCTTTTTTTCGATTTTTTTCATCTACTCGATAATAATTTGTACAGAAAAAGTTATTTTTAGGATAAGTATTTATTAGATTATTAAAATGCTCAAGTGCATTTGGTAAATAAATATCATCAGCATCTAAAAAAACTAAAAAATCGCCAGAGGAATGTTTTATTCCAGTGTTTCTGGCAACAGAAACACCGGCATTTTCTTGTTCGATAATGATTATACGAGGATCTAAAATATTTTTAGCTATAAAAAGGCTATTATCAGTTGAGCCATCATCTACAATAATAATTTCAAAGTTTTGATAGGTTTGATTCAATACTGAATTTATGGTTTTATTAATATATAACTCTTTATTATACAGAGGAACAATTATTGAAAATTTCATTTTATTGGAATACCTTATAAATAATAAAGAATATGAATGGTGCTACAAAAAAGAAAACAAATAAACGAGCATAAAATATAGACATAAAAGAAGATATAAAATTAGTTCTTTTCTCTATTGCAACGGATAAAGCAGGATCAATCTTAAATGTTAAAAGTAAAGTTGCAAAAGCATTAATTATACCCGATGTCTGAGTAATCATTATTTTATTCTCTGGAGATATTAAAGCAAAATAAAATGTTACAAAAACACCTAATGCATGAATGGCATAGATAAAAACAGAAATAAAAAAATATTTTATATCTATTTTATAATGATTTAATTCTGAGATATCATAATTTTTATTTAAGTGAAAAGATTTAAAAAAAGATTTTATTAAACCATAACCAGAAACGTATTTTTCAATAAAACCGATATAGAAGTAGCATATTCTTCTTCTTAAGAAAAATACTAAGGAGCCAAGAATGAATACAAAATAGAAAGATATTATGACACATAATAAAAAAATACTAGGTTGATAATTTTTATCAACCATGAAACCAATGAGAGGCATTAATAATACAGAGAAAAAACGGGTTAAAGTGAATGTTGTGTTTTGTAGTGAATATGCAATTGCATTTTTATCAATAAAATATCCAGCAACACGACTATACTGTGATATAAACTCTATAAATAACATCATTCCATAAAGAAATGGAATCACAAATAAGCACCAATAATCGTAAAAAATATTCATCTAAAATTCAACCGTTTTAAAGCATATAGTGAAAGAGCAAGCATTAACCAAGGTGCAGTAACTGTTGTTGTACTGAAAAATAGAATTTGAAATATAGAAATGACTAAAACTGAACTATAAAAGCAGTTAGTATTTGAATTTACTCTAATTTGACAAAGACAGTATGTAGATAAAATAATAATTGAAATTAATCCTAATAACCCGCTTTCTAATGCAATTTGAGCCCCATATGAGTTTGGTTTTAAAAATTCTACATTTTGAGTTGTTAAAAATGTAATTGAATTAGTATCAAAACCAACCTGATTCATAATTAGAAATATCTCTTTTCCACCATTGCCAATACCAACACCCATCGGCTCAATAATACCACCTACATATCCTGAAATGACAGATATAAGCCTTATACTCCCAAAGTATTGGATATCATTTAAAGTGAATCTGTCTTTAACCATCCAAAATGAGTCAATTAAACTAGAAATCCTTGTAGGAAGAATAACTCCAATATTAAAAGTATAGCTTAACCATATGTAGAAGGGTAATATAATTAAAATTAAAGAGGAAATTATTATTTTAGGTGAGCTTATTCTAAAGAAATAAAAGAACAAAAATATAACTAATAGCAATAAAAACATAAAGTATAAAGATGCACTTTTATTTAAAATGACACAAATAAAGGTAAGTATAATGAGAAAAGCGGTTTTGAAATTACTATTTCTAGTATATATATGAGGTGTAAGTCTATAGGATATTATAAAGATAAAAATCAAAAAGATATACTTTGCAGCATGTGCTGGTTCTGAGTATAATATTCCAACCCCACGCATATCTCCATAAGTTCCAAATCTAGCTCGTTTTATTAATAATTCAAAATAAGGATTAATTAAATTATTTATGAACTCTGGGGATAATGTTTGAATAATTGAAAAGCATATAAAAATATAAGTATAAAACTTTATTTGTTTTGTGCTTAATAAGTCAAAATTTTTATAGAAATAGCAAAATATAGCAGGTCCAATCATATACATAAAATATGTGGCGGCATTAGATAATCCATCTTTTATTCCATAAGTAAGAGATGGTAGTAAAATAATAAAGAAAAAAAGAACTACTAATCCACTTTTACTTATTTTTTGGAAAAAAATAAAACTAAATATACTAAATAAGATTATAAATATACCAATTATTGGCTGTATTTCAGCTGAAATAAATGGAATGAAATTAAATGAGCAAAATATAGAAAAAAATAAAATTATTTTAAATAAATCTTTTCCTAATAAAGAGTGGCTACAACTCAATTTTTTTTCCTCTATAATTTAAATAGTGTTTTTTCACTCCATAAAAAACATATGATATCATATAAAAGGAGGATTGAAATATATTGAGCTTCTCTACATCTTTATAAATTTTATATTGTCTAGTGATTTCTTTCCATTTATTTGAAGATAGTGAATTTTGTGATAGTCTATAATAAGCGATAATATCTTTGCATAGAATGAAATGAATATTGTTTTTCTTTGCTATCTGTAGCCATAAAGCATAATCTTCTTTAACAGTATTTGGAAAATAGCATTTACCTAAAAATTTGGTATCATATATTACAGTTAGACAACCAATATCACACCCTTTTAGTAAGGTATAATAATTTATCCTATTACTAGGGATAAATGTACCTAATTTTTTATTATCTCTACTATCAAATATATTATATGACCCATAACAAAAATGAGCATTTTCTTTTATAAGAAGATATAACTGTTTTTCTAGTTTATCTTTAGTCCAATAATCATCACAATCTAAAAATGCTATAAATCTTTTAGTTGAATTTAAGATACCAATATTTCGAGCTTTTGATGCACCACTTTGCTTTTCTTGCGTTTTAAATACTTTAATATTGTTAAATTTATTTGAATACTCCGTTGCTATCGCATAGCTATTATCAGTTGAATGATCATCAATAATAAGTAATTCCCAATTTTTAAAGGTTTGATCTAAAACTGAGTTAATAGATTCTGGCATGAAATTTTCGCCATTAAAAACAGGCATTATAACACTAACAGCAATATCATCTATTGAATTTAACATAAATTAATTCCATACAGTTATCACTCACACCAACATATTTTTTATAATCTAATGAATATTCGTTATTATTCTTTGCTCGCATTATAGCAACTTTTAATTCATTTATGTTATTAGTGTTTTTACCTTGAGTTAATTCACTGTAATTTATAGTGAATCCTCTCTGATTAGTATACTTTTCTAAATCAGGAGTAAAAAATATCACTTTTCCACCTGTAGGGGCGTATTCAAAGCAAGCGCTAGAATAATCTGTTATCAAACAATCATAGTCACTATAAAATTCGATCATATCTTCTACGTCATGAGAAATAAAATTTATATATTCATTTTTATCTATTTTTTTTATTTTAATCATATCATATGGATGTAGTTTAATATCAAGTTTAAATTCATTTTCATGCATGAAGTGATAATCTAATGAATAGATAAGTGAACTTACAATTTTTATAATATCATCGCTACCATCTCTCCATGTAGGAAGATACAATATTTTATAACTACCATGATTATTTTTTATTTTTGTTTGTTCAGCTTTTTCCTGAGAAGGACTTCCATAAAAAAGAATTTTATTAGTTTTATAATTAAAGCTCTCTACTAATTCATTCCCTAATATTGAATTCGATGTAATTAAGTATGAATAGCTAAGCTTGATTCTTAATTTATATAGAAATAAATACGTGGTATTCAGTAGGTTTGATTGATATTTTTGGGTATCAAATTGACTTTTAAGAAGAATTTTTTTTAGAGGATACCCGTGCCAAAGTTGAACCCTAGTAGTTAGGATACAGGAAATTGGTAAACCACCAATTCCATGGCTTAAAAAAATTGCTTTAGATGAACTCAATGAAAAACATAAATTAATATATTCTAGATTATTTAATTTATTGATATAATTCGTTGTAATTGATTGACAATCTTCTTTTTTTAATAAGTAAAAATCATATAGATATCTAATATTTCCTTTTAGTCCTAGCGGTGAGAAAAAATAATATTTATTTTTTTTGCTGAAGACCTTTATTAATAAGCATATAGGAAAAATCAATAGTGATATTAGGAATTTCTTATTCATTAATAATTGTTCTTTATTACTGTTGTTTAACAACTTCAATAATTTCAGTTGTGGATATTGATGGGGTTCTTGGGAGATAAATAACTTCACAATCAGATTTTACCCAATCAAATCTTCCTTCCCAGTCATCTCCCATGACCAATATATCAGCTTCATATTTTCTTATATATTCAAGCTTTAGTTCTAAAGATTCTTCTAAAAATACTTCATTTACATATTTTAATGATGAAATTATTTTTGTTCTATCCTGTTGACTATAAATTGGATATCTTTGCTTTTTACTGAAATTTAATTGATCTGAAGATATTCCAACAATTAGATGGTCACCTAATGCGGCTGCTCTTTCTAAAATATTTACATGACCTACATGAAATACATCAAATGTACCAAACGTAATAACACGCTTCATTTTTAAAGTCTCTTTATTAGTCATAGCTACCGCACTGGGTTTACGGCCCCCAGAGCGCCAAAGTTATCTTGAAAAACCCTTATCCTTTTGTAATATAAGGGTTTTCTTATATAAGCATACTTTATCAATATGCTGAAAACCGCACTGAGAGTAGACTCTTCAAACCAGACGGTCAAGTAATAGCTGGGTATTTTAGCATTGATTGAGGATATATAAATACTGGAATAACGCTCGATTCAGCCAGATCATTCTGAATTGCATCATTAGATGCTAGCAAAAAGAACATGCTACCTCTTCTCTAATAAGTAGCGCTATATATCGATACAGTAATTTTACTGCTCTATTTGTTGATGGTTGGGTACTTAGAACCGTTGTTTGTAAAAATAAGCTGAAAAGGAATGGGGTAAAAAGATAGGCAACCATCTAAATATTATTAATGCCATAATATTTAGATGGTAATGTTGAGATTGGATAAGTGATATTTATTTCTTACGAAGTTCGTCGAATCTTTTTAGGTTCATTTCAGCTTTGTAAGCTTCAAATAGTTTTTTACAATCATATTGTGGCTCATAGCCTAGCTCTTCTTTAGCATTTGATACATCCATTAGAAAACCGCCACCATATGGTTTATTTGGCATATAAACGATTTTTGATTTTTTTTCTGGAGGAGAAAAAACATCAATGATAGTTTCTATCTGTTCCTGGAGTGTAATAGGAATACCTGTACCTATATTATAAAAACCTTCGTTTCTATTCACTAATGTCGCTTTACACAGCATTTGGCTAAAGTCATCAACATAAACCATATCTTTAGCGTAATTTGGGTTTCCCCATAATTCGATATCTTCACCTTTTTCTGCTTTTTCTATCATTTGGTATAAAGGTCTTTTAGCTTTTTTTCCATTTGGAAAATAATAATGATATGGGCTGTAATTATATATAGTGGGTAACCTAAAAATAAATTTTTTAAGGTTATATTCTTGATGATAATGCTCAATTAATTCTAAAGCAGTGTTTTTTGAAATAACATAGACGGCATGGTCACCTTTATAATCAAAACTCTTTTCTAAGTCAGGTGATAAAGTAATATTTTCTCCTGCATGTAATGAAATATCGAAAACAGTCTGAGTATAAAGAATTCTATCAGCTTTAACCTTTCTGCAATATTCTAATACGTTAAAAGCACCCATGATATTTACATTTAAATATTCATAAGGGTCATACTCATCCATATAAGATGGAATTTTTGCTGCTAAAAGCATAACAGCATGAATATTATCAGTAGGTAATTTTTCAAAATCAGCTGAGTTGGTAATATCAACACTAACATATTTTATATTATATGCATCAAAAGTATTAGTTTCACGACTACCAACCGCAATAATTTCAAAATTACTCTCATTAAAGAAATCTGAACAATAACGGGTTAGGTAGGAGCCAACATTACCAGTAGCTCCAAATATTATTATTTTTTTCATTAGGTTATACCTTATATTTAGCGATCATATTTATGATAATATTCATATCGTTAATATCGTATCGTTGGTCACAGGGGATCGGAAGTATGTTTTTAGCATAGTTATATTCAATACTACTTTTATCACATTCCTCTAATACATTAGGCCATAGTGTGGGTATGTATATTTTATTTTTAATTAAGTGTTTTTTTAAATTATCTGAGTTTTTTATTAATAAAGGATAGCAAAAAGGTGCATCAGGGATTGTGTTTTTTAATATATCAAGGCTGTTAATATGTGATAGGTTTTTATATAAATAAGAAAAATTAGTATTTCTTTTTATTATTGTTTTTTCATAATCGATTGCGCCCAGTATATTTTCTGAAAATTTAGACATGGACTGTATAGGGATATTTGAAATTTTTTCTTCACAATTTATATGCTGTTCATAATAATTACTTGCACATTCCTCGCTTCTTCCTATCAGTGGAATTAGATCATCTTTTATTTTGGTATCATTAAAGGAATTACTAATTACTTTGTTACAAAATAAATAAGCACCATCAGGAATACCAAAATATTTTCTACAAGAATATAATGTGGGTACATTAGATATAGGTGGTTGAAAAAAAGCCTGTGTATTATCGATTATAATATTTTTATATTTATTTTTATATTTTAATATAGTCTCGTTGGAAATAAAACCATAGTAGTTCACAATATATAAAAATGAATTTTCTACTTCTTCAATAATGGGTAAGAAATTACTGTCGATATGATAGTAGTTTATTTTTATATTTGATATGTTTTTATGTAAATATTCTTTTACACTATTGCATAAAAAATAGGGTAAAAGTAGTTTTTTTATATTATATATTTTAATTAATAATAATAAAGCGGATCTTCCGCTGTTTAATCTTATATTATTTTCATACCAAGGTTTGTTAACTAAAGATTCTAATTCAAAATAGCCACCTATTTCTTTTTGCATAAAATGAGAGCCTTAATCTAATAAATATTTATTTAATAAAGTTTTAACTTCAGATTTTGAATTATTCATTAATACATCAATCATAGACAAATTTGGTTGATATGATTTGCAATTATATTGTATGTAGTGAACATTTTGGGGCGTAATAAAGTTAAGGTTTATATTATTGGATAAAAACTCCTCTTTATTATAGAGTTTCTTTCCTCCTACACTATTTACATAGTTTCTACAATTGTAAATATTACAAAGTTCTATCAACCTTTCTTTAGCACTTATATTTTTATTGTTATTTATTAATGATGAATAGTTGTATTTAAAATCAATTTCTAAATATTTAAATGTTTCAATTATTGAGTTTGATGCTATATGAGCAATGTTTCTATTTTTGTCTGTTAATACTTTTTCAATTATAGGATATATAAAAGGAAAGTAGGGAGCTTTAGAATATGCTTGTGATATAGATGCTAATATTTTTCTAACATCTTCTTGAAAATATAGTTCGTTAATTTTTTTGAAACTGGATGCTTTTATTACAGGAATAGTGAATAATTGAGGGCCATTTTTTGTTAAAATACTATTTCTATTTATATAGCCATTTTTAATATAGTTAACATCATCGTAGAATATAAATATATCACTATGATAAGCTAATTGGTAATATCCAATATATGGAAATAAGTATGGTTGCATTACAGCTAAAGTCATTGTGTATAATTCCCTTTTACTGTTTATTTATAATTATCTTTGTTATTAATTTTATTTTTTCTCTGATATATAAAATTCTTAAATGATTCCTATATTTAAATAATTTTTGTTGATTTCGATTAATGTTTTTATGAAGCATCCAAGATTTTTCTATAAGAAGCTTAGCAAGTTCCCATTTTTTTGCTACAAAAGATTCATTAGCGCTTACTCTATATATACTAGAGATTGCAAAATTTATATCTTCTCTATTTGCACCTAATGTTATTAATTTTGTAAGGTGTTTCTCGTGTTCAATTAGTTCTTTTTTTAATTTTTCTTCGTTGATTGTTAATTTTGATAGAGACCATGATCCTAAAGCATTAATTCGATATACACATGTAATATCTGGTAAGTAAAGAGCTCCATTGTCGATACTACCTAATATTTGATAATAATAATCACCAACGGGTGCTTTCTCAAAATGTTTTTTAAATTCTAATGCTACATTACGTCTAAATACAAGTGATGCAGTAGGCATATATGCACCACCTTGTCTAATAACTTCTGATAAAGGTGTAATAAATGAAGTTTTACTATAATTAGCTATTACATTTATTTTTCCATCTTGTTCTAATGTATATGCAGAACTAAAGCAAATGTTAATATCTTTGTTTTTTTCTAAAATATTTATTTGTTTTTCAAGTTTTTTATTATCTATCCAAAAATCATCTCCTTCGCATAATGCTATATAACTCCCATTAGAAAATGATAGAGCATTAACCGAAGGTTTTAAACCTTGTGAATAAATATTTTTAGATGGAATGATGTGTTTAATTATAGTGGGGTAGTTGTTTGCATATTTTTTTATTATATTTGATGTTGAATCTGTAGAGCAATCATCATGTATAATAAATTCATATCTATAAGATGTATTTTGGCAAAGCACACCAAGTATAGTGTCTTCTATATATTTTTCTTGATTATACGTACAACATATTACACTAACGATAACCTCTTCAGAGCTCCATCTATCAATTATTTCTTTTTCAGGAAGAGGTGTTTTTAACTTATTTATTGTCATTTTTTTAGCTTTTAATAACATTTATAATTCTGTTTAAATCATCATTACTTAATAAATGATGAATTGGTAGACAAATAACACTTTCAGATATTTTTTTTGCAATTGGTGTTTCTACTTTGTATTGGTTATAAATATTAAAGTCAGTGATTAATGGATAAAAATACCGACGGCTGATTATATTATTATCTTTTAATTTTAGATAAAGCTCATCTCTTTTTTTACTATATTTATTTTCATCGATTATTATAGGATAGTAAGAATAATTCCACATTAAGTTTTCTGGTATATTAGGTAGAGTAATGCCAGGTATATTACTCAAATGAGCATGATAAAACTCAGAGACTTTTCTTCTTTTATCTATTGCTTCATCGATATAGTTTAATGTAGCTAGGCCAAATGCAGCTTGTACTTCATTGAGTTTCGCATTGAAGCCTAACTCATCAATTACTGTTTCATTTGTGTAACCAAAGTTTTTATATCTATCGAGTTTTTCTTTCATTTCTTTGGTGTGACAAATAATTGCTCCCCCTTCGATGGTGGAGTAAGTTTTAGTTGCGTGAAAACTTAAAATAGATAGATCACCATTGTTTAATATTGAGCGGTTATTTTCTTTAACGCCAAAGGCATGAGCTGCATCATAAATGACAGGAATATTATACTTATCTGCAATTTTTTGTATTGCTTCATAATTACATGGGCGACCATAAACATGAACAGGTAAAATAGCACTTGTTTTATCTGTGATTGCAGCTTCTATTTTACTGGGATCGATATTATAGGTATCTGGTTCGATATCAACAAAGACAGGAGAGATATTGCTGTGTAATAGAGCGTGACTTGTTGCAACAAAACTATATGGTGTCGTTATCACCTCACCTTCAAGTTCTAATGCATTGATTGCTGCTATTAAGGCTAATGTTCCATTCGAGTATAAACTGATATAAGGGACATCTAAGTATTCACAAAGCGCGTTTTCAAGGCATTGGTGATAATACCCATTGTTCGTTAGCCATTTTTTATCCCATATATCTTTTAAGTAAGGTTCTAAAGTTTCTAATGGTGGGAACAATGGGCTTGTGACTGTTATTGTATTCATTAACTGATTCTCTGAAAGCTAAAAATATAGCTACCGCACTGGGAAAGTACCCAGAGTTCATGATGTGTATAATTTTGTTATTATACACAATGTAAATATATTAGTCTTAAAGAGAGCTTTATGAAATGCGGTAATGCATTGCTGGGGTAATATTATTAGATAGTCTGTTGGTTAAGTTATAAAAGTGTAATAAGTGATATATTTAGAGATGATTGTTATCTGATTATGTTATTCAGTAAGATATTATTGAAATGAAAAACTATATTTACAGATAACATGAAAATAAAACCACTAATCATAAGATTTGAATGACTAGTGGTTCTTTATGTAATTTAATTAAATTAGGTTTATTTTCCCGCTCTCGGCAACCAAATCTCAACCCTCAGCCCGCCTAATGGGCTGTCATCAGCTTTAACATGGCCTCTATGTTGGCTTACTGCTGTTTCAACAATGGCTAATCCTAAGCCTGTGCCACCTGATTCACGATCTCTTGCTTCGTCAGTGCGATAAAACGGTCGGAAGATATGTTCTCTATCTTCAGGGCTAACACCTGGGCCATCATCATCAACAATAATGGTGATACCTTGATTTTGTTCAGTAAAGGCAACTTCAATGCGAGAATTTGAATAACGCAGGGCATTACGAACAATATTTTCAAATGCACTCGCCAGAGAATATGGATTGCAGTAAATAGGCCATGCTCCCGGAGGCGTTGTGACTTGCAGTGTCTTATTACTTTGTTCAGCTTCAAATTTAGCGTTATCTAAAATGTCATCCCATAGCTCGTTGGCTTTTACCGTTTCACGTAATAACTCATTTTTATGTTGATTACGAGAAAGTACCAGCAAGTCATTAATCATACCATCAAGGCGCTGAGTTTCTGTTTCGATACGTTCTAGCTCTTTGCTTTCACCACTACGACGACGCAACAATGCACTCGCTAATTGTAAGCGTGTTAATGGTGTGCGAAGCTCGTGAGAAATATCAGAAATCAACCGTTGTTGTGCCTCAACCATGCGTTCGAGGGCACTTATCATCTGATTAAAGCTGGTACCTGCCGCTAAAAACTCTTGAGGGCCCGTTTCTAGTTCAGGATGAGGACGTAAATTACCTTTCGCAACATCATCAGCCGCATTCTTAAGTTGTCTTGCTGGTTTTGCTAGGCTCCAAGAAAGCCACACTAATAACGGTGTGCTGATAAGCATGGTAAATATGAGTAGCAATAACGGTTTATCAAATAATAAGTTGATAAAATCAGATTGGGGGCTACTTGATGGACGAACAAGATAAAGCTGGTAATGATCTTCACCATCTCTTACTGAAAATGGCCCTAACATCTCAGAACGGCCATATTTTTTCTTTTTAGGGTGATCGGCGTTATCAGATTGACCAATAAAATTTCTGACAACCTGCATCTCATTACGTTGAGCGCCGATAATGCGTCCTTCACTGGTTACGATAATTAAACGCTGACCAGGTGGTGCCCATTTATCAATAGCGCGAATTAATCGACGCCACCAAAGGAGATCGTTCGCGGGATCTTGTGCTAATTCCGCTTCGATATGTTGTTCTAGCATAACACCTTGACGGTATTCACTCTCTAAAAGAGGTGTAAGCTGGCGCGAGTCCAGCTTTGGAACCATCATAACTAGCATAAGAACTAATGCTAGCGTCAGCCAGAATATTGCAAAAATACGCGCTGACAGACTATTTATCATAAAGAATATTTATCAAGTTATTGAAACCATCAGATAACCACGTCCACGTAAAGTCTTGAACCACGGTTGTCCATCTGTTCTTTCTGGTAATTTACGGCGTAAATTGGAAATATGCATATCAATCGCTCTATCAAAAGGCGTTAAGCGCTTACCAAGCACTTCTTGACTTAGATGTTCGCGTGATACGACTTGTCCCAAATGCTGGGCAAGTAGATAAAGCAAAGTAAACTCAGTTCCTGTTAACTCTAGCGGTTCGTCATCAAAACTCGCTTCTTGTCGGCCTGGGTTAAGTTGTAGTTTATCAACCTGTAATGTTGGAGATGTATTGCTATCAGTCTGTTTTTGTTCACTCCAGTTAGAACGACGTAAAATAGCTCTGATACGAGCAACCAGTTCTCTATCATTAAAAGGTTTTGGTAAATAGTCATCAGCACCAAGTTCTAAACCAAGTACTCGGTCAAGATCACTGCCTCTTGCCGTTAACATGATGACAGGGGTCTGGAAATTTTGGCGTAACTCTTTGAGTGTCTCAATCCCGTTTTTACGTGGCATCATAATATCCAGTAATAACAAGTCGATAGAAGCATCCAAAAGTTTAAGTGCTTGTTCGCCATCAGAGGCGATTACAACATTAAAGCCTTCCATTTCAAGCAGTTCTTTCAATAGCGATGTTAATTCGCGATCGTCATCCACTAATAAGATTTTATGCATTCGTCAATTCCTCCAAGAGAAAAATACGATAATAAATAGCGCGAATCTATGACTTTACGTTCTTTTACACGCTCTGACGCTAGTTTGCAGCCGCAACTGTATAGTAATCCACATAGCAAAGAATTACACATATTTAGGTAGCATTAATTAGGTCGGTATTAATCACCGAGTTTAGGAGTAAGAGCAATGCGTAAAGTAGCAGTAGTTGCATTAGCATCAATGTTTTTAGCAGCTCCGACGGTGGTATTAGCAGAAACCGCAAATACCAATCCGCCTACTGAGCAACAATATAATGGTAATTATCACTGCGGTTATGGCTATGGTATGCATGGCGACCGTGATTATAGAGGTCACCGCGGACAACGTGGCCATATGATGAATAACGGTGGACATATGATGGATCGCAATTATGGCGGATCTCATATGTTTAACGGCATCACATTAACTGAGCAACAACGTACTCAAATGCGCGATTTAATGCGCCAGCATCATCAAGACAGATATAACGGAAACTACCGTCAACGTCATGAGAATATGCATAAATTAGTTACTGCACCTCAATTTGATGAAGCTGCAGTAAGAGCACAAATGCAGGATATGGATAAACAAGCGATTGAGCGCCATGTTGAAATGGCGAAAGTCCATAATCAGATGTATCAGTTATTAACCCCAGAACAGAAAGCGCAGTTGGAAAAGAATTACCAACAGCAAATGTCAGATTTTGACCAACAAGGTCAACAGAATTAGTAATGAAGTAAGTAAGAGTGTAGTGCAGCAGTACCTAGTTAGAGAGTAAGTAGCAACAACGAAGTTTTTTCCTTGCCATAGACACCATCCCTGTCTTTTGCAGCCCCTCTGGAGAGGGGCTTTTTTTTGCCCGAAATCTACAACAACGCCTCTGGAGATTCAGGTAAAATCTGTCCACCATCGACGATAATTGTCTGGCCTGTAATATATTTTGCTTCATTTGAGGCAAAGAAGGCGGCGGCGTAGCCGATATCTTCTGGCTCACCTAAAGTATGTGTTGGGATAGAAGCCTTCATCTGATTTAAATATGCTTCACCTTGGGCTTGTAAGCCTTCAGTGAGGATATTTCCAGGCATCACGGCATTAATGGTAATACCATGACGAGCATATTCTAATGCTGCGCTACGCATAAAGCCAAGTTGTCCTGCTTTACTTGCGCCGTAGTGGCTCCAACCTGGATAGCCTGTGATTGCTCCTGTAATGGATGAGGTGATAATCACGCGACCTTGTTTTTGTTTCTCCATTACACGAAGTGCTGCTTTCACTAAAAAAAACATACCTTTCAAATTAACTGTATGCATTTTATCCCAATCAGCTTCGGTCATCTCTTTAATCGTTGCTTGAGGGAAAATGCCAGTATTGGAGCAAAGAATATCAAGTTTGCCATACTCTTTTACGACATTATCAACCACTTTTTCACAGGCGGATTGCTGAGTGACATCAAGGTGCATAAAACCGACATTTAATTCTTGTTTTGTTTTATTGCCAGCAACATCATCAATATCCGCAATAATCACCTTAGCTCCACTATTTTTTAGAGCGATGACAATACCTTTACCAATGCCTTTTGCACCACCTGAAACCAAAGCGATTTTACCCGTTAAATCAAACATAAAACCTCCTATGTAAGTGTGAGTTCTACTGTATCAGTCTAGGTTGAAAAGCGGTAAATCACCCAGAGAACTTTATTGTGGGTCACAAATGTACCTTAGATAATTATTTTCGTTGAATGAATGTCATCACGAAATAGAGAGATAAACGTCAGATAGAATGCTGTACTAGAGAAAAACTGAATATTTATCAAAATATGCCGATGCTATTTTTTAGCATAAATAGCGTTTTTTTGAGGTGAATGCAAAAAGGCAGTAAAGTGTCTGTATAAAAAGTGTTAACTTATTAGAGAAACACATTTGAGATAAGATAGTCTAAACTTTATACAGACTGTCTGATTAGTTTAATGCGCATCAAGTTTATGAAAAAAAATGTACGATAATGATGAACTGGTAAAAAATATGCGTACAATGGTATTGTTGAATCAATTCAGCATTTGCGATATCGGAAAATAACACCAGATAAGCCGATATTGAAATAAAAAGTTATTCCAACAATTTTGCAATAATTACATCGAATAAGAATCAGAGGTAATCATGGTCAATGGGATCAAAAGAATTGGGGTTTTAACAAGTGGTGGTGATGCACCCGGAATGAATGCCGCGATCCGTGGTGTTGTTCGTGCCGCACTAAGTGAAGGTTTAGAGGTCTATGGGATTTTTGATGGCTATATGGGGCTATATGAAAATCGCATGAAAAAACTCGACCGTTTTAGCGTGTCAGATATGATCAACCGTGGTGGTACATTCCTTGGTTCTGCTCGTTTCCCTGAATTCCGTGAAGACAATGTGCGTGCTGTTGCCATCGATAACATGAAACAAAATGAGCTTGATGCTTTAGTTGTTATTGGCGGTGATGGTTCTTATTTAGGTGCGAAAAAATTAACGGAAGCTGGTTTTCCTTGTATCGGTTTACCCGGCACAATCGATAATGATGTAGCAGGTACTGACTACACCATTGGTTATTTCACGGCGTTAGAAACGGCAGTTGAAGCAATCGACCGTTTACGTGATACTTCAACGTCTCACAAACGTATCTCTATCGTAGAAGTGATGGGCCGTTATTGTGGCGACTTAACTTTATCTGCGGCAATCGCAGGTGGATGTGAATTTGTTGTTCTACCTGAGGCAGAATTACCGTTTAATCGCGATGAGCTGCTGGCGGAAATCAAAGCGGGTATTGAGCGTGGTAAACGCCACGCAATCGTCGCAATCACAGAACACGTTTGTGATGTGCATGAATTAGCTCGTTTTATTGAAGCTGAAACTAAACATGAAACACGTGCAACAGTATTAGGTCATATTCAACGTGGTGGTTCCCCTGTTGCTTACGATCGTATTTTAGCCTCACGTATGGGTGCTTATTCTGTACAACTGCTATTAGAAGGTTACGGCGGTCGTTGTGTTGGTATTCAAAATGAAAAACTGGTTCACCATGATATTATTGATGCGGTTATGAATATGAAACGTGTCTTTAAAGCTGATTGGTATGAAACAGCGAAAAAACTCTATTAATCAATAGTGTTATCGTAATACCCTAGCCTTTCTGAGTACTATCCTTATTCGTGAACTACTCTGATACATGTTGTCTCCGTGTCAGAGTAGTTTCTCGAGTGAAAACATTTCATTTAATAATCTTATTCTCCATCAACATTGCCTAACACCCCTTGTATAGATAGTTATATTCCTGTTGTGTATATCAATCGGCTTTTTGTTATTTCATCGTTATAAAACTTTCTGTCAGCCTAGCTAAATATTTAACGATAGGGGATGGAGAGATATGTTTAAACAATGGGGTTTATTATCAACGACTTTAGTCGCATTACTTTTTTCTAATAATTTATGGGCTAAAGATATTCAGTTATTAAATGTTTCTTATGATCCGACAAGGGAGCTTTATCAACAGTATAACCAAGCGTTTAGTCAATATTGGGAACAGAAAACGGGAGATAGAGTCACTATTCGTCAATCGCATGGTGGATCAGGAAAACAAGCCACGTCGGTTATTAATGGTATTGAGGCTGATGTTGTGACATTAGCTCTTGCCTATGATATTGATGCAATTGCACAAAGAGGAAGTATTGATAAGCAATGGATAACACGACTACCTGATAACTCCGCTCCTTACACTTCAACGATTGTTTTTCTGGTGAGAAAAGGAAATCCTAAGCAGATAACGGATTGGAATTCACTGATAAACCCCGGTGTTTCCATTATTACACCTAACCCTAAAACTTCTGGTGGTGCAAGATGGAACTATCTTGCCGCTTGGGGATATGGGTTAAAAGCTAATCATCAAGATAGCGAAAAAGCAAAAGCATTCGTGAAAGCACTTTATCAGCAAGTTGAAGTGTTAGATTCAGGAGCGCGAGGCGCAACCAATACATTTGTTGAACGGGGTATTGGTGATGTATTGATTGCATGGGAAAACGAGGCATTATTGGCAATTAATGAATTAGGTGCCGATAAGTTTGAGATTATTACACCTTCGGTTTCTATTCTTGCAGAGCCTACGGTATCTGTAGTGGATAAAATTGTCGATAAACGAGGAACACGAGAAATTGCCACAGCGTATTTAGACTATCTTTACTCACCACAGGGACAAGAGATTGCAGCAAAAAACTATTATCGCCCTAGAGATAAAGTGATTGCTGAGAAATACCAGAACAGTTTCCCAAAACTCGAACTATTTACGATTGATGAGGTTTTTGGTGATTGGCAATCAGCACAGAAAATACATTTTGCGACAGGTGGTGTGTTTGATGAAATAAGTCGTCGTTGATGTGTCATAAAGCAAAAACAAAAAAATCACCTTCTGGTTTTATATTCAGCAAGGTGATTTTCTTTATTTTTTATCCATTAAAGGCGTAAGCCTGAAAGATAAAAATTATTTTTTCGCTTTCGCTTGTGCTGCTGCTTTAACGATAACGGCAAATGCATCAGCTTTCAGTGAAGCGCCACCGACTAATGCGCCATCAATGTCTGGTTGACCAAACAGTTCAGCTGCATTTTTATCGTTAACAGAGCCACCATATTGGATGATAACTTGTTCAGCGATAGCGGCATCTTTCTTCGCGATATGATCACGAATAAATTTATGAACAGCTTGCGCTTGTGCTGGAGTTGCAGATTTACCGGTACCGATAGCCCAGATTGGTTCATAAGCAATAACCGCATCTTTAAATGCAGCTGCACCATGAGCATTTAAAACAGCATCGATTTGGCGAGCACAGACTTCTTGTGTTTTACCCGCTTCGTTTTCTGCTTCGGTTTCACCAATACATAATACTGGTGTTAAACCTAGCTCTTTTAACACGCCGAATTTTTGAGCGATAAACTCGTCAGATTCTTTATGATAAGTACGACGCTCAGAGTGACCAATGATAACGTATTTAACATCAACGTTTTTCAGCATTTCTGCTGAAGTTTCACCAGTAAAAGCGCCCGATAAGTTAACACCTGTATCTTGAGCACCTAATGCAATACGGCTTCCACCAATCTCATGGCGTGCTTGGCATAGGTAAACTGCGGGTGGTGCGATAGCAACATCACAACCTGCAACACCGCTAACTTCTTTACGTAGTGCAGCAATTAATTCATGAACCATATGAATGCTGCCGTTGAGTTTCCAGTTACCCATGACTAATGGATGGCGCATAACTTTTCCTCCAACCGAGTGGTTTAAATTTAGTTTGCTAATAAACATGAATTCTGTTGATACACAACAGTATAGAGAACAATGAATAGAATAGCTTTGTTTTTTATCACGGAATAGCTGAAACGATCTTGCTGTTTAAAGAAAGCTTAATCGGTTCAATGGCAAAGGTTGTTAATTGTTCACCTTCATGCGCAATAATATAGCGGATTGCGCCAACATTATGGCTTACATAAGCCGGAGTTTTGTTTTTAAATGCAAATAAATCGAGAACTTCTTGAATTTGTGTAGGCGTTATTGAAGGGTCAAATTGAGCGATCAAAGTCATAATATATTGTGTGGTGAACTCACGGTTCATTTTTTCTAATTCAGGTGAGTCTGGTGTGTGGATAAGCGTCAGTTGTAGGCTTTTAATTTTTTCACTACCACGTTCTAATATTGCTGAAGAGTAAAGATAAGGTGTAATACGAGTTGCGGCTCTGACAAGCGGAATGGCAATATCGTGATTAGTGATAATTTTATATTCATTAAGCGAGAGCAATGGATTTTGTTGGTTGAATTTTGCTCGTAGCTCCGGGATCGTTATCTCAAAAACGGGTGCATCCTGTTTAAGATAGGCGATATCGTCTTTAGTGGGCTGCTTTTGTGCGACAGATATCCCTGTTGCAAAAACAGTAGTTGGCAAACAAAGAGCAATGCTTATGATTATCAGGTATAACGTAGAAAGTGTACTTTCTTTTATCATCTGTCCTCCGTTTGTCAGTGCTGTTATTGACTAGTCTGTATTATTTGATACTAAATGGACAGTGTAATTCACACATTAAGTAAATTATTGAGAATTTATGACCTTACAACATTGGGCATTTTCATTCAAAGGGCGAATTGGACGCCGTGATTTCTGGGCAGGTTTAGGTGCTTGTTTTGCTCTTTTTTTAGGCCTTTTTATTATCAATGATATGATTTATCCATTACCTGCCATTGTAACGTGGATATTGATCTTCTTTATTCTGTATCCTTTGTGTGCGATTTTTACTAAAAGACTCCATGATAGAAATAAAAGAGGAATATGGCTTTTATTGCTTTTACTTGCCGTGATGCTGGGACTGGCTGATACAAGCAGTTTAGAACCTTTTTGGCAATGGGCGATGGGGCGTTTTCTTCCTTCCTTTATTGGGATGATTATGTTGCTTGATTGTGGTGTATTTATTGGCAATCAAAGTGAAAACTACTTTGGTAAACACACAGAGCAAGTGAATTACCGTCGCTGGCGTTAATCCTTTTTATTAAAATAAATCAGATAAGGGCAAAAGAGAAAATTGCCCTTATTTATTCTTCTGTTCATATTACCAATATTGTTCACTGGTGATATGCCCCGGTTTACGTCGTAAGTGTTTACGCATTTCTCGTTGTTCTTTTAATAGTTGTTGGGTATCTCTTACCATTTGTGGGTTGCCACATAACATAATATGGCTCTCTTCTGGAGAAATGGTTAAGCCTACCGTTTTTTCTAAGGCACCACTTTCAATTAATGCAGGGATACGACCTGTTAATGAGCCAATATGATTCTCACGGCTAACAATAGTTTGAATACGTAATTTCCCTTGGTAACGCTCAACGAGTTTTTCCATTAAAGGGAGATAACTTAAGTCATTAGCATATCGAACTGCATGAACAAGAACGATATTTTCAAATCTATCCAGATCTTGGCCTAATTGTAAAATTGATAAAAAAGGCCCTATGGCTGTTCCTGTAGAAAGCATCCAAAGTGTATTGGTGCTAGGAACTTCTTCTAATACAAAAAAGCCACTAGCTTGTTCTGTGACAAGTAATTCATCCCCTATTTCTAGAGCACTTAATTTAGGGCTTAATTTTCCTTCGGGTACAGTTACCAGATAAAATTCTAAGTTAGGATCATTCGGCGCATTCACATAAGAATAGGCACGTTGCACTCGTTCGCCATCAATATCTAATGCTAATTTTGCAAATTGCCCCGCTGTAAATTTATCAACTGGGGCATTTACAACAAGACTTATTAACGTGTCAGTCCAGCGATTAACTTGGATAACTTTTCCATTCACCCAATTTGCCATAGAGGTTATCTCCTTACGATAAACGCGTTTATGTCGCTTATTCATTCTAAATAGGAAGCGATTTTTTATTTATCAAGATGATGTGGTGATGTTATTTATCTGAAATTTTGTCAATGAATGACACAATATGTACATTTATATTGACAATTATGGTGTTTTTCTCTGACATTAGGCGGTGTACAAAAATTGCTGACTATCTCGCAAATTTCTACAAATTTGTTAACTTAGTCTCATTCTTAAAAGGTGTATATTTTGCAGAGTTTATTTTTATAAATTCTCTGTAGTGTACGCCTGTCCGTTAATTTATTTATTTGAAATTCCTGAGCAAAGAAAAGAAATGAGAAAGTTAGAGCATGCAAATCTATTATTATTGATAATTGCACTGGTTGCTGTGGGTCAAATGACGCAAACCATCTATGTTCCAGTGATTGCGGATATGGCGGTTTATTTTGGTGAACCGACAGGTGCTGTACAGCAAGTAATGGGTGCTTATCTTTTTTCTTATGGTTTTTCACAGCTCATTTATGGGCCTATCTCCGATAAAGTAGGGCGTCGCCCTGTTATTTTAGTCGGAATGACGATTTTTTGTTTATCAACACTGGTAGCGATTTTCTCACAAAATTTAACCACGCTGGTTATTGCAAGTACCTTACAAGGGATGGGAACAGGTGTGGCCGGTGTCATGACACGTACTCAACCTCGTGATTTATATACAGGTACGGCATTACGTTACGCCAATAGTTTGTTAAACATGGGGGTTTTAGTTAGCCCATTATTAGCGCCGATGATTGGTGGTGTTGTCGCTCACTTCTTTGGCTGGCATGCGTGTTATATCTTCTTATTATTATTGGGAAGTAGTGTTCTTTTTTGTATGTATCGTTGGATGCCCGAAACTCGCCCAGTACAAGTTGAGAAACGTAAAATGCTGTCCTCATTTTACTTGCTACTTTCCAATAGTACCTTCAGTGCATTTTTGATTATGCTAATTTGTGCATTATCAGGTATTGCGGTTTTTGAGGCATCAAGCGGTGTCTTAATGGGCGGAGTATTAGGCTTAAATAGTATTACTATCAGTATATTATTTATTTTACCGATCCCTGCCGCATTCTTTGGGGCTTGGTATGCTGGTCGTGAAGGTAAAACCTTTGTGCAATTGATGTGGCACTCTGTTTTTTGTTGTTTATCAGCCGGTATTTTAATGTGGCTCCCCGGTTGGCTAAATATCATTAATATTTGGACTCTTCTGGTACCTGCCGCACTATTTTTCTTTGGTGCTGGTATGTTATTTCCATTAGCAACAACGGGTGCAATGGAGCCATTTCCGTATTTAGCAGGCTCTGCGGGTGCTCTGGTGGGTGGATTACAAAATGTGGGATCAGGTGTTGCAACATGGTTTTCAGCCTTATTACCACAACACAATCAATTTAGCTTAGGTATGATTATGTTTGCTATGTCAGTGGCTATTATGCTTTGTTGGCTTCCTTTGGCTCACCGTTTTAGCCATGAAGAACATACTATTTAGATCATTAGCGTAGTAAATTAAATAAAAAATGCCGAGAATAGAATTTCTCGGCATTTTGGTTTTGTAGCCTAGGCTACTTCTCTCTCAACTTTTAAATTATTAACCGCGATCTTCCCATTCTTGTGCTCGGGCAACGGCTTTTTTCCAACCATTGTAACGATAGTTACGTTCAGTGGTTTCAATACCAGGGCGGAATTCTTTATCAATCGCCGCTTTATTTTTAACTTCTTCTAAATCATTCCAGAAACCAATAGCAAGACCCGCAAGGAATGCCGCACCTAATGCTGTACTTTCACGGACAACAGGACGTTCAACACGAGTGCCTAAAATATCGGACTGGAATTGCATCAAGAAGTTATTGGCAACCGCACCACCATCAACACGCAATGATTGTAAACGTGCACCGGAATCGGCTTGCATTGCATCTAAAACATCACGTGTTTGGTAAGCGATAGATTCTAAGGTTGCACGAATAATATGATTACGGTTAGCACCACGGGTTAAACCAAAGATAGCACCGCGGGCATACGGATCCCAATATGGTGCGCCTAAGCCAGTAAAGGCAGGAACAACATAGACACCATTAGTGTCGTTAACTTTAGTTGCAAAGTATTCAGAGTCGGTTGCTTCATCAATGAGTTTTAACTCATCACGTAACCATTGAATGGATGCACCACCAACGAATACGGCACCTTCTAAGGCATAGTTCACTTCGCCACGAGGGCCACAGCAGATAGTTGTTAACAAACCATGATTAGAGCGAACAGCTTCTGTACCTGTATTCATCAGTAAGAAGCAGCCTGTACCATAGGTATTTTTCGCCATACCACTTTGTACGCAAAGTTGACCATAAAGTGCAGCTTGTTGGTCACCTGCCATACCCGCGATAGGAATACGAGTACCCCCTTTACCACCAATGTTGGTTTGGCCATAAACTTCTGAAGATGGCACCACTTTTGGTAACATATTGCGAGGAATATCCAGCAAATCGAGGATTTTCTGATCCCAATCTAAAGAGTGGATGTTAAATAACATGGTACGTGAAGCGTTAGTGAAATCGGTAACGTGAACACGACCTTGTGTCATTTTCCAAACTAACCAAGTATCGACAGTACCGAATAACAACTCGCCATTTTCTGCTTTTTCACGCGCACCTTCGACGTTGTCGAGGATCCATTTTAATTTTGTACCAGAGAAATAGGGGTCAACCATTAAACCAGTATTTTGACGAATATATTCTTCAACACCTTCTTTATCTTTTAAGCGGGTACAGAAATCGGCAGTACGACGACATTGCCATACAATTGCGTTATAAACAGGTTTACCCGTTTCTTTATCCCATACAATGGTAGTTTCACGTTGGTTTGTGATACCAATACCCGCTACATGATCAGATGGAATATCTGCTTTTGCTAATACTTCAACTAAGGTTGCACTTTGTGTTGCCCAAATTTCCATTGGATCATGTTCAACCCAGCCTGGCTTAGGATAAATTTGAGTGAATTCGCGTTGTGAGATACTGACGATATTTGCATCGTGATCGATAACTACGGCACGTGAGCTGGTTGTACCCTGATCAAGTGCAACAATATATTTTTTTTCGCTTGATGTATTTGTTTCTGTTGTCATGTTAGTAACCTGTTCTGATAATCAACAATCTTGCTCTAAGTATTATTTATCGTCTTCAATTTTGCAGGTATCGCAAGGTAAGTGACGGCCAATTAATTTACGGTAAGCCAATGCACCCAAGATACCACCGATAAATGGAGCAATCATTGGAACTAAGAAATAAGGAATATCACGTCCACCAGTCAGTGCAATATCACCCCAGCCAGCAAAGTACGCAACCAGTTTCGGACCAAAGTCACGGGCAGGGTTTAGGGCGAATCCGGTTAATGGACCAAATGCACCACCAATAACAGCGATTAAAATACCGATTAATAGAGGAGCTAGAGGACCTTTAGGAACCCCGTTACCGTCATCAGTAAGTGCTAAAATTAAGCCAACTAAGATAACGGCGATAATGATTTCGACAACAAAGGCTTGTGCAACAGAAATTTGAGCTGCGGGATAAGTAGAGAATACACCGGCAGTGAAGAGACTTTCTTGTGAGCCTCTGACAATGCCATTAACTTGTTCGTAGTCGAGAAAAACGCTGTAGTACATAAAGTAAACAACAGCAGCAGCAAAGAAGCCACCTAGCATTTGTGCAATGATATAAGGAACAACTTTTCTGCGCTCAAAGCAGGCAAACAACCAAAATGCAACGGTAACAGCAGGGTTCAGGTGAGCACCAGATGTGCCCGCGGTAAGATAAACGGCTAAGGCAACACCCAGCCCCCAGATAATACTTATCTCCCAAAGACCTAGCTGAGCACCAGCGATACGTGCTGCTGCAACACAACCAAGGCCGAAGAAGACTAGCAATGCGGTTCCGATAAACTCAGAAAGACATTGACCTGTAAGAGAGGTTTTCGTCTGGCTCATATATTCTATCCTGAAAGAGGGTTATTTATTGTTAGTATTCTTTTCGAATTGAAAAGATAACTGTGAATTTATCGTTAATGAGCGTAAACGAGAATAAGCGAAATTGAAATTTGTGTGTCTCATCAAGAAAATGAGTGAAAACGCTCTTAATTAGTGACTTGTTCGACATTTGTAATGTGATCTGACCAGTGTTTTTGATAAATTGAAAAAAGAATGTAATTCCACGGAAGATGCTAGACAGTTGTTGATAGGCTACTTACAATCGGAAGTATCGATTATATGGGGGATTACAGTATGTCATTTGAAGTTTTCGAAAAGTTAGAATCAAAAGTACAACAAGCTATTGATACCATCACGTTATTACAGATGGAAATTGAAGAGCTAAAAGAAAAAAATGATGCGCTGAGCCAAGAAGTTCAAGCAACTAAAGGATCGCAAGAAGCGCTTGTTCGTGAAAACGAAGAACTGAAACAAGAGCAATCAAGCTGGCAAGAGCGTTTACGCGCCCTGTTAGGCAAAATGGAAGATGTACAATAATTGTCTTTGTTTTGTCTCTGAAGCCTAAAAACAAAAGCCACCAGACGGTGGCTTTTGTATCTTAAATCATAAGAAAGCAGATAAAAGTAAAATTATTCTTCAATTAAATCTTCATCTAAGCCTAAAGGCTCTTCTGATAAGATGATCCCTGTGTTATCGGCATAAAGATAATCACCAGAGAAGAACGTAACACCGCCAAAATTGACGCGGATATCACTTTCACCAATACCTTCACTCGGGCAACCTGCGGGTATTGCCGCCATGGCTTGAATACCTAAATCAAGCTCTGATAATGCGTCAACTTGACGCACTGCACCGTAAACCACAATACCTTCCCATTCATTAGAAACGGCAAGTTGTGCGAGTTCAGCATCAATTAAGGCTTTACGTACAGAGCCACCGCCATCGACTAAGAGAATACGGCCTTTGCCATTTTCTTCAAGTAAGTCATAAAGCAGGCCATTATCCTCAAAACATTTTACGGTGATGATTTGCCCACTAAAGGCACTTTGACCACCAAAGTTTGAGAAAAGCGGTTCTACGACATTGATATCTTCTTGATAGATATCACAGAGTTCAGAAGTATCATATTTCATAGGAGATTACGTCAGGTTGCCACAGGAAAAGCCAGTATATCCCTTAACAGGGGCGGTTGGCAAAAGACTCACTGAAAATTCAGTGAGTCAAATCAACAATCGGGCTAAATTATTCTAAAACTAAACCTAAAGAGAAGAGCACGTTAGTGAGTAGTGCTGCTTTTACCATATGTTCAAGTAAAGGGCGCATCGCTTCACCAGAATGATCGGCATTAACACGTTTAATATGCAATAAAAGCATTGGTGTTGCGAGTAAGAATAGCCATGCTGTCCAGCGGTGCATATATAGAAGCGAGAAGATAATTAAGCAAGCAATAGAGAGAAAAATGACGCAGGTATGGTAAGTTCGTGAGCCAGCAGGGCCTAAGCGAACGGCCAATGTATTCTTACCCGCTTGGATATCACTTTCTAAATCGCGCATATTATTAATGTTTAGAACGGCGACAGACAGTAAACCACAGGCTGTAGCTGGAAGTAGGGTGACAATATCGAAGGTGTTAGATTGTAAGTAATAAGTTCCGATGACACTTAACCAACCAAAGAATATTAAGACAGAAATATCACCTAATCCCATATAGCCATAAGGGCGTCGGCCTACGGTATAGGTAATGGCTGCGACAATGGCGAGTAATCCCATCACTAAGAAGCCAATAGCGTCTTCTGGCTTTTTACAGGCGACAATAATCAGTGCAATACCACAGATACAGGAAATAATAACATTAAGGATCAGCGCTTTTTTCATTTGAGCTGCTGTTATTACGCCTTTTTGCATTCCACGAAGTGGCCCTAAACGCTCTTCTGTATCAGTGCCTTTTACTGCATCACCGTAGTCATTAGCAAGGTTTGATAGAATTTGTAATGTACCCGCTGTCAAAATAGCAAGCAGTGCAATAGGTAGCTCAAAATGCCCCATCCAATACGCTAATGCGGAACCGGTCACAATGGCAATTAACCCTAAAGGCAGTGTTTTGGGTCGTAAACTTTCAAGCCAGGCTTGAGTCCGGCTAGTGGAATTTAGAGAGCTCATGCTGAAATTCGATACTCATGTTCGTTGTTATTATAAAAATAAGAATGGGAGGCAAGCCTCCCACGTAAATATTGCTGATAAGGATCGCACAAGTTGATTATAAAATAAATCGACTCAGATCTTCATCTGCTACAAGCTCATCCAGATGCTGTTTCACATATTCTGCATCAATCAATATAGATTGGCCTTGTCGTTCGCTTGCATCGTAGGAAATTTCTTCCATTAAGCGTTCTAAAACAGTATGTAAACGACGAGCACCGATATTTTCGGTTGTTTCATTTACACGCCATGCTGATTCAGCAATTTTGCGAATACCGTCTTCAGTAAAGCTAATAGAAACCCCTTCGGTTGCCATTAAAGCTTCATACTGTTTTGTTAACGATGCATTAGGCTCTGTAAGAATACGCTCAAAATCTTCTGCTGTCAGCGCTTGAAGTTCAACGCGAATTGGCAGACGTCCTTGCAACTCAGGAATTAAATCAGAAGGACTGGAAACTTGGAAAGCACCTGACGCAATAAACAGGATATGGTCTGTTTTTACCATACCGTGTTTTGTTGAAACTGTACAACCTTCAACCAGTGGTAAGAGGTCACGTTGTACACCCTCACGAGAAACGTCAGGGCCAGAACTTTGACCGCCACGCTTACAGATTTTGTCTACTTCATCAATAAAGACAATACCGTGTTGTTCTACTGCATCAATAGCTTGTTGTTTAAGCTCTTCAGGATTAACTAATTTAGCGGCTTCTTCTTCAACAATCAGCTTAAACGCATCTTTGATTTTCATCTTACGCGCTTTTTGTTTTTGCCCAGCTAAATTTTGGAACATAGATTGTAATTGATTTGTCATCTCTTCCATTCCTGGAGGAGCCATGATTTCAACACCCATTGGTGTTGCAGATAATTCAATTTCAATCTCTTTATCGTCTAATTGACCTTCGCGTAATTTTTTACGGAAAGATTGACGAGCGGCTGAAGGTTCAGAGGCTTGCTCTGTGACACCCCAGTTATTTTTTGCAGGTGGAATAAGTGCATCAAGAATGCGTTCCTCAGCCATTTCCTCAGCACGGAAACGATTTTTATCAATCGCTTGGCTACGCACCATTTTGACCGCAGAGTCGGTTAAGTCACGGATAATAGAATCAACTTCTTTACCCACATAACCCACTTCTGTAAATTTAGTTGCTTCTACTTTGATGAAAGGTGCATTGGCTAATTTTGCTAAACGACGTGCAATTTCAGTTTTACCCACACCAGTAGGGCCAATCATCAGAATATTTTTAGGTGTTACTTCATGGCGCAGCGCTTCGTCGAGCTGCATACGACGCCAGCGGTTACGTAGGGCAATTGCCACAGCACGTTTCGCTTTGTCTTGACCAATAATAAATCTATCAAGTTCGCTGGCTATTTCGCGAGGAGTCATTTCAGACATGCTCTCAAATCCTTACTCTTTTGAAGAGAGTTCTTCAAAGTTGACATTATGGTTAGTGTAAATACAGATATCTCCAGCGATACTCAGCGCTTTTTCAGCGATTTCGCGTGCAGAAAGTTCAGTATTTTCTAGCATAGCTCTTGCCGCTGCTTGTGCATAAGGGCCACCAGAACCGATAGCAATTAAATCGTTTTCTGGTTGAACAACATCACCATTACCCGTGATGATAAGGGATGTGTTTTCATCCGCAACAGCAAGTAGCGCTTCTAATTTGCGTAGCATTCTGTCTGTACGCCAATCTTTTGCTAGCTCTACCGCAGCTTTGGTTAAATGCCCTTGGTGAAGTTCTAATTTGCGTTCAAACAGTTCAAAAAGAGTAAAAGCATCAGCAGTGCCGCCAGCAAATCCCGCAATGACCTTGTCGTTATAAAGACGGCGTACTTTGCGAACATTGCCTTTCATGACGGTATTACCCATCGTCGCCTGTCCATCACCACCGATTACAACTTGGCCCTTACGGCGAACACTTACGATTGTAGTCATGAGTCAGCCCCTGGTTTAATCAATAAAAATGAGACGGGAAGTAGCTATATTTGAAATACAGCACTGCCCGTAATGTGAATTAGAATTATAGGTGGGGGAGAAAATTTATTTTTCAACCCCCAGAAGAGCGAAGAATACAACCTGATACGCCAGCACCGGCGGCTTGTCTACTTACTGAATTGGCTTGTTCTTTACTGTAAGGGCCTGATAATACGCGTATCCAGCCATCATTGCCTTTTGTTACTCGACTTTCAACGCCAGAAAAAGCCAGTGTTGCTCTTACTGATTCAGCTTGCTCTGTCTTTTTAAATGAGCCACATTGCACTAAAAATTTTGCTTCAATAACAGCAGGTTTAGGCGGTGTAACAACAGTAGGTGCAGGCGCTTGCTCTGGTTGAGCCTGTGTTGGTTGTTGAACAACAGAAGGCTGGGGTGTTACTGGTGGTGTTACTATCACTTGCGAGCGCGGAACTTCCCCATTGTAAGGGACTTCGGGTAACTGAACAGCAGGTTGACGTTTATCTGCTTCAATTTGTTGTAAAAATCGCAGCTGCTCAGGTGAAAGTGTTGCTTTCGGATTAATCTGGCTACCTGAAGAGGGCGATTCGGGCAATAAAGGTGTGCCCACCTGACGATTTTCCAGTTCTTTAATGTACTGCCAACGCTCTTGCGGTTTAGGCGGTAAACTATTCGCTGGATGCTGCCCAGTGATTGCTGGTTCTGTTTCTACGGCTTCTTTTTTATTATGCGTAATAAAATAGAGGCCGCCGATAAACAGCGCCACAATTGCGATTGCCGTGATAAGTGTTGTTAAAGGCAACCCTTTAGCAGCCTTTTTACTTTTACTTTTCGTTGTTTTTTTGCGACGAGCAGATGTCTGCCCTCGTCCCACATAGTCTCGTTGTGCCACAGTTCGATTCGCTGATAATTAAAGGAATTGGTATCACGAACGATATGTTACTTAACATAGTGTGTTTTGCCTAGCTTTTAAGCTGACAGACACTATCTCTTATAATTAGCTCGCAATCTAATAAACGAGAACCAGGTGCAACAGGTCTACCTTGTAATTGATCGAGCAATAACAACATAGATTGACGTCCAATTTCATAACGAGGTTGTTCCATCGTAGTTAGTGCGGGTTCGCTATAACGTGTGATATCAAGATTATCAAAACCAATTACAGAGAGATCTCTTGGTAGCTCCAATCCTAATTTTTTAGCCTGCCACATCACACCAATTGCCATAATATCGCTATGGCAAAATACGGCTGTCGGTGGTTCAGGTAAAGAAATTAGCTTTTTCAGACTTTCTGCACCGCTTTCATGGGTAAAATCACCACGAATAATATAATCTTCACGTAAAGGTACACCTGTTCTACGCATTGCTTGAATATAGCCTTGCAAACGATAACGGCATAAAGGCATATCTTCAGGACCTGTAATACAAGCAATACGCTTATGCCCCATTTGTTGTAAATAGTGCGTTGCTCTAAAAGATGCAGTGAGATTATCGATATGAACAGTAGGTAATTCGAGCTCAGGCGCAAATTCATTCGCCATAATCATTGGAGGCAAATTTTTTTGCTCTTCTTTGGAAACATCAAAAGGAATATGTGAACCAAGAAGCAACATACCATCAATTTGTTTGGTGATAATGAGATTAATAAATGCATTTTCGTGTTTTTGCTGATGTTTGCAATCACCAATAAGAACGAGATAACCATGTTGTGCCGCAGTTTCTTCAATGCCACACACAACATCAGTAAAAAAAGGATCACTGATGTTAGGGACGATCACAAGGATCGTTTTTGACTCATTGCGCTTAAGATTTTTTGACAGGTTATGTGGGTAATAGCCCACGTCAAGAACAGCCTGTTCAACTTTCTGACGGGTTTGTGAGGATACTTTTTCCGGATTCATTAAAGTACGTGACACAGTTGCTGTGGACACGCCGGCTGCAAGGGCAACATCTTTCATTGTTGCTTGCGTATTATCTTTATTATTCTGTTGCAAACCCCATACCTCCCTTTTGGATGGTTTAGTTAAACGATTGCTTTTTTATTTGCAAAAAAACCGCCGGTGTTCAAAAAAAGATTTTATCGACGGTTTTAATTCGAGAAATATTCTAAATTGTTATTCTACCCGCTTTTTAAATAGATACTGTTACCTAGTTTGCATAAAAAGTGTGATACCAATCGTTTTTATGAGTTAGTTCGCAAAATTGATAAATAGTCTTGAACTGTAACTAGTATTTAATCAGAATTTTATTATCAACATAAATGTGGCTAAAATATATTCAAATAGATATAAATAGACGATCAACAATCTGTTGGGTCAACATCAATATTCCATTTTACTTTCTTACTTTCAGGTAAAGCCACAATTTGAGGATAAGTGACAGACATTAATTTTTGTAAATAACCCCGCGAAGGATGTTGTAGTAATAATTGCCAACGATAGTTCCCTCCACGTTTAGCTTGAATAGCAGGAACAGGCCCCATAACCCATAAATGGGGATCTCGCATTGGGTGCTGTTCAAAAAACTGTTTGAGTTGCCGTAAAAATTGAGGCGCACGTTGGTTATTATGATCTTCTGAACGGATCATTATATGGCTGGAATAAGGTGGTAAGAAGGTGGCTTGTCGCTCTTGTAAGGCTTCTTTGGTAAAAGCATCATAGCCTTTCTCTAATAGCGTTAATAAAAGTGGGTGATCAGGTTGGTGAGTTTGTAAATATACGGCGCCTTGCTTACCTGCTCGGCCAGCACGACCTGATACTTGTGTATAAAGCTGGGCAAAGCGTTCGGCCGCGCGAAAATCACTGGAGAACAGAGCGCCATCAACATCCAATAAAGCCACTAAAGTCACATCCGGAAAATGATGCCCTTTGGCTAGCATTTGTGTACCAATAAGAATGCGGGAGCCACCTTGGTAAATATCTTCAAGTTGTTGCTCTAAGGCCCCTTTACGGCTGGTGGTATCCTTATCAATTCGTGTTACAGGCGTATCAGGAAATAACTCACCAATCCCTTGCTCAAGTTGCTCTGTTCCTAACCCTACAGGCATTAAATTAGTTGAACCACATTGTGGGCATTGCGCTGGAATTCGTCGTTGACTATCACATTGATGGCAACGCAACATGCCATGTTTTTGATGTAGTGTGTAATAGTGATCACAGCGAGGACATTCTGCTATCCACCCGCATTCATGGCATAACAATGCGGGTGAAAATCCGCGACGATTTAAAAAGAGCATGGCTTGGTTTCCTGCATTCAGATGCTCTTTTATCGCTTTAATAAGAATAGGAGACAGCCCTGTTGTAAGTGGTTGTCCTTTTAAGTCAATCAAGTGTTCGGTTGCTGGCTTCGCATTGCCTGCTCGTTGGGTGAGTGTTAATTGCTGATATTTCTTTTGTTCAACATTAAAACTGGTCTCAATTGATGGCGTTGCTGTTCCCATCACAATAGGAATATTTTCTTGTTTTGCACGGAATACCGCTAAATCACGAGCATGGTAACGCCAACCATCTTGTTGTTTATAAGAGCCGTCGTGCTCTTCATCGATAATAATAATACCAAGATGTTGAAAAGGAGTCAGAAGCGCTGAACGCGTGCCAATAATAATCGCATTATCACCACGCTTGGCTCGTAACCAAACGGCTAAACGTTCTGTATCATTTAATCCAGAATGTAAAACATCTACAGGGGCATTAAAACGTGCTTTAAAACGACGAATAGTTTGAGGTGTTAAGCCAATTTCAGGTACTAGAACTAAGGCTTGCTTACCTTGTGCGAGAATTTTTTCTAATACACTTAAATAAACTTCTGTTTTGCCTGAACCAGTGATCCCTAATAATAACCAAGGTGAGAATTGATCAGCTTGAGCCGTAATGGCACCAACCGCGATAGCTTGTTCAGTATTTAATTTAAATCGTTCGCCTTGCACTGCAAAATCATTGTGCCAATGTATGGGGGCCGGTTGTATTGGGCGTAAGTCTGCAAACTCTTTCTTCTTTAGGTTATTGAGTGTTGCCGTGGTGATATCGAATTCATCAAGCTGGTGACGATATAAAGGTGTACGACGAAGTGCTGCTAAGGCTTGTTGTTGTTTTTTCGCCCCTTTTAAACTGTTAAGGTCGAGATTAGCTCCCTCTTCTGTGGCATACCATTGCCATAACGGAGTAAATTCAGCTGGTTTGCCTTGTCGTAATAAAATAGGCATGGCATGAAATAATACTTCTCCTAAAGGGTAGTGATAATATGCGGAAGCCCAATTTAACATATCCCACAGTACACCCGGGAAGAGTGTTTCAGTGTCGAGAATTTCCTCAATAGGTTTTAGCTTTTCGATAGGAAACTCACTATGTGTGCTGAGCCCTTTGACAATGCCAAGAGAACGGCGTTTATTCCCAAAAGGAACAATCACCCGACTGCCAATAACAGGCGCATTGATCTCTTCTGGTAACAGATAATCAAAGGAGGAGAACAGTGGTACAGGTAAAATTACCTGAACTATAGTCATATCAGGGTTTCCGAGTGTTTTAGCGAAAAGGTAGCGTTAAGAATATCACAAAAAGTGTGCAGATTTCATTGCGCGTTTAGTGGATATTCTGTATGATCCGCCCCCTTTGGTAGATAAATTACCAGACACTTAATTTCAATCAACACGACGTGTGGTGTTCGGCTGTGGGCTGAATGGCGACACGGCCTTAGTAGAGGTTTTCCATGCAAAAAGATATCCATCCTAAATACGAAGAAATTACTGCATCTTGTTCTTGCGGTAACGTTATGAAAATCAACTCCACAGCAGGTCACAACCTGAATCTGGACGTTTGTGATAAATGCCACCCATTCTATACTGGTAAACAACGTGATGTTGCAACCGGTGGTCGTGTTGATCTGTTCAACAAACGTTTCAAAATCCCAGGCAGCAAATAAGATATTTGTTGTCACAAGATATCAGCAAAGTCTAATATCTTGCGGACAGTTTGGAATTGAAAAAAAGCCCAAAGTTTTTGCTTTGGGCTTTTTTTATGGGTAAAGCCTTTTCTTTTTAGATAACGGTTTTGGTAGTGACAAGCCAGATTACAACTGATAAGTTATCTATTCACAAATCTATTCATTTATCTATTCATAAAGTAATTAATGCCATGACAATACGCTCTGAAATGATACGAAAAATACTACGTAATGGGCCTAGTGCATCAAGGCAACTTACTGATATTATGAATATTAGTCAGCCAACATTGTCACGGGCATTAAATACTCTGAGTGATGATATTGTTCGGATTGGTTCTGGATCTTCTATTCAATATGCTTTACGTGATATTTTCCGTGGGTTCAATTCAGTACCTATTTATCGCATAAATGAAGAAGGTAAAGTTAAGCCTCTAGGTAAACTGACGCCAGTTTTCCCAGAAGGTTTTGTTATGGAGCGGATAGATAATGTGAACCGATATAGTGAAGGTTTGCCGTGGTGGTTATTGGATATGCGTCCCCAAGGATATCTTGGGAGAGCTTATGCTTCTGCTTATTCGTCTGAGCTTGGTTTGCCCCAAAATCCAGATCGTTGGTCTGATACAGATATAATCAGAGCTTTACTGGCTCATGGGCATGATGCTGTGGGAAATTTGCTAATAGGAGAGCAAGCTAGAGATCAATTTCTGGGTATGCAGACACCAAAAATTGTTGAGCGCGCTAAAACTTACCCCACATTAGCACGAGCTGTTAGTTCGGGAGAGGATCCTGGTTCATCCGCAGGTGGGGAACAGCCCAAATTTTGCACCTATACAGAGAAAGGCCATGTTATCGTAAAATTTACGGCTTCCGATGATAACGCAGTTAGTGAGCGTTGGCGTGATCTGCTTCAAGCTGAGCATCTTGCATTAAAAGTGCTTGGAGTTGAAACGGAAGTTTTTGATTTTGAAGGACAACGCTTCCTTGAAATTCCACGATTTGATCGTGTAGGTTCACTAGGTCGCATAGGACTTTTTTCTTTACAGGCACTAGATGCTGAGTTTATAGGACGGGCAAGAGAGCCTTGGCCTGTGTTAGTTAATGAGCTAATTAAGCAAAAACGTGTTCATCCTGATGCTGCGATTAGCACAGCACGCCGCTGGGCATTTGGTATGTTGATTGGAAATACTGATATGCACCATGGCAATTTATCATTTATCAGTAGCCATGGTCGCCCATATGCGCTTTCACCTGCCTACGATATTTTACCAATGGGATTTGCGCCTAAGTCTGGTGGTGAAATAGTTAATACGCTTCGCCCAGTAACATTACTTGATGGGATCAGCGGTGAAATCTGGCAGGAATGTTTAGAGTTAGCCGAGCAGTTTTATACTTTAGCTAATAGCTGTAATTGTTTTTCCGACAATTTTTCGCCATGCCTTAAAGCATTACGTAGTCATCTTGATGAAGCAAGTTCGCGTATATCTCGCCTAGGATAATGATAAATAGACTTAAAAAATTAAGTTAAGATAATGCATTGCTGTGTTTGACGCAGATAACTGATGGGAAAAATCTTCGATGTATATCTAAATAACCCCCTTCGAGTAAAACCAAGGGGGTTGTCATAATCTGAAGCCCAAAGTTTTTGCTTTGGGCTTTTTTGTTCGTGTTAATCAAGCAATGAGTCAATAAATTGACGCTGATTAATACTCCCAAGTATCGGGATCAACCCCGCGCTGGCGCATTATTTCTTTTGCCTCTTCAGGGATTTCATCGTTACGTTCTTTACGTAAGTCTTCATCATTTGGGAGAGGCTGTCCGGTAAATGCGTGCAAAAATGCTTCACACAATAATTCACTATTGGTTGCATGTTTTAGGTTATTAACCTGACGGCGAGTGCGTTCATCAGTCAAAATTTTTAACACTTTCAAAGGAATTGAAACTGTAATTTTTTTTACTTGCTCACTCTTTTTGCCATGCTCAGCGTAAGGGCTGATATATTCACCGTTCCATTCAGCCATGGATTACCTTAATTAATATCATTTAGTTGAAGTCAGAATAGGGGAAAACCCACATTCTGATGGGCGATGCCAGTTTATCATGACTTTTCTAAAACCACCGACTCTTCTGACTGAAGATGAGAGAAAAAGCAATTATCACTGGCGATATCCTTAATTCATGTATTATTCCATTACTTAATCTATCCGTAAAGGAGTTTAGATGTCTAGATGTGTTGACGTCTTGGTGTCTAATTGGATATGCTGTTGTCGACTTCCCCACTTATCTCTGTGACAAGGTGCCTGTATGACGAAGAAAACAGCAACAATTGCTATCCATAATGGGCTAAATGAAGACTCACAATTTGGTTGTGTAGTACCGCCTATCTATCTTTCTAGTACCTATAATTTTTTAGAGTTTAATCAGCCTCGCGAACATGATTATTCTCGCCGTGGCAATCCCACTCGCGATATGGTGCAAAAAGCATTAGCTGAGCTAGAAGGTGGTGTAGGCGCAGTTGTCACAAGTAGTGGAATGTCAGCAATTCATTTAATTTGCACGGTTTTTCTTAAACCAGGTGATGTCATTGTTGCACCTCATGACTGTTATGGGGGGAGCTATCGTCTGTTTAATAGTCAACAAGAACGTGGCGCTTATCGTGTCATTTTTGTTGATCAAAATGATGATGTCGCATTACAACAAGCTTTAACTCACAAGCCTAAAATTGTTTTTATTGAGACTCCTAGCAACCCATTACTGAGAATAACGGATATTCGAAAGATCAGTGAATTGGCTCATCATCAAGGAGCTTTAGTGGTGGCGGATAACACTTTTATGAGTCCTGTTTTGCAAAAGCCGCTAACATTAGGCGCAGATATTGTTGTGCATTCCTGCACAAAATATCTTAACGGACATTCTGATATTGTGGCAGGTGTTGTTATCTGTCAGAGTCAGAAATTGCTTGAGGAGTTAAGCTGGTGGGCAAATAATATCGGTGTTACATCTGGCGCGTTTGATAGCTATTTATTATTACGAGGTATAAGAACACTCGTGCCACGAATTCGACTTCAACAAGAAAATGCACAGGCATTAGTGGCATTTTTACAGACACAACCTTTAGTCGAGAAAATATATTACCCCGCACTGGAAAATCATGCAGGCCATCAAATAGCAAAAAAACAGCAGCAAGGTTTCGGTGCGATGTTAAGTTTTGAGTTAAAAGGCGGATTGGCAGTGATTAAACTCTTTTTATCTCAATTAACACTCTTTACACTGGCAGAATCTTTAGGTGGGGTAGAAACCTTAATTTGTCACCCTGCCACGATGACACATGCAGGTATGTCAGAAGAGGCGAAAATAACAGCAGGAATAAGTTCCTCATTACTTCGTATCTCAGTAGGCATTGAAGATAGTCAGGATTTAATTAACGATTTGCAAAGTGCGTTTGATGCAGCAACTAAAAGGTAACCATGGATCATGAGCGTAGTGGCAATTAAACAACAGGCGGAACCGATTTGCCGCCAGTTACATAAATTCGGTGGTAGCAGTCTTGCAGACATAAAATGTTATCAACGTGTCGTGAATATCATGACAAACTATAGCCAACCTAATGATCTTATGGTTGTTTCAGCAGCAGGTTCAACAACTAATCAGCTAATTAGCTGGCTCAAACTAAGTCAAAGTGATCGCATTTCAGCGCATCAAGTTCAGCAAACATTACGACGTTACCAATTATCCTTAATCGAAGGACTTCTTTCAAAAGAGAATGCCGAACTTCTTTCTCAATCCTTTATTGCTGATCTCGAACGTTTGAGTTATTTGCTTGATAAGCCTATTACAGATGCGACTTATGCCGAAGTTGTCGGTCATGGTGAAATTTGGTCTGCGAAATTAATGGCAAAATTACTGACTGAACAAGGTTTACCGAGTGTTTGGTTAGACGCTCGTAAATTTCTGTGTGCAGAAAGAGCCGCACAACCTCAAGTAAACGAAACGTTATCTCGACCATTATTGCAATCACTATTAGCCAAGCATCCTGAAAGCCGTTTTGTAGTAACGGGTTTTATTAGTCGTAACCAACAAGGTGAAACCGTTTTACTGGGTCGTAACGGTAGTGACTACTCAGCGACACAAGTCGGTGCGTTAGCTGATGTCGGAAAAGTAACCATTTGGAGTGATGTTGCAGGGGTATATAGCGCTGATCCACGTAAAGTTAAAGATGCCTGCTTATTACCTTTATTACGCTTAGATGAAGCCAGTGAATTAGCGCGTTTAGCCGCTCCAGTTTTACATACACGGACATTGCAACCCGTATCAGGTAGTAACATTGATTTGCAACTTCGTTGTAGTTATCAACCAGAGCAGGGTTCAACTCGCATAGAGCGTGTCTTAGCATCAGGAACTGGCGCTAAGATAGTCACAAGCCATGACGATGTTTGTTTAATTGAGCTACAACTCTCATCTCATCAAAACTTTGAGCAAGTAGCAAAAGAAGTTGATGAATTGCTTAAGCGTGCGCAAATTCGTCCTTTAGCAACGGGTGTGGATAAAGATAGCCAACTTTTACAACTTTGTTATACCAGTGAAGTGGCTAACAGTGCGTTAGATGTATTACAAGATGCAGTTTTGCCGGGTAAATTACATTTACGTGAAGGGTTTTCTTTAGTGGCGTTAGTTGGGGCCGGTGTGTGTAAAAATCCACTGCATTGCCACCGTTTTTATCAGCAACTTAAAGATCAACCGGTTGAATTTATTTGGCATGCTGAAGATAACATCAGCTTAGTTGCTGTATTGCGCAATTATACTGAGCATCTATTACAAGGTTTACACCAAACATTATTTAGAGCTGAAAAACAAATTGGTTTAGTGCTGTTTGGTAAAGGCAATATTGGCTCTCGTTGGTTAGAGCTTTTTGCTCGAGAACAAGAGCCGTTATCCGCACGCAGTGATTTTGAATTTATTCTTGCTGGTGTCGTTGATAGTCGCCGTAGTTTACTTGATTATCAAGGCATTGATCCTAGTCGTGCCTTGGCTTTCTTTGATAAAGAAGCAACAGAACATACTGAAGAATCACTTTATCTTTGGATGAGAGCACATCCTTATGATGATTTAGTGATTGTTGATATTACAGCGAATGAGTCCCTTGCTGCATCTTATGAAGATTTTGCCAGCTATGGTTTTCATGTTATTAGCGCTAATAAAATTGCAGGCTCTGCATCAAGTTTGCGCTATCGCACCACACGAGACGCCTTCTCTAAAACTGGCCGTCATTGGCTATATAACGCCACTGTAGGCGCAGGTTTACCGATTAACTATACAGTGCGCGATTTACGTGAAAGTGGCGATTCTATTTTATCAATTAGTGGTATTTTTTCAGGTACATTATCGTGGTTATTCTTACAATTTGATGGCTCTGTGCCGTTTAGTGAATTGGTAGAACAAGCATGGCAACAAGGATTAACAGAGCCTGATCCGCGAATTGATTTATCAGGACAAGATGTAATGCGTAAGCTGGTTATTCTTGCTCGTGAAGCGGGTTATGACATTGAGCCAGAGCAAGTACGAGTTGAATCTTTAGTGCCTGTACAAGCTGAAACAGGGTCGCTAGAAGAGTTCTTTGATAACAGCGCGTTGATCAATGAGCAGATGGCACAGCGATTAGCCGCAGCAAATGAAATGGATATGGTATTGAGGTATATCGCGCGTTTTGATGCCAATGGAAAAGCCAAGGTGGGTGTGGAAGCAGTGAGAAAAGATCATCCACTGGCATCATTGTTACCTGGAGATAATTTGTTTGCGATTGAAAGTCGTTGGTATCGTGATAACCCATTAGTCATAAGAGGGCCGGGAGCAGGAAGAGATGTGACCGCTGGCGCAATTCAATCAGATTTAAACCGTCTTTCTCAATTATTATAATTTAATTATTTATTTTTTATTAAGGTTATCAGCGAGTTATTTTGTGCTGATAACCTTTTGTCATTTTTGTGTCATATCACTCAATTTTTTTAAATTCATTGGCTATACTTGAAGTATCTCTAGTCACAAAGGAGCGATTGATGTCAAAAGTAGTAAGACAGATTGTCCCACTAAGAAATGAAATGACGGAGGTGAACCATCAAGCTAAAGAGAACTATTGTCAGTAGCTCATGATGTGAAATTTAAGCGTCTTGAGTGGAAGTTGAAGTACAGTTACAACGTGTTTGAACGTTATTAAGAGTACAATTCGATTTACCACGTGTTTTACAACAGACAATTTAATTTACTGAAAAAACAATTCGTTATTCTTAATTTAAAGCGCTGATTTTTCAGCGCTTTATTCATTTTTATCTTATGAAAATTTTAATCGGAAAATTTAATCGAGTAAAAATGTAAAAGATAAGGAAATAAAGAGATGAGATAGCGCTATTGGCTATAACACATCAGAGAAATAAGCTAAAAAGCAAAAACAGACCAGACAAATTATCAATATTAAAAAAAATCATCTAAATTTTTCGCCAGATAAATTTTCATATATTCTCTCCTTTCTAGTAAAAAACTCTTCTTAGTAGATAAGAAACGAAAAAATGTCCTTATTCTTGGCAAAATTGAGCCAAAACAACACGAATATTAGCCATTCTTATAAGACTAAAGTCGTAATTAAATTTCAGAAAAATCCCCCAAAACGATTATTTTCTGATATGAATAGTAGGCTAAGTAAAAAAAGCAGTGTGGCTTATCACAAAAATCAAAATAAAGTCACATTAGAAATGAAAGTTAATTACACAACTGGGAGGACATGACTTTTCTAATAGGAAGATGCATGTTGTTACCGCCACAAAGACAAGGTCAGGAGTCTCATGAATCAACAATATTCTGCTATGCGTAGCAATGTCAGTATGCTTGGCAAGCTACTTGGAGATACGATAAAAGAAGCACTTGGTGAAGAAATTTTAGATAAGGTTGAATCTATTCGAAAATTATCTAAATCATCACGAGCGGGTAATGAAGTACAGCGACAAAAGCTGTTACTCACGTTACAGAATCTCTCTAATGATGAATTATTACCCGTTGCTAGAGCATTCAATCAATTCTTGAACCTGACGAATGTAGCCGAACAATACCATAGCATTTCACCTCATGGTGAAGCTGCGAGTAATCCGGTGGCATTGGCAAAATTAATCTCTCGACTGAAAGATAAGAATTTTACGGACGCACAATTAAAAGAAGCCGTAGAACAAATCTCTATTGAACTGGTATTAACGGCGCATCCAACTGAAATTGCACGTCGTACACTGATCCATAAGCTGGTTGAAGTGAATACTTGTTTATCTCAACTCGACCATGATGATTTAGCCGATTATGAACGCACGAATATTATGCGTCGCTTACGCCAGTTAGTTGCTCAATCATGGCACACAGATGAAATTAGAAAAATCCGTCCAACGCCAATTGATGAAGCAAAATGGGGTTTTGCTGTTGTTGAAAATAGTTTATGGGAAGGCGTGCCCGCTTTCTTGCGTGAATTTAATGAACAGCTTAAAGAATCGATAGATTACAACTTACCTGTAGAAGCCTCACCTATTCGTTTTACATCATGGATGGGAGGAGACCGTGATGGTAACCCAAACGTTACAGCTGAGATCACACGCCACGCCTTACTATTAAGCCGTTGGAAAGCCGCTGATTTATTCTTAAATGATATCCAAGTCCTTGTTTCAGAACTTTCGATGACAGAAAGTACACCTGAATTACGTGAATTGGCGGGTGGTGCTGATGTTGCAGAGCCTTATCGTGAAATTGCTAAACAGTTACGCACTCGCTTACAAGTGACTCGTGATTATTTAGAACAACGTATTAAAGGCCAACAATCTTTACCACCTGAAGGGCTATTAATTGATAATGCAGAGCTTTGGGAACCACTGTATGCGTGTTATCAATCGCTGACTCAGTGCGGTATGCGTATTATTGCCAATGGGCAACTGTTGGATACATTACGTCGTATCCGTTGTTTTGGCTTACAACTGGTTAAACTGGATATTCGCCAAGAAAGTACCAATCATACGGAAGCGCTCTCTGAATTAACACAATATTTAGAGTTGGGCGATTATGCAACTTGGTCGGAAGAACAAAAGCAAACATTCTTACTAGAAGAATTAAACTCTAAGCGCCCTCTTATTCCTACAAATTGGCAGCCTAGTGCTCCGACACAAGAAGTATTTGAGACTTGCCGTGTTATTGCACAATCACCAAAAGATTCTATCGCGTCTTATGTTATCTCAATGGCAAAAGTGCCTTCTGATGTATTAGCAGTAAAACTTTTATTAAAAGAAGCGGGTGCGGATATTCGCTTACCTGTTGCTCCGTTATTTGAAACACTTGAAGATTTAAATAACGCTGAAAGCGTGATGACGCGTTTGTTTGATATTCCGTGGTACCGCGATTTAATTGATGATAAGCAAATGGTGATGATTGGCTATTCAGACTCTGCAAAAGATGCGGGTGTGATGGCTGCGTCATGGGCACAATATCGTGCTCAAGATTCGTTGATCAAGCTCTGTGAAAAATCAGGTGTAACATTAACACTATTTCATGGACGTGGCGGTACTATTGGTCGTGGCGGTGCACCCGCTCATGCAGCATTACTTTCTCAACCACCGGGAAGCCTGAAAGGTGGCCTGCGTGTAACTGAGCAAGGTGAAATGATCCGCTTTAAGTTTGGTTTGCCACAAGTGACAATCAGTAGCCTTGCTCACTATGCTGGCGCGATTTTAGAAGCGAATTTATTGCCACCACCAGAGCCCAAAGCCCCTTGGATTGAAGTGATGGATTCATTGTCTGACGTTTCTTGTGCAATGTATCGTGATTATGTTCGAGGGCAAGAAGACTTTGTGCCTTACTTTAGGGCAGCAACCCCAGAAGGGGAATTAGGAAAATTACCTCTTGGCTCACGTCCTGCCAAACGTCGCCCAACGGGTGGCGTTGAAACATTACGTGCTATCCCGTGGATCTTCGCATGGACACAAAATCGCTTAATGTTACCTGCTTGGTTAGGCGCTGGTGCTGCATTACAGCATGAAATCGATAGCGGAAAACAAGCGGTATTAGACGATATGTGTGAGAATTGGCCGTTCTTCAATACACGTATTGCTATGTTGGAAATGGTGTATGCCAAAGCAGATTTATGGTTAGCAGAATATTATGATCAACGTTTAGTTGAAGAGCGTTTGTGGCCATTAGGAGCGAAATTACGCCAACAACTTTCTGATGATATTAAGAGTGTCTTGGCAATTTCAAAAGATGAGCATTTAATGGCAGATTTACCATGGGTAGCGGAATCTATTGCACTACGTAATGTGTATACCGATCCATTAAACGTACTTCAGGCTGAATTATTACAGCGCTCTCGTACTCATAGCGAGTCTGATCCCCGTATTGAACAAGCGCTAATGGTGACGATTGCCGGTATTGCAGCGGGTATGCGTAATACTGGTTAGTGCTGAGCGAGTTAAAAATGAAAAACAGCGCTTAATTAGGCGCTGTTTTTTTTATGCTTATTTATTTTAAAGATGCGATAAATAAAATGCAGTTAACACGAAAAATAAACCAGCGTTGATGCCAATCAGTTACCCCTTTATTGAGAGAGGAAAATAAAGAGTAACTAGAAAATTGTTTTGCGATTATTTTTTGATTTTTTGCATCACAACATTTACGAAAAAGAATAAAAAAACTGCCTAATTCACGAACGGCCTGTTGGCGGAGTGCTTTTGCTAATAACTGATCAGATTGTTTATCGGCTTCTTTTAATAGTTGTAAGATTATCTGCAAATAACTTTGTGTTCGCTTGGCTTCTTTTTGTGGGTCGGGTTTACGTGTAATCGAGTCAGGATTAGCACAGTAATAATAGAGAGGTTGGTTATCAAAACCTATCCGCTCTGCAACAAGCGCTAATTGCGCTGTCCACAAAATATCTTCATGATAAAGCCCCTCAGTAAATTGCAGTTGGTATTTTTTTATTAAGTCATGTCGGATTAATTGCAACCAAACGAAATGAGGCCATTGATGTTGAGCGACGGCATAAATGATCCACTCACTACCTTTTATGACTTTTTGATAAGGCTGTCGTTGATGGATTGGTCTTTGGTGCTTTTTAAGATCACTTGGATTGAATCGTTCGCCATTGCCAATTAAAACATCAACGTGTTGCGTAACGGCGAGTTGATACCAATGTGCGAGTAATTCAGGTTTAATAAAATCATCACTATCAAAAAAAACTATCCATTCACCTTGAGCATATTTTAACCCCGTGTTTCTTGCACTGGATAATCCTTGATTAGTTTGATGATAAAGCTTCACACGTGCATCTTTTTGACAATAAGACGTTGCGATTTCAGCACTATTATCTGTCGAGCCATCATTAATAATAATGACTTCAATATCGGTGAAAGTTTGAGTGATCACACTATCCAATAATCTCGTAATACGAGACGCTTCATTAAACATAGGAACGATGACAGAAATTTGGGGTGTTTTCACAAGGTTGAGCCAATTATCAATAAGTAAAGTTTTACTATCTTACCCTTTTTTTGCCTCTTCATAAGACTCAATCGCACTTATTCGTGCTTTGGCATGATCAACTATCGGTAATGGATAATCGAGAGGATTATTAGTTTTTGCTGCCCACTCATGAGGAGTGTGAATATATCGACTAGGCACATTGGCTAGCTCAGGAAGCCAATGACGAATAAATTCGCCATCGGGATCAAACTTACGACCTTGGGTTGTGGGATTGAAAATTCGAAAATAAGGTACTGCGTCGGTTCCTGTTGATGCTGCCCATTGCCAGCCACCATTATTTGAAGCGAAATCACCATCAATAAGTTGGGACATAAAGTAACGTTCACCCCAGCGCCAATCAATTAATAAATCTTTGACGAGAAAACTGGCGGTGAGCATCCGTAAACGGTTATGCATCCAACCTGTATGATTAAGCTGTCGCATTGCTGCATCAATAATAGGAAATCCGGTTAAACCTTGTGCCCAAGCATTAAATTCCTCTTTATCATTGCGCCAATTAATTTTTTCTGTCCAAAGTTGAAAGGCAATGTGTTTGCATAAATGGGGATTTGCCACCATTAAGTGTTGATAAAACTCTCGCCAAATTAATTCGTTAAACCAGATAAAAGCACCTGATGCACTATTTTCTAGAAAATCAGGCTCTGTTTGATATAGGCGATTAAAACATTGGCGAACAGACAGTAATCCATGAGTGAGATAAGGGGATAATCGACTTGTGCCATCAACTGCAGGAATGTCTCGCCATTTTGCATAGTGTGGGGCGCTTTCATAACAGAATTGTTTTAAGCGTTTAAGTGCTTCTTCTTCAGTGGCGATAAAAGAGGGTGAACTTGTATTTTCAAGTGAAAACAGCGGAGCTTTTAAAGGTGATACCGCTTTTTGATGTATTCTGATCTCTGGAATAGGTAACGAAGCGTTATCTTGTGAAAAAAAGAGTCGCAAGAATGCATTTCTAAAGGGAGTAAAAACTTTATACATCTCCCCTTGTTGGGTGACTACATTACCCGGTGGAATAAACACATTGTCATGATAGGCATAAACGGTTGTCTTGTTCTCTAGTAATTCTGTCACTTTTTTATCACGGCATTGCTCATTAAGGGCATATTGGTGATTGAAAAAAAGTGCGGTAACTTGATGTTGTTGACAATAGCGCGCGACTTCATTAGCGGCATTTGAATAAGTGTCGCTAATCACTAATGTTAGTGGAATATTAAGTTGTGCCAGTGATATCGAAAGATTAAGTAATGCATCATGAATAAACGCCTGACATGACAAAGCCATATGATGGGCTCTCCATTGTTCAGGCGTAATAGTGAAAAGGGCATGCACCTGTGCGTGTTTATCTTGGCAAGCATTAAAGAGTGCTTTGTTATCCGTCACTCTTAAATCATTACGAAACCAAACTAAATGAACAGGGGACGGGTGCATGTAACCTCTCTTAATCTAATTTAGGATGTTGATCGATAAGGGCTTGGCGTTTTTTCTGCAATGCTTCAATTTCCGCTTCGATATCTTCAACACGATGTTCAATACTATCATAGTGCTCTGACAAAATTTCTTTAGCTTCTGATTTATCAGATGCTGCCGGTGTTGCTCCACGCAACGGTTTATTGGCAGTTTCAATCATCTTAATCCCCGTGATCAAACCGACAACGGCAACAATCATCAGATAATAAGCAGGCATATATAAATCACCGCTCGCTTCAACTAACCATGCAGCTACTGTTGGTGTTGCACCTGCTATTAATACGGAGATATTAAATGCGATTGCTAATGCACTATAACGAATATGAGTCGGGAATATGGCCGGTAAAATAGATGCCATTACTCCCGTAAAACAGTTAAGTAAAACCGCAAGAATTAATAATCCTAAGAAAATTAAACCGATTTCATCACTGTTAATCATCATAAACGCAGGGTAAGCAAGGACAAATAAGCCAATACTACCGCCAATAACAAAGGGTTTACGGCCAATTTTGTCACTCAATAACCCAATTACAGGTTGTACGAACAACATACCTATCATAATCGCGATGATGATCAGCACACCGTGATCTGCCGAATAGTTTAGGTTATGAGATAAATAACTCGGCATATAGGTTAATAACATATAATAAGTGACATTAGTGGCAATCACTAAACCTACACATACGGTTAAACTTTTCCAATATTTCGATGCGATTTCACGTAATGAAACACGAGGTGGATCTTGAATAGATTTTCGGTCGTCGCTATTCATTGCATCAACATGTTGTTGGAATGCAGGTGTTTCTTCTAAAGCATGACGTAAATATAAGCCAATAAGACCTAACGGTAATGCTAAGAAGAACGGAATACGCCATCCCCATTCATGAAATGCGGCTTCACCCAAAATAGTTGAGATAAGTACAACAACACCCGCACCCATGACAAAGCCTGCGATTGAACCGAAATCTAACCAGCTTCCCATAAATCCACGTTTACGATCTGGTGAGTATTCAGCAACGAAAATTGCAGCTCCTGAATATTCACCACCAATAGAGAAGCCTTGTGCTAGCTTGGCAAGTAATAATAAGACTGGTGCCCAAATACCGATGGTTTCATACGCAGGGATAAGACCGATGGCAAACGTACTGAGTGCCATAATAATGATGGTGACAGATAAAACTTTCTGGCGACCAAATTTATCCCCTAGCATTCCAAATACAACACCGCCTAATGGTCTTATCAAGAATGGTACAGAGAAGGTGGCAAGAGCCGCGATCATCTGTACGCCAGGTGATGCTCCAGGGAAGAAGACTTGACCTAAAACGTAAGCAAGGAAGCCGTAAACACCAAAGTCAAACCATTCCATGGCATTACCTAATGCGGCAGCAGTGATGGCTTTTTTGAGCTTACTATCATCAATAATGGTTATATCATTGATTTGTAGTGGTTTGTTTCTTTTTTTCTTCATTTTCATATTAAGTGACCTTTATTAAGGTATTCGTAATTTCTTGTTATTCAATTAATTAAAAGAAATGAAGTGACTATTTGTTAGCGAGAAGAGTGAGTGATAAAAATTCACTAAAAAACAGCTTACTTCTACCAAAATTAAATAGTGATATTAAGCTAATAGATAAGAGAATATTTATTAAGTATAGATGAGATTGAATAAGATAATAGGAAGTTTTCTTTGTTGTTTTGATATAACAAAACATAGCCTCTAAGTATTAAAATGTGATCGTTATCATAACGTAATTCTGCTTTTCTGTAAAATTTATGGTGTTAGTGATTGTAAATTTAGCTTAGGTGAAATGAAAGTGTTTGCAATAAAATCGTGAAAGTAAAATTAAAATTCTATCTTAATAACATTGAGTTAGGTGGATTTATTGTTTTTTTGATTCAGGCTAACGCATTTGTATGAGTATTGTGCATAATACAAAGGTTGATAGATAAGTAGAAAATAATAACACCTTATTTTGCTTTATTATTCTTTCGAATAGTTAAAGTGAATGTGTGGATAATAGAATAGATCTCGCTATGCTTATTATAAGATTAAATCAAGATAGTATGATGAGATATCAAGACAGAGATATTAAAGATAGTTTCTCTATTACGCATATTTAGAATAAAAATTTATAAAATTAATAATTAACCGCGCATTTGTGCAGATTAACCCAGGTACCTCTATGAACATTAATCAACTGAAAAGCTTTGTTGAAGTCGTAAAAAATAATTTCAACATTACTAATGCGGCTGAAAAACTCTACACCTCTCAACCCACAATTAGTAAACAACTCAAAATATTAGAAGATGAACTGAGTGTATCTCTGTTTGTCCGTAAAAATAATAATTTATTGGCATTAAGCCCAATGGGTAAAGAAGTGCATAAAATTGCCTGTGATATTCTCGGACAAGTTGATCGTATTAAAAGTATTGTGGCTGAAGAAGATCGTAATAAAAAAGTTGATTTGCATATTGCAACAACACATACCCAAATTCGCTATTCATTGCCCAATGTTATTGACCATTTTCGTCGCTATTACCCGAATATTTCTTTACATTTTCATCAAGGGGCTCCAGCGCAGTTGGCCGAGATGGTTAAAAATGGTGATGTTGATTTTGCTATCGCAACAGAGTCTATGCACTTGTATGAAGATTTAATTACCCTACCTTGTTATCGCTGGACACGTAGTTTACTCGTTCCTTATGACCATCCTCTTGCTGAATTACAAGATGATGAACAAGTTACTATTGAACAAATGGCGGAGTATCCATTAATTACTTATGTTTTTGGTTTTACGCGAGGATCGAAGTTAGACAAGGTATTTTATAAAAATAATCTTAAGCCCAAAGTAGCATTAACAGCAACGGATACAGAGATTATTAAATATTACGTTAAGCGTCATTTAGGTATTGGTGTTATTGCAACGGCTTCTTATGATGAAACGGAAGATAGTGGAGCATTAAAATGTATAAATATCGATCATCTTGTACAACCGAGCTATACCCATATTTGTGTCAGTAAACATACTCATATGAAGGATTATATGCATGAGTTTATTTCTCTTTATGCACCACATATTGATAAAAATATTATTCAGATGCCAGAACAGTGGGAAAGCCAATGGCATAGTAAAGAGGTCTACCAAGAATTACCTGATTTACGCTCTGTGAATATCAATAATAGAGTTGCAGAATAGATAACAGAATAGAAAAAGCCCGTTGTGCGGGGGCAATAACGGGCTTTGGGCAGAATAATAAAAGATTAGCGAGTCAGAATGTTAACAAAGATCTGAGCGCCAACTAATAAACAATCATCATCGACAAAATAAGGATTAGCGTGAAGGTAATTATTAATTCCTTTCGCTTGGTTACCACTTCCTAAGAAGAACATGGCTCCGACTTTGCCTTTAGTCGCATTAACCATATAGCTAAAGTCTTCACTGCCTGTCATTGGCTTACCGTTTGATTCAATATTCTCTTCAGGTAAGAATTTACGCATTGCATCTAATAAACGCTGATGTGCAGTTGGATGATTCACAACAGCAGGGTATCCGCTATAGCTTAATGTAGTTTTAAATCCACCAGCCGTACTACGAGCCACAATTTCATCAAAACTAGCTTTCAGTACTTGGTCGGTATTTTCATCCATAGAACGGATAGTACCGCGAGCTTGAACGTGGTCAGCTAATGCGTTAGGGATAGTTCCCCCATTGATCATGCCACAACCAAAGACTGCTGGGCTAAATGGATCTGTTTTTTTCGCAACAACATAATCCATATAATCAATTAGGCGAGTCGCTTCGCGAATGGCATCTAAACCTTTGTGTGGTGTTGAACCATGAGCAGAAACGCCATAAACATCTAATGTCCATGCTGAGCCATAAGATGACATCACGCCATCATTAAAGCGTACACAACCCGTTTCAATAGCTGCATCATTATGAAGTGCGTAGGTTTCATCAACGCCTTCCATGCAACCCATTTCAACCATTTTTTCAGCACCAGGAACACGCATATCTTCTTCAGCCATTTGGAAAATAAAGCGGACGTTCGCGCTCATCTCTTCTTTATTTTCGGCAAGATATTTTGCACTGGTTAATGCCATGGTCATATGAGTATCGTGACCACAGTTATGCGCACAACCTTGGTGAATTGAGCTATGTTCATTATTGGTTAAGTCTGGCATTTCTAATCCGTCCATATCAGCACGGATGGCAATTAATGGAAATTCAGCATTAACAATTAAGTCAGCAGTAAAGCCGGTATATCCATCAAAAGTTTTAATTTGATAACCAAAACTTTCCATTAATTCACGACAATACTTTGATGTCTTATATTCTTCACCTGATAACTCAGGTATTTTGTGCAAGTCTTGTCGTGTTTTTTTACTAAAGTCATTTAATTGAAAGAGTTTTTCACTGACATTATAAATATTATTCATTAGATAACTCCCTGGATAGTAAATCCAATTTGCGCGACGATTGATGCTCCAAAGAAACAACATGTTGAAACAATCATGAAAATAAGAATAACTTTCCATGACATTTTCTTAAGTTCTTCTAATTGACCACCAACAGATAAACCAGCAAATGCTAATAAAGGTACACAACAAGATAAGAAAGAGACTTTACCAATCGAACTAATAAAGAAATCTCTCACTGGTGTTTCGGGTAAACAAATAAGTATTCCGATAATTGTTGCATAAGCAAATGTTGGTAAAGATGAAGGTAAATAATGTTTTGCAACGAGTGAAATAAATACCACTAATGACATAGCAATAAAGCTATCCCACATTGCATAAAGAGCGATCCCTGATGTTAACGTCTGAGTAAACATTGCCAGTAAAATAGCAACGAATACAAATTTCATATCAATAATTATATTTTTCATGCAGTTTTGCCTCTGGTGAAAATTTTATAAATTTTTTCTGAAAGAGGTAAACCTAAATAGGTTAATGACAGTGCGCCAAGTGCTGATGATAATAAGTTAGATGCAGCAGCAACACTTAATACTTGCTGTGCTAAAGCTTCATCAAGACCATTAATTAATGCACCTGATGCAGCACTTAACATTGAACCAGATCCCACGCCAGAGCCTGCGGCAAGCGCAAGTGGGTGTAACCCTGTTAATGGAGCAATACTACCTAATACACTAAACCACAAAGTACCAATAACAGAACCACATAAATAAATGGCTAATACACCAATATATTCTTGCGAGCCTGTACCAAACTTACCTTGAATAACAGCAATAGAAGGTTCACGGCTAATAGATGAACAAGCACCAATTGCACGACGACCAAATCCAAATTTAATCGCTAATGGAACTGCAATTAATACTGGTAATAAGTTTCCGAGTTCCTGAACAAATAAAGGAATGCCGACACTTAAAATCATTTTAATATTAGGAACAATCATCCCTGCATATTGAGTACCTAAAATAAGTAGGCTAAAACCTACCATTTTACCGCAGAAGCCTTCTTCTTTTTCTGTAAATAATTTACCCCATACTTTAATTTTTTTACGGGTAAATCCAGCAGATATACACATACCAATAATGACAGCAAAGAGCATTGGTAGAATAGGTATTACTGCAATGCCAATCTTAATTTCTTTTTTACCAATCACGTATTGTGAAATAAAAATTAAGAAAAGGACTGCCAGAATACTAATAAAGAAAACCTTTATCGGACTTCTACTTTTGTCCATCCGTTAATCTCCGTTGAAAAATAATCAGGCTTTATTCTAGAGGACAAAAAGCAAAAGGTAGCGTGACCAATGTCATGTTTACTTCATACCTCTTTTTCATGGGGCATGAAATAATACAATGGTGATAAATTTATTAACAAATAGAAAAAAGTTAAATTTTTTAATAAAGACAGTGAGTAAGGCTGAAATGAGTCAGCTTAATTGTTAATAAAAATGTGATGTGAAAAACCATAATTAAAAATTATTTTAATTATTAAAATAATCCTATAAACAATGTTTGTCCATTATTTATTAAATAATAATACGTTATTAATGAGATATATTCTTATTTAATGCGATTGTTATAAATTTAATGAATGTATTTGTAAGTGATATTTTATTTTTACATTTTTTACCGAGACTTACTTTATCACGACAGTGACATTATAGTGATAGGTGTTATTCTTTATATTTGAGTTAGTAAAATAAATTTCTCTGTAAGCAGGTAAGGGAAAGAAATCGAAGAACACAAGGAAATAGGCTTAGCGCGCAGAGATATAATTTACCCAAAACTGAGGAAAGAGATCACCATGAGTAAGCAAACAGTTGCAACTTATATTGCTAAAGTACTCCATAATGCAGGTGTAAAACGTATTTGGGGCGTGACAGGTGATTCACTCAATGGATTAAGTGATAGCTTGCGAAAAATGGGAACAATTGAGTGGATGGGAACTCGCCATGAAGAAGTGGCCGCATTTGCTGCAGGTGCCGAAGCCGCAGTCAATGGCGAATTGGCGGTTTGTGCTGGCTCTTGTGGGCCGGGAAATTTACATCTTATCAATGGGCTTTTTGATTGCCATCGTAATCATGTACCAGTGTTAGCCATTGCTGCCCATATTCCTTCTGCTGAAATTGGTAGCAATTATTTTCAGGAGACTCATCCTCAAGAGCTTTTCCGTGAATGCAGTCATTATTGTGAATTAGTTTCAAACCCAGAGCAGATCCCGCAAGTTCTCGCTATCGCTATGCGAACCGCGATTTTGAAAAAAGGGGTGGCGGTTGTGGTTTTACCGGGTGATGTCGCACTAAAACCCGCTCCAGAAGATGCGCCTGAAAATTGGTATCCGTTGCAGTTCCCACTGATTATGCCTAATCGCTTTGAAATCGAAAAATTATCTGATGCACTGAATAACGCAAAAAATATTACCTTAATGTGTGGTGCAGGCTGCGCTCAGGCACACGATGAAGTGATTAAATTAGCTCAAACTTTAAAAGCACCTGTTGTACATGCATTGCGAGGCAAAGAGCACATTGAGTGGAAAAATCCGTACAGTGTAGGAATGACTGGGTTAATTGGTTTTTCATCAGGTTATCATGCGATGGAAAATGCGGATACGTTGGTGCTATTAGGAACACAATTTCCTTATCGCGCGTTTTATCCATCAAAAGCCAATATTATTCAAATCGATATTAATCCAAGTAGTCTCGGTTCACATTGTCATGTCGATATGGCAATGATTGGTGATATTAAAGCAACGCTAAATGCTATACAGCCTCGTTTAAAAGAGAAAACAGATACCTCTCACCTTGATGCTTCCTTGAAACATTACTCGAAAGCACGACAAGATTTGGATGCACTTGCACAACCAAGTGAACGAGAACTTATTCATCCACAATATCTAGCACGTAGACTGAGTGAGTTGGCAAATGATGATGCCATTTTTACCTGTGATGTCGGAACACCAACCGTGTGGGCAGCTCGTTATGTAGGAATGAATGGAAAACGTCGTTTGCTGGGCTCGTTTAATCATGGCTCTATGGCAAATGCGATGGCTCAAGCTATTGGTGCACAAGCATTAGATAGAAAACGCCAAGTTGTTGCAATGTGTGGCGATGGTGGATTTACTATGCTAATGGGTGATTTTATCTCGTTAGCACAAATGAATTTGCCAGTGAAAGTGGTTATTTTTAATAACAGTGTATTAGGTTTTGTGGCTATGGAGATGAAAGCGGGGGGTTATTTAACGGATGGCACAGATTTGCATAACCCTGATTTTGCAGCCATTGCTAATGCATCTGGTATCAAAGGTATTCGCGTCGAAAAAGGGGAAGATCTGGATAAGGCCCTGAAAGAAGCTTTTGAACATGATGGTCCTGTGATTGTGGATGTCGTAACTGCAAAACAAGAGCTTTCTATGCCTCCTGAAATTAAGTTTGAACAGGCAAAAGGTTTTAGTTTGTATATGATGAAAGCGATTATTAATGGTCGAGGTGATGAAATTGTTCAACTCGCTAAAACCAATTGGTTACGTTAATCGCCTACCGGCAACTTGGATTATTTAGAATCTAAATTGTAGATAAATAAACCAGACCCTATCAACATAAGCCGATAGGGTTTTTTATTATTTAGCTTTCTCTGTTAAACAGAAGTTTTCAATTAATTGCCCCATTAATTCACGAGTTGGCTCAATAAATGCCATATCAATAAACTCATCAGGTTGGTGGGCTTGTTCAATCGAACCTGGTCCTAATACTAAGGTAGGGCAGAGATCCTGAATAAATGGCGCTTCAGTACAGTAGTTCACTGTTTGCGCTTTCTCACCTAATAACTTTTCAATGACAGCAACCATTTTATGATCGGTCGGGCACTCATAACCGGGAATAGGATCGTGTAGCGCTTCAACATTTAAGCGACCCGGCCAACGTGCTTTTACGGGCGCTAATGTTTCGTGTAGTAAATCATCTAAATCTTGCAATGTAAGCCCTGGTAATGGGCGAATATCCATATGAAGTTCGCAGCAAGCACAAATTCTATTTGCTGCATCACCGCCATTAATATAACCAAAGTTCATGGTGGGATAAGGGATAACAAATGCAGGGTTGTTATAGCGCGTTTTTAGCGTATCGCGCAGTGTACTAAGATGAGTAATGGATTCATGCATTAGCTCAATCGCATTCACTCCTTTTTCGGGATCGCTAGAATGTCCTGATTGCCCCGTAATACGTATCGCATTTGATAAATGCCCTTTATGAGCACGAATAGGTTTTAGGGATGTCGGTTCGCCAATAATGGCAAAATCAGGGCGGATTGTCGTATTGGCAGCAAAATAACGTGCGCCTGCCATAGAGGTTTCTTCATCTGCGGTGGCGAGAATATAAAGAGGGTGAGTTAACGCCTTAGTGTCTATATTTCGCAATGCATCAAGAATAAAAGCAAAAAAACCTTTCATATCCGCAGTGCCTAAGCCGTATAACTTATTTTCTTTTTCTGTCAGTGTAAAAGGATCTTGTGTCCAACGACCTTCATCAAATGGCACTGTGTCAGTATGACCACAGAGTAATAATCCGCCTTTCCCTGTTCCCAATGTTGCTAAAAGGTTAAATTTTCCTCGAGTTTCAGGTACAGGTTGAATTTCAATTGAAAAACCTAATGTTTCCAACCAATTAGCAAGCAAATTAATCAGCGATTCATTGCTTTGATCGTTCTTAGCATCTGTAGCACTGATAGAGGGCGTTGCAATTAATTGACGATAAATCTCAATAAATGTAGGTAATTTAATATTCACTGTTGACAGCCTTTCTTCATAATAGTATCAATATTCATGCACTTTTTTTGAATAAAAATACATTAATCGGTTTGTGTTCATAGCACAAGGTAAGAATGACATGTTAAATACTCTGATTGTAGGAGCAAGTGGTTACACTGGCGCTGAATTAGCCGCCTATCTTCAGCAGCATCCTCATGTGAATTTGAGCAGACTGATGGTATCAGCTCAAAGTGCAGATGCAGGAAAGTGCTTTTCTGAACTTCATCCTCAATATCGTGGCTTAGTGGATCTTCCTTTAGAGCCAATGGTTGATGTTGTTAAAGCGGCTGAAAATATTGATATCGTTTTTTTAGCAACAGCCCATGAAGTCAGCCATGACATTGCCCCGATTTTTTTAGAACAAGGTTGTGTGGTGTTCGACTTATCGGGTGCTTATCGAGTACAAAACAAGCATTTTTATCAACAATACTATGGATTCGAGCATAAGAATATAGATTGGTTATCACAGGCAGTTTATGGATTAGCTGAATGGAATGCTGACGTTATCAGTCAGGCGCAATTAATTGCTGTGCCGGGCTGTTATCCAACAGTATCTCAGTTGTCTCTAAAACCGCTTGTGGAAGCGAGGCTGTTAGATACTGCGCAATGGCCAGTCATTAATGCCACCAGCGGTGTGAGTGGTGCTGGCAGAAAAGCCTCTTTAACTAGCAGTTTTTGTGAAGTGAGCTTGCAGCCTTATGGTGTGTTTACACACCGCCATCAACCTGAAATTGCAACACATCTGGGTATTGATGTCATTTTTACACCTCATCTGGGTAATTTTGCCAGAGGGATCTTAGCCACTATCACTTGTAAGTTAAAAGTGGGTGTGACACAAGAGGATGTAAGACAAGTCTTTGATGAAGCGTATCAAGACAAGCCATTGGTGCGTGTTTACGACAAAGGATTACCTGCATTAAAAGCCGTGGTAGGAACTGCATTTTGTGATATCGGGTTTGCTCAACAAGGTGAACATCTGATTGTGGTGGGTGTTGAAGATAACTTGTTAAAAGGGGCCGCAGCGCAGGCGGTGCAATGTATGAATATTCGGTTTGGTTTCGCTGAAACCGAATCACTTATTTAAATAATGAGTAGGGAAGTTTCATGGAACCATTAATTATCAAACTGGGTGGTGTACTCCTTGATAACGAAGAAGCGCTAACACGCTTTTTCACAGCATTACAACAATATCGTTCAACACACTCTCGCCCTTTGGTCATCGTACATGGTGGTGGCTGTTTGGTGGATGAATTGATGGGTAAATTGCAATTACCGGTCGTGAAAAAGCAAGGCCTGCGTGTTACACCCGCTGATCAGATAGACATCATTACAGGAGCACTGGCCGGAAGTGCCAATAAGACCTTGTTATCGTGGGCAACTCAATTTGGGCTTAATGGAGTGGGACTTTCTTTGGGTGATGGACAATTAGCGAAAGTCACTCAAATCAATGAAGAGTTAGGCCATGTAGGAAATGCAACTCCCGGCTCTCCTGATTTACTTAATTTATTACTGGGTGCGGGCTATCTACCTATTATCAGCTCTATCGGTATGACTGAGAAGGGAGAGTTGATGAATGTGAATGCAGATCAAGCCGCAACCGCTATCGCAGAAACATTGGGTGCTGATTTAGTGTTGCTTTCAGATGTCAGTGGCATTTTAGATGGTAAGGGCCAAAAGATAGCAGAGATATCAGCCGAAAAAGCACAGACATTAATTGACCAAGGCATTATTACTGACGGCATGATTGTGAAAGTAAATGCAGCGTTAGAAGCGGCAAAAACACTCGGTAAACCCGTTGAAATTGCCAGTTGGCGCCATGCTGAAAAACTAACTGCACTGTTTAATGGTGTTGCAGTAGGAACCCGTATTTTAGCTTAAAAATAACTCTAGAAATCTTATCACTATTTAATAGTTGGCTGAATTTAAACAAATTAGGAATTGAAGGTTATCACTATGACTAAAGGCATTAAGAAAATTGTACTTGCGTACTCAGGTGGATTAGATACTTCGGCGATCATTCCTTGGCTAAAAGAACATTACGATAACTGTGAAGTTGTTGCTTTTGTTGCAGATGTTGGGCAAAGCCGTGATGATTTAGTTGGTGTAGAACAAAAAGCGTTAGCGTCGGGAGCATCTGAGTGTTATGTCGTTGATTTACGTGAAGAGTTTATCAAAGACTATGTTTATCCTGTATTAAAAACAGGTGCTTTATATGAAGGTAGCTACTTATTAGGTACTTCAATGGCACGTCCTGTTATTGCTAAAGCACAGGTTGAGTTGGCATTAAAATTAGGTGCTGATGCTGTTGCTCATGGTGCAACAGGTAAAGGTAACGATCAGGTTCGTTTTGAAAGCACTTATGCGGCACTCGCTCCGCAACTTAAAGTCGTCGCACCTTGGAGAGAATGGGATTTACGTTCTCGTGAAGCACTGCTGGATTATCTGAAAGTTCGTAATATTCCCACTACGGCTACACTTGAGAAAATTTATAGTCGTGATGAAAACGCATGGCATATCTCAACGGAAGGTGGTGTGTTAGAAAGTCCATGGAATGCGTCAAATGAAGATTGTTGGGCATGGACAGTCGATCCTAAGAAAGCGCCAGAGACACCAGAATTAGTCACTGTTACAGTGAAAGCAGGTGAAGTTGTCGCGGTAAACGGTAAAACACAATCACCTTTTGAATGTTTAGATACATTAAATACATTAGGTGTTAAGCACGGTATCGGACGTATTGATATTGTTGAAAACCGTTTAGTGGGAATGAAATCTCGTGGCTGCTATGAAACTCCAGGGGGCACTATCATGATGGCTGCTCTGCGTGGTGTTGAGCAACTTGTTCTTGATAGAGATGCATTTAAATGGCGTCAACAACTTGGTTTAGAAATGTCGTATGTGGCTTATGACGGTCGTTGGTTTACGCCAATCCGAGCTTCACTACAAGCAGCTGCTGAATCGCTGGCAAAAGAGGTGAATGGCGAAGTGGTTTTAGAGCTTTATAAAGGCCATGTGAATGCCATTCAGAAAAAATCAGAAAATAGCCTGTACTCTGAGGAATTTGCAACCTTTGGTGAAGATGAAGTTTACGATCACAGTCATGCTGAAGGTTTTATCCGTTTATATTCTCTGCCATCACGTATTCGTGCGCTGAGCAAGAAATAACATCAGGCAATAGAGTGGTGCTAATAAGCATCACTCTCACTCTTTTTTATTACACAGAATAAATACAGGAAGCGATTATGGCACTCTGGGGTGGACGTTTTAGTCAGGAAGCTGATCAACGGTTTAAACAATTCAATGATTCACTGCGGTTTGATTTTCGACTGGCACAACAGGATATCTTTGGCTCAGTAGCTTGGTCTAAAGCGTTAGTCACAGTGGGCGTATTATCGCAAGATGAACAAGCTCAACTTGAGCAAGCTTTAAATGAATTATCAGAAGAAGTAACAGCAAATCCACAATCAATTTTGCAAAGTGATGCAGAAGATATTCATAGTTGGGTTGAAAGTAAGCTTATTGCTAAAGTTGGCGATTTAGGTAAAAAATTACATACAGGTCGTAGCCGTAATGATCAGGTCGCAACAGACTTAAAATTATGGTGCAAAGAAGAGGTCATTCATCTTCGCCAAGCGATTGTTGAATTACAAAAGGCTTTAGTCATTACGGCAGAACAAAATCAAAATGCGGTGATGCCGGGTTATACCCATTTACAACGCGCTCAACCAGTAACATTCGCACACTGGTGTTTGGCCTACAATGAAATGTTAGCTAGAGATGAAAGTCGTTTAGCTGATGCTTTGAAACGTTTGGATATCAGCCCACTGGGATGCGGTGCATTAGCGGGTACCGCTTATGATATCGATCGTGAACAATTAGCAGAGTGGTTAGGTTTTGCGAGTGCAACTAATAATAGCCTAGACAGTGTATCTGATCGTGATCATGTATTGGAGCTATTATCTTCCGCATCTATTGGGATGGTACATTTATCTCGTTTTGCTGAAGATTTAATTTTCTTTAATAGTGGAGAAGCAGGCTTTATTGAATTATCAGATAAAGTGACTTCAGGCTCATCATTAATGCCTCAAAAGAAAAACCCTGATGCGCTTGAGCTTATCCGTGGAAAATGTGGACGTGTTCAAGGTGCATTAACAGGCATGATGATGACCTTAAAAGGCCTGCCTTTGGCTTACAATAAAGATATGCAAGAAGATAAAGAAGGGTTATTTGATGCTATTGATACATGGTCTGATTGCTTGCATATGGCAACATTAGTTCTTGATGGCATTCAGATCCGTCGTTCTCGCTGTGAAGAAGCCGCTAAACAAGGTTATGCTAACGCTACTGAACTGGCAGATTATCTTGTTGCTAAAGGCGTGCCATTTCGTGAAGCGCACCATATTGTGGGTGAAGTGGTTGTTTGTGCGATTGAGCAAGGTAAAGCGATTGAAGAGCTTCCTCTTTCTGAATTACAGATGTTTAACGATAAAATCACGATTGATGTGTACGATATTTTATCGCTTCAATCATGTTTAGATAAGCGTCTTGCAAAAGGTGGCGTTTCTCAAAAACAGGTCACTTATGCGATAGAAAAGGCAAAAGAAACATTAAGAATGGATAAATAAAAAAGAGTTTATTTAAGACAACTTACTGTTATTCCATAAGAACAGGGGATTTATTGCCCTGTTTTTTTATTTTGAATTGCCGATAATATCTGTGTTCATCTTGAATTCTTTAGAATATAAAGTAATTAGACTTGTTTATTAAAAAATATCAAAAAAGAGAGACAGAATAACATTCGACTGATAGAAAAATTTATCAGTTGCTATATTATCTATAGACATTAACTATCAGCAATAAATGTGGGATCTGCAATGAATATCCGTGATTTGGAATATCTGGTGGCTCTAGCTGAGCATAAACATTTTCGCCGTGCGGCAGATTCTTGCCATGTGAGTCAACCAACATTAAGTGGCCAAATTCGTAAGCTTGAAGATGAACTGGGTGTAATGTTGCTTGAACGAACTAGCCGTAAGGTTCTGTTTACGCAACAAGGTTTGTTGCTGGTGGATCAAGCGAAAACCGTTCTACGTGAAGTAAAAGTGCTACAAGAAATGGCTTCATTGCAAGGCGAAAGTATGGCTGGCCCTTTACATATTGGACTTATTCCTACTGTCGGCCCTTATTTATTGCCTCATATTATTCCTGAATTGCATAAAAACTATCCTAAGTTAGAGATGTACCTTCATGAAGCACAAACTCATAGCTTATTAGCTCAACTAGATAGCGGAAAGCTCGATTGTGCAATTTTAGCAATGGTTAAAGAGAGTGCGCCGTTTATTGAAGTGCCTCTATTTGAAGAGCCAATGAAATTAGCGATTTATGAAGGACATCCGTGGCATGAACGTGAGTCTGTACCAATGGGCGATTTAGCGGGTCAGCGTTTATTGATGCTAGAAGATGGGCACTGTTTACGGGATCAAGCGTTAGGATTTTGCTTCCAGGCGGGTGCAAAAGAAGACACTCATTTTAGAGCAACGAGTTTAGAGACATTACGTAATATGGTCGCTGCGGGTAGTGGAATAACCCTATTGCCTGATTTATCAGTGCCTCAAGAGCAGAAACGTGATGGAGTTTGTTATCTAGAATGTACTGATCCCAATCCATCACGTTCTATTATTTTGGTTTATCGTCCCGGATCGCCTTTGCGTAATCGTTATGAACAGTTAGCAGAGACAATCCGTGAACATATGACCGCATTTTATGCAGAAAAACAGAGTGCATTAAAATAAGCGGTTTAAACCATTAAGTGCAGCAACACGATAGGCTTCTGCCATTGTTGGATAGTTGAAGGTCGTATTAACGAAATATTCGATAGTATTACCTTCACCTTTTTGTTCCATAATTGCTTGGCCAATATGAATAATTTCTGCTGCGCGTTCGCCGAAGCAGTGAATACCTAAAATTTGCTTGGTTTCACGGTGGAAGAGAATTTTCAAACTCCCTACATTCATACCTGCTATTTGTGCTCTTGCCAGATGTTTAAACTGAGAACGGCCCACTTCATAAGGGATTTTCATTGCAGTGAGTTGTTGCTCTGTTTTACCTACAGAACTAATTTCAGGAATGGTGTAGATCCCAGTTGGAATATCCTCAATCAAGTGTGTTTCTGATTTTCCCGCTGTGATTGCCAAAGCCGCAATACGACCTTGATCATAAGCAGCTGAAGCCAGACTTGGATAACCAATGACATCCCCTACGGCATAAATGTGTTCACAACTGGTTTGGTAATGGGCGTTAACAGAAACGAGCCCACGACTATCTGTTTTAATGCCCACATTTTCTAAGCCCAGCAGATCCGTATTTCCTGTTCGGCCATTTGCGTAGAGTAGGCAATCTGCTTTGACTTTTTTACCTGATTTTAGGTGAACAATAACACCATCATCGACGCCTTCAATGCTTTCGTATTCTTCATTATGACGAATAACAATGCCGTTATTCCAGAAGTGATAAGAAAGTGCATCAGACATCTCTTGATCAAGGAAAGACAAGAGGTGATCACGAGTGTTTATTAAGTCTACTTTTACTCTTAATCCTCTAAAGATAGAGGCATATTCACAACCAATGACACCCGCGCCATAAATAATGACATGGTGAGGTTCATGCTCTAAATCAAGTATAGTGTCACTGTTATAAATACGAGAATGAGAGAAATCGACATCAGGTGGGCAGTAAGGGCGAGAGCCCGTTGCAATAATAAAGCTATCAGCAGAGAGAATATCGCAAGTACCATCAGGGTAACGTACGCTGATCCTGTGCTCGTCAATAAATGCTGCTTCACCCGAATACATTGTACAGTTATTACGTTCGTAGAAACCTTGACGCATTTTAGTCTGCTGACTAATCACGGTGCTGGCTTGACGAAGTATTTGAGAAAAAGAGGAGTTAATAAGACGAGATTGGTCGCTATAAAGTGGGTTTTGATTAAACTCGATAATGCGACTTACTGCATGGCGTAGGGCTTTGGAGGGAATAGTGCCCCAATGCGTACAACCACCACCAACTTTGTTATAACGTTCTATAACTGCGACGCGTTTTCCTTGTTTCACAAGCCCCATGGCCGCGCCTTCACCGCCAGGACCTGAACCGATAACAATGGCATCGAAATGAGAATGTTGCATAGGAAGAGACCTGTTTTATACAAACCGACAACGCTATATTAACATTAGAATGAATAATAGCCCAATTGACATTAAGGGCATTAGTCACACTTTGTTGAGTTTTTATGAGAATGTGTCTTTAGAGATGATTGTACGCACTGCTTTTTTAACAAAGTTTGATATATTGAGCATAAACCAAATTAGGATTATCAGGATTTCTGTGAGTAATAATATTGGCATCAGAGCTAAACAAAAAGAAAAAACCCGTCGCTCTTTAATTGAAGCTGCCTTTAGCCAACTGAGTGCTGAACGTAGCTTTACCAGCTTAAGCTTACGAGAAGTAGCTAGAGAAGCCGGTATTGCGCCTACCTCATTTTATCGCCATTTTAAAGATGTGGATGAACTTGGGCTGACAATGGTTGATGAAAGTGGATTGATGTTACGTCAACTGATGCGGCAAGCACGTCAACGCATTGCGAAAGGTGGCAGTGTTATCAGAACATCAGTAGCTACTTTTATGGAATTCATTGGCAATAATCCTAATGCGTTTCGATTATTATTACGTGAGCGTTCTGGGACTTCGGCGGAATTTCGTGCCGCAGTCGCACGAGAGATCCAACATTTTATTGCAGAACTGGCAGACTACCTTGAGCAAGAAAGTCATATGCCACGTTATTTTACAGAAATGCAATCTGAAGCAATGGTCACTATTGTATTTAGTGCAGGCGCAGAAGCACTGGATATTGATATTGAAAAGCGTCAACAATTAGAAGAAAGATTAGTTTTACAACTGCGTATGATTGCTAAAGGTGCTTATTATTGGTATCGACGCGAGCAAGAGACGCAAACACCTCTACAAGATAACCCAGAAATAAAGAAAAAAACGCATCAGAAAGGAGACAAATGATGGAACAAAATCGCTGTGAAAAAAGCACGCTATTACTTGCCACAGTCATTGGTGTCGCTTTACATGGTACTTATTCGAGTTTTTTTAATCCGTTTATTGAGACGTGGTCAGTTTTCCCACTAATCAGTTTAATCTTGGCAGTTTATTGTTTATATCAGCGTTATTTAAATCAGCCTATGACCGATGGTATGCCTAAGCTGATTTTTTCATTCTTTTTATTAGGCCTATTCGGTTATAACGCTTACACCAGAACTGCTAATCCTGAATGGGGTTCAAACTTTTTCTCTTCTGTTTGTATTGTTATTGTTGCGTTGTGGATTTATCGTCAATTTAAACAGCGCCAACGCTTACGTCTACAGGCCGAAGAAGCTGAAAGAGCATCACAAGCAGAACAGTACTAGTCTGTACTAATCTCTTTGTTGTAAACACAGCGAAATTTTGACACCAGCAAGTTATCTTGCTGGTGTTTTTGTTTTTATTCGGGTTATTAAAGGATTTTTTACTCTAAGAAGAGAAATAAACAGTTATCTTTTTTCTAATAACACACCACATTCCATATGATGGGTGTATGGGAATTGATCGAATAAAGCTAATTTACTGATTTTATGTGTTTTTATTAGGGTCTCTAAATTTTGACACAGTGTTTCTGGGTTACAAGAGATGTATAAAATGCTAGGATAAGTTTTAACCAGCTCTACAGTTTTCTCATCTAAACCACTGCGAGGTGGATCGACAAAAATGGTTTCACATTGGTAATCTTTTAAATCAATCCCTTCTAGACGTTTAAATTCTCTTACTCCATTCATTGCTTGCGTAAAATCTTCTGCAGACATACGAATAATTTTTACATTATCAATGTGGTTCATTGCTATGTTGTATTGCGCCGCATGAACAGATGGTTTTGCAATTTCTGTTGCCAGTACACGCTCAAAATTACGTGCGAGCGCTAATGAAAAGTTGCCATTACCACAATACAATTCAAGTAGATCACCTTTCGCGTTTTCTGTTGCCTTTAATGCCCATTCCAACATTTTAATATTGACCTGAGCATTAGGTTGCGTGAAGCTATTTTCAACTTGGCGATAAATCATCTCTTTACCCGCGACAGGTAACACTTCATCAATAAAATCGTTGTCGAGCATAATTTTTGTTTTATATGCACGGCCGATTAACTGCACATCAAAGCCTTGAGCAATTAAGGTCTGGCGTAATGCTTGTGCTTCTTGTTGCCAAGTTTCATCAATTTTCTTGTGATACAGCAAAGAGACAATAATTTTATTACTTAACGTAGAAAGATAATCAATTTGAAATAGTTTCTTTCTGAGTGTTGGCTTGTCTTTTATTTCTGCCAATAAGGCAACCATCATTTTATTAATAAGTTGGCTGGCAACGGGAAATTGGTCAACACGAATACGCTGCTTAGTCTCTTGGTTAAACATAATATGATAGAGAGAATCTTCTTCATGCCAGATACGGAATTCCGCACGCATACGATAATGCTGTTCTGGTGATGAAAAAACCTCTGCTTCAGGCGCATTGAAAGGAGCCATCATCGTTTGTAGACGTTGTGTTTTTTCATTCAGTTGAGACTGATATGTTTGCGTTGGTAATGAATTCTGCATGGTATCTCGCCTTTTTTTGGCAGTAATAAAGTTAAGCGAGCGAAATTGTAGAGATCCTCATGAAGATGTCCAGTATTCTTCATGTTCAATTTCTGGACTCAGTGAAGTTGAAATCGTAGCATAGCTGTTCGGCCTCCTTTATAGGAGTGAAAAGGGAATCTGGTGCAAAGCCAGAACTGACGCGCAGCGGTAATAGGATCAAGGATAATAAAAGACACTGCAAAGCACTCATAAGTGCGGTGGGAAGTCATTATCTTAAATACACAAAATTGTTTATTTAACCTAGAGTCCGAAGACCTGCCGAAGACCTGTCGCATCTTAAATTAAATACGCGCTTTATTTAATTTTGGCGGCATCCTGCTACTTATTCTGTTGGATGCAGATTTTCATGAATAATAAAAAAGTTTTCTTTATTTCAAGTATAGCTTTGAGTGTAATGGTGAGCAGTTTTAGTGCATTTGCTAATAACAGCGATACATTAAGTGTGACTGCAAACCGCTTTCAAGAGCCGAACTCTTCTATTTTAGCGCCTATCACCGTTGTTGAACGTGAACAGATTGATCGCTGGCAGAGTAATAGTGTGATTGATGTATTACGTAGAATGCCGGGTATTGATGTGGGACAAAATGGTGGAATAGGGCAGATGAGCTCTATTTATGTGCGTGGTGCTGAATCTCGACATGTACTTATCTTAGTGGATGGTGTGCGTTTAAATCAGGCTAATGTGTCTGGCAGCTCCGATATTAGCCAAATTCCCCTTTCTCTTGTTCAACGAATTGAATATATAAGAGGGCCTCGTTCTTCTGTTTATGGTTCCGATGCAATTGGTGGTGTGATTAATATCCTCACAGAAAGAAAAACGGAAGGAGGAACGCTTAACGCCACAATGGGTTCTCATGGCTATCAAGAATATGATGGATCTATAAAACAGAAAGTCGGGGACAGAACGACATTAACGGCAGCAGGCAGTTATCTCTATACCAAAGGCTATGATGTAGAAGCAAATGGGAATACAGGTGGGCATCCACAACCTGATCGCGACGGTTTTATGAATAAATCGTTGTGGTTAGGGGCCAATCACGATATTAACGATAATGTTTCTATATATGCACGTGCTTATGGTTTTGATAATCGTACCGCTTATGATGCTTATTATGACAGTTATAATGATATCTTAACGGATACAAGAGCACTATTCAGCCGCACCTATGATGGTGGCGTGAAATTTAATCGCGATAACTACTCTTCTTCTTTAAATACCAGTTATAACTACACCAAAGATTATGACTATGATCCTCGTTATGGTCGTTATGGTAAAGGAAGCCGTTTTACTAACTCTGAACAATATAATGTGCAGTGGGGAAATCACCTTTTATTAGGTAATGGCAGTGTCGGTGGCGGTATAGATTGGCAACGTCAATCTATAAAAGCCGGCTCTAACGGATTCCCTAATAAAGAACACTTTGACAATACCGGCTTATATCTCACAGGACAGCAAAAGTTAGGTACTGTTATCGCTGAAGCGTCTGTGCGTTCTGATAATCACTCAGAATATGGTTGGCATACCACTTGGCAAACGAATTTAGGTTGGGAATTTGTTGAGGGCTATCGTGTCATTGGGGGATATGGTACTGCATTTAAAGCACCTAATCTCAATCAGTTGTATGTGGATAACCCGTTATGGAATTTGGAAGGGAATTTAAATTTAAAACCAGAGGAAAGTAAGCAGTGGGAAGGAGGCTTTGAAGGATTAACAGGCCTTTTAGCGTGGCGAGTAACGGCATACCGTAATGATATTGAGAACTTAATCGCATATAAATCAGCTAAGCCTGTCGATACATATGAAAATATAGGTAAGGCATTAATTAAAGGCGTCGAATTTACGGGTGAAATGGATACGTGGATTTTCCATCACACCTTTAATTACCAATATATAGATGCAAGAAATAAAGAAACGCACCAACGTCTTGATCGTCGTGCTCGTCAACAGTTGAAATATCAACTTGATTGGCAAGTTGAGAAACTCGATATGGGAGTGACTTACCAATATATTGGTCAGCGCACGGATAAAGATTACGGCACGTATGAGAATGTTTCTTTAGGTGGAGTGAGTCTTTGGGACTTAACTGCGTCATATCCTATTACATCACATCTATCGATTCGTGGTAGAATAGCTAACCTGTTTGATAAAGATTATGAGACAGCTTATGGCTATCACACACCAGGGCGTGAATACTTCCTCACAGGAAGCTACAACTTCTGATGCACAACTTACCGCTAACCCTACTGTATTAGTTTTTGATTCAGGGGTTGGCGGTTTATCTGTTTATCGTGAGATCCGTGAAAAATTACCGGATGCTCACTATATCTATGTTTTCGATAATGAAGCTTTCCCTTATGGGGAAAAATCCCAAGAGTTTATTATTGACCGTGTTGTTCGTATCGTTAGTGTGGTTGCTGAAAAGCATGATCTTGCGGCAATTGTTATTGCCTGTAATACAGCCAGTACTGTAAGCCTTCCTGCTTTGCGCGCTAAGTTTACCGATATTCCTATTGTGGGAGTTGTACCCGCCATCAAGCCCGCTGCAAAATTAACGTGTAATGGTGTAGTTGGATTATTAGCGACGAGAGCAACCGTTAAACGGCCTTATACCCATGAACTGATAGAACGCTTTGCAACTGATTGCAAAGTTCACTCTTTAGGTTCGGCCGATCTGGTGGAATTAGCTGAAAAGAAATTGCACGGTGAAAAAGTCTCTCTAGATGAGCTACGTAAGATTTTAGCACCTTGGCTAAAAATGAAAGAGCCACCCGATACTGTAGTATTAGGTTGTACGCATTTCCCTTTATTAGCAGAAGAACTACTTTCAGTTTTACCTGATGGTACTCGAATTATTGATTCTGGTGCTGCAATTGCACGAAGAACTGCGTGGTTGGTCGTAAATCAAGCGAAAATTAAGGGGTCAAATGAAATTAGCTTCGCTTATTGCCTAAAAGAAGATGAGAATAGCGAATTACTAAAACCTATTTTAGCGAGCTTTGGCTTTGGAACGCTCAGAAAACTGGCGCTTTAAGTGCAATTTGATGGAAAATTCAACGGTCAGTAAAAAAACTCAAAAAAAGTGTTGCCAGCTTCACAAAACTCCCTATAATGCGCCCTCGTTGTCACGGCAAACCACGCTAAGTGAGTTAGCCGAGAGAACAAAGAAAAAAAGTGAAAAGCCTTGAAAATAAACGCTTGACACTGAATGAGGAAGATGTAGAATACGCCTCCTCGCAACAACGCAGAAGACCGGAAACGGCAGCGAATGTTGCACTGCTCTTTAACAAATTATCAGACA
>NZ_JBEEWH010000009.1:0-52867 GCF_040140305.1 Proteus sp. fly-1008
CAGATTGTCTGATAATTTGTTAAAGAGCAGTGCAACATTCGCTGCCGTTTCCGGTCTTCTGCGTTGTTGCGAGGAGGTGCATTCTACATCTTCCTCATTCAGTGTCAAGCGTTTATTTTCAAGGCTTTTCACTTTTTTTCTTTGTTCTCTCAGTCAGTTCGCTTAGCGCCCTGTTCCGTGACAACGAGGACGCATTATAGGGAGTTTTCTGAGGCTGGCAATAGTTTTTTTAAAAAAAATGATTGTTTGTTGGTAAATTAAACGAAGTGCTTATTTTTTGTGGCTTTTTAACCATTTTGGCAAGTCTGCAAGGCTATCAAGAACAAAATCCGCACACTTTTGTGCCTCTTCTGTTATCTCTTTTCCTGTACGAACTAGAATTTTATGACCAACACCTGCATTTTTTGCTGCCAACATATCTTCTTTTTTATCACCAACCATATAAGAAGAAGCCATATCGATGTTTAATTGTGCTTTTGCATCCATAAACATTCCTGCTGCTGGTTTACGACAGTCACATGCTTTTCTATATTCTTCTATATTAGCGTCAGGATGATGAGGACAATAATAGATACCGTCTAAATCGACACCTCGATCCGCTAAAGACCAATCCATCCACTCAGTTAAGTGTAAAAATTGATCTTCACTATAGTAACCTCGGCCAATACCGGATTGATTAGTCACAAGAACTAAGGCATAGCCCATTGCTTTTAATTCAGCCATTGCCTCAATGACGCCATCAATAAACTCAAAGTTATCAATTTCAGATACATACCCGTGATCTATATTAATAGTTCCATCGCGATCTAAGAAAATCGCTGAAATCCCCTTACTCACAGCACATTACTCCATTTAGATATTTTTATTAGTATCGCATGTTTTTTCTTATATAGAGAATGATATCCACGGCTTTCTTTCTTTATTAGCCTTCTACTCTTTTTTATTGACTTAGCCGTCTAGACGCCTTAACATCTATTTTAACTCGGGCAGAATAGTCTCTATGTCCCATATCTACTTATATAAAGAAAAACATGATTAAACTGACGAATATAAACAAAGTATTTAAGCAGGGAGAGCGTTCTATACAAGCGCTATCAAATATAAACCTGCATGTGCCACAAGGACAGATTTTTGGTGTTATCGGATCGTCAGGAGCGGGTAAAAGTACACTTATACGTTGCGTAAATATGTTAGAGAAACCAACTTCAGGTGAAGTATTGGTTGATGGACGAGATCTCACAAAATTATCAGATAAAGAATTAACAAAAGCACGCCGCGGTATTGGCATGATTTTCCAGCATTTCAACTTACTGTCCTCTCGTACCGTATTTGATAATGTCGCATTGCCATTAGAACTTGATAATACGCCACGAACTGAAATTAATAAGCGTGTTAATGAATTACTAGAATTAGTTGGTCTGTCTGATAAGAAAGAGTACTACCCAGCTAACTTATCTGGTGGACAAAAACAACGTGTTGCAATTGCACGCGCATTAGCAAATTCACCTAATGTTTTATTGTGTGATGAAGCCACCAGCGCACTAGATCCAGCAACAACACGTTCTATTTTAGAATTACTGAAAGATATTAATCGTCGCTTAGGCCTCACCATTTTATTAATTACTCATGAAATGGACGTTGTAAAACGTATTTGTGACCAAGTTGCGGTTATTAGTGGTGGTGAGTTAGTTGAAAGTGATGCCGTCAGTGAGGTTTTCTCTCACCCTAAAACGCCTGTTTCTCAAGCTTTTATTCAATCAACACTGCAATTAGATATCCCTGAAGACTATAAAGAACACATGAAACCAGAGTGGGAGGAAGGTTTATTCCCATTATTGAGACTTGAGTTTAACGGTCAATCTGTAGATGCACCATTAATGTCTATCGTTGCACGTCGTTTTGACGCTGATATTAATATTTTAAGTTCTCAAATAGACTATGCCGGTGGTGTGAAATTTGGTGTGATGTTAGCTGAACTACACGGTAAGAATGGTAACACTGAAAAGTCGATTGCGTTTTTAGAAGAGCATCATGTAAAGGTAGAGGTTCTCGGTTATGTCTGAAGGAATGATTTATTTATTAATTAGTGGGATCTGGGAAACCTTAGTCATGACCTTTGTTTCAGGCTTCTTTGGTTTTGTTATCGGATTACCTCTGGGTGTTTTACTTTATGTTACGCGTCCTGAACAAATCATGGCAAATCCACCTGCCTACCGCATTATTTCAGCACTCGTTAATATTTTTAGGGCAATCCCTTTTATTATCTTATTAGTATGGATGATCCCTTTTACACGTATGGTCGTAGGGACTTCAATTGGCTTGCAAGCAGCCATCGTGCCATTAACTGTTGGAGCAGCACCATTTATTGCTCGTATGGTAGAAAATACACTATTAGAAATCCCTCAAGGATTGATTGAAGCATCCCGATCTATGGGTGCAACGCCAATGCAAATTATTAAGAAGATTTTATTACCCGAATCTTTACCAGGCTTGATTAATGCGGCAACCATTACTTTAATTACATTAGTGGGTTACTCCGCAATGGGAGGTGCTGTTGGTGCCGGTGGTTTAGGTCAAATTGGCTACCAATATGGTTACGTTGGCTATAATGCAACAGTAATGAATACAGTCATTGTTCTACTCGTTATTCTTGTTTTTATCATTCAGTTTTTCGGCGATCGCTTAGTGAAGCTGACAACACATAAATAAATAGATTGAAGGTTTCTATTATTAATAAGGAAACCTTTTAATTAACAGATCAAATAAGGGTAAATGTATGTCATTGAAATTTAAATCGCTCGCAGTTGTAAGTGCTTTAGTTGGTGCATTGGCATTAGCTGGTTGTGGTGAAAAAGAAAAAGATCCAAACCATATTCGTGTCGGTGTTATTTCAGGCTCTGAACAACAAGTCGCTGAAGTTGCGAAACAAGTTGCTAAAGATAAATATGGTCTTGATGTAGAACTCGTTACTTTCAATGACTTCGTTATGCCTAATGAATCATTAAGTCGTGGTGATATCGATATTAATGCATTCCAACATAAACCTTATTTAGACCAACAAATTAAAGATCGCAATTACAAAATAACAGCTGTAGGAAATACTTTTATTTATCCTATCGCGGGTTATTCTAAAAAGATTACTGATTTAGCCGATTTACCTGATGAAGCACAAGTGGCTATTCCTAATGATCCAACAAACTTAGGTCGCTCACTGCTGTTATTAGAAAAAGTTGGATTAATTAAATTAAAAGATGGCGTAGGTCTGTTACCTACCAAGCTTGATATTATTGAAAACCCTAAAAAATTACAATTAGTTGAATTAGAAGCACCACAGTTACCTCGCTCATTAGATGATCAAAAAATCTACTTAGCAGTAATTAACACTACTTATGCAAGCCAAGTCAATTTAACACCAGCAAAAGACGGTATTTTTGTTGAAGATAAAGACTCACCATATGTAAACATCATTGTTGCTCGTGAAGATAATAAAGACAGTGAGAATGTGAAGAAATTTATTCAAGCTTATCAAACTGATGAAGTGGATAGTGCTGCCAATAAAATTTTTAACGGTGGTGCAGTAAAAGGCTGGTAATACATTAATATTTAACTTAATTATAAAAAAGGCGGACATTTGTTCGCCTTTCTCTTTTTTACTTGGCTAAATTGCATTAAATTAGAGCCGTTTAATTTTTGTATAGATAATAATAAAGAGGATATTACCCATGCACATGCGCTTGCTACTTCTTGGCATCATGGCGCTGTTTATGACAGGCTGTTCAATGCAAAAATCATCTGATGTTGATCAGTCTAAATTTACGGATATGCGTTTAAATAAACCAGGACAACCACAAAAACCAAAATCACAGACGTTACCTTCTGTGCGTATTGTTGAGAAAACAGAAGACCTTTTAGGTGCTCCGTTTAAAGATCTCGGCATTGTTGCCGGTGAATCTTGCCGTCAAACATTACAAGATCCACCAGCAAGTTTACCTATCGCAAAAAAAAGAATGGCTACAAAAGCAGCTTACAAAAATGCCAATGCTGTTTTATTGCATGAATGCCAAATTGTCACTGGTTTAGGTTGCTACCAATCTGCCATTTGTGAAGGCACAGCATTACTCATTACAAAATGAATACCTACCAAATGAATCCTATAGGGCATATATCAAGTCCTTATAAAGAAAAATTTGCCGTTCCACGCCAACCTGGATTAATCCAGGATGGCGGTGGCCAACTTATTCTACATACACCTTACAATCACCCAGATGCAGTTCGAGGCTTAGAACAATTTAGTCACCTTTGGCTGATTTTTGTTTTTCATCAAACAGCACAACTGGGTTGGCATCCTTTAGTTCGCCCCCCAAGGCTTGGTGGGAATACCAAAATGGGTATTTTTGCAACTCGCTCAACTTTTCGTCCAAATCCCATCGGCATGTCTTTAGTCGAGTTAAAAAAAGTAAACACACAAAACCAGTCCGTTGTTTTAGACTTAGGCAGCCTTGATTTAGTTGATGGAACTCCTATTCTGGATATTAAGCCTTATTTACCCTTTGCAGAGTCTCGACCAAATGCGATTGCTGGTTTTGCACAAGAAGCACCAGATAATGAAATGTCTGTTTTCTTTTCACAACTCGCTTTAGAACAGCTCCAACATTATGCGAACGAATATCCTCATCTTTCGCGTTTTATTACTCAAGTATTACAACAAGATCCTCGCCCTGCTTATAAAAAAAACGAGCAAAGTGATAGGATCTATGCGGTACATTTACTTGAATTTAATGTTCGCTGGCAAGTCAGTGGGCAACAGACACTTGTTCTTGATATAGAACCGCGGTAACTTGCTACTATCTTCATTGATATTGCTATCATGAATACTCCAATCTGAACGTCATTCTCGTTGTCTTTAAACAAATCAGATTGAAAAAAATGCTTTGCCCCTTTTGGCAGACCTAAGTCACTGGTAGACTAGAGCGTGTTGACCTTTGATGGTCGATTTTTATTCGAATTAAAAGCATTTTAGGCAAGGAGAGGGGCTCGCCGCCTAGTGAACTAGGCTAGCGCCTCTCAACGCAGAATAAAATGAGTGAAACGCCTTTTAATCGAACCCGTAGGGCTGTTTTTATTTTTAAGTGGTCATTGTTAATGTCAATCAATGCCCAAACTCAAAATAGTTGAATATGTTGCTTGTTTTATAAATTTCTTTTGCTGTAAAAATAAGCAGCAAAGATCAACACGCTCTAGAGTCTTTCTCTAATTATATTGATGTAGACTGGCGTGACAGTCAGCCTAAGTATTTTTGTTCTAATGGAACCTAATAATGCGTACTAGCCACTATTTGCTCTCTACTTTAAAAGAGACACCTGCTGATGCAGAAATTGTCAGCCATCAACTTATGCTTCGCGCAGGCATGATCCGTAAACTCGCTTCTGGTCTTTATGATTGGATGCCGACAGGGGTTCGTGTTCTGAGAAAAATTGAAAAAATTGTTCGTGAAGAGATGGACAATGCAGGATCACTTGAAATCTCAATGCCCGTTGTTCAACCTGCTGATTTATGGCTAGAAAGTGGTCGTTGGGAACAATACGGTCCTGAATTACTGCGTTTCGCAGACAGAGGCGAGCGTCCATTTGTTTTAGGCCCAACTCATGAAGAAGTTGTCACTGATATTGTTCGTAATGAAATTACCTCTTACAAACAACTTCCTCTGAATTTATATCAAATTCAAACTAAATTCCGCGATGAAGTACGCCCTCGTTTCGGCGTGATGCGTTCTCGTGAATTTATCATGAAAGATGCTTACTCTTTCCATATCTCTCAAGAGTCTTTACAAGAGACTTACGACAGAATGTATGAAGCTTATAGCAAAATATTCTCACGTATTGGTCTGGATTTCCGTCCAGTGTTGGCAGATACAGGTTCGATTGGTGGTAATGCATCTCACGAATTCCAAGTATTAGCAGACAGCGGTGAAGACGATATTGTTTTCTCTACAGGTTCTGACTATGCGGCAAACATTGAGTTAGCAGAAGCCGTAATGCCATCTACACCACGTGCAGCAGCGACTGAAGAATTACGTTTAGTGGATACACCAAACGCAAAAACCATTGCTGAGTTAGTGGAACAATTCAACCTGCCAATAGAAAAAACAGTCAAAACATTGATTGTTCATGGCACAAAAGAAAGTGGTCATAAACTCGTTGCTTTATTAATCCGTGGTGATCACGAGCTTAATGAAGTAAAAGCAGAAAAATGCGCTATTGTTGCAGCACCTTTAACTTTTGCTACAGAAGCTGAAATTCGCCAAGCAGTAAATGCAGGTCCAGGTTCATTAGGCCCAGTTAATCTGCCACTTCCAGTTATTATGGATCGCTCTGTTTCTGTGATGAGTGATTTTGGTGCAGGTGCAAACGTTGATGGTAAGCACTATTTTGGTATTAACTGGGAACGTGATTTACCGGTTGCTGAAATTGCTGATATCCGTAATGTGGTCGAAGGCGACCCAAGTCCTGATGGAAAAGGCACATTACTTATCAAACGAGGTATTGAAGTTGGTCATATTTTCCAGCTTGGTACAAAATATTCAGAAGCATTAAAAGCAACGGTACAAAACGAAGAAGGTCATAACCAAATCGTTACTATGGGTTGTTATGGTATCGGTGTAACTCGTATTGTTGCTGCGGCTATTGAACAAAATCACGATGCACGTGGTATTATTTGGCCTGATGCAATAGCACCTTTCCAGGTTGCAATCTTACCAATGAACATGCACCGTTCTTATCGTGTTAAAGAAGTTGCTGACAGACTTTATGACGAATTACGAGCCCAAGGCATTGATGTTCTTTTTGATGATCGTAAAGAGCGTCCGGGTGTGATGTTTGCTGATATGGAATTAATTGGTATTCCACACACTATCGTTATTGGCGATCGTAACCTCGATAACAACCAAATCGAATATAAAGCACGTCGTAGTGATGATAAATCACTGATTAATGTTGATGACGTTGTTGCCTTTATCAAAGAGCAGTTAGCTTAATTCTTAAGCCTCTTGACGATAAGAGAGGCTTCATTGAGCAATAAAAAACCCGCAAAAGCGGGTTTTTTTATTAGGAATAGAATAACTAAAACTTAGCTTCTGCTACCGCGATGGTTTCCACAAGAGCCATGACGATTAAAACGCGGTTTTTCATCAGTAACAACTAATGCTCTATCATATTTACCATCTTCCATTGAAGGGCGAATACTGTAATAACCACTCACTTCAAGGTAAACCGGTGTTCCACCATCAACGCCTGTTGAGAAATAACCTTTTTCTAATTCAATGCCATTTGCTGCGTAAACACGTCCTGATTGACAATCTTTAAATGTTCCAGCATCAGCAAAATAGGTAAACTCGCCAGCAAGCTGCTTAGGCTGAACTTTAGCTAAAGTATAATTTAGCTCTGAATTAATGACGTTACCGTCAATATCAAGCATAACTAATTTATCTTCACGAGGTAAATAATAGCTTTTCTCACCATAACTATTAGTCAGTGTCAGCTTATCTTTACCTAATACCCAAGTTCCTGATTCAAAGAAACTACGTTTATCATCAGGTGAGCCTTGGTAGCTTTGCTCCATTACATAAGAGCCATCTTGATTGACAAGAATTGTGGTGTCGATACCAGAACAATCGGCACACGGCAGAATACTGTTGTAAGTTTGGTCTACAATTTTTCCATCAAGTGATAAGCCAATATTATTTTGGCAACCTGATAGTACAAATAACCCGGCAGCAACGGCTGCAAATAAAATTTTTTTCCCCATCATCGACTCCCTACATTCTGGGTACTTTTTAATAAATCATTCTCAATATGATTCTAACATTTTTTAAAATAAAAGGGGGGTAATAAATACGCTTTAAGATAAATGCACCCATAATTGTCAGTTATTTCTCAAATCACTTCGAATAAAGAACTATTTAAGAAAATTATTATAATAACTATTGTGCTCACATCGAATAACAGCATAATGATTTTATTCTGAATTATTCACTGGCGGCTATACCGCCACGAAAAAGTGGTGAGGGAATATGTCAACAAATACAGAATATCAACCAATTAACTGTGATGATTACGAGTATCTGGAGTTAGCATGCCAACGTGGTTTAGCGCTCCATATTGAATTACATAATGGTGAGCTGATTGAAGGCATTGCTGATGATCTTTTCTTAAGCAAAAAGGTTGAATACCTAAAGATCAAGACGTCTGAAGGTTCTAAAGATTTACGACTGGATATCATTGCCAGTTTTTCTAATCCCGAACTTGGGACTATTGTTATAAAATCGGAATAACCGAATAAAGAACAGCCGCCAGCAGGCGGTTGTTCATTAATGAGCCTCTTGCCACTCAATAGTAATCGCATATTCTGATGTTGCTTTTCCCTCAAAAGTCACAAATGTATTAATAGCAGCAATTAACGTATCATTATAATAAATCAAAGGAATTCGCGTCCTACGCCAAGGCGCAATGTCAAGCTCTTGCCAAATTTTTTTACTATGCCGAGCATGTTCTCGTCCAACAATACGCAAAGACGCTTGTGTCAAACCAAAACGAACGGTGACCTTTTCATCCTTTGAAGGTGCTCTAACGGTATTTTTTCCTGTTGCCGTTGTTAGAGATAAAACACCTAATCCACTAGGTAAAGACAGTGATTGAGTAAGTGGCCATTCAATAATTTTATTAACAGGATCATCAATCATTGGTACAAGATAAAGGCGTTGTTTATAACGCCTCACTTCATCTTGATAAAATTGTAACTTAGGCTCAGCATCGGCTTTAGCTAAAGCAACTTCCTGCCATAATCGTAAAATTTGTTGTCTAGAGGGCATAATTTTATTATGTTGAGCAAACCAACGCCTTAATAGCGCATTACGCTTTATCACACTACAAAGAGCAAGTTGCTTGATGTCTAAACTGTGCTCTCTATCCATTAAAGCATTAAGTTCTGGCTCCAACAGCTCATCCAATAGTGCCTCTTGTTCACCACACAGTGCTGCACTACGAGTTACCGATTGTGAAAAATGGGGCCATCGCTGCGTTAATAATGGCATAACTCGTAAACGTAAAAAATTGCGATCATAGCTATCGTCTTGATTACTATCGTCTTCAATCCATGTTAGCCCTTGCTCAGTAGCATAAGATTCAATCTCTTCACGAGTAATATTAAGTAATGGTCGAAGCAAATAGCTATGCTCAAATACCATTTTAGCTGGCATTGAAGAAAGCCCTGACGGGCCACTACCTCGCTTTAACGCCAGTAAAAAAGTTTCAGCTTGATCATCTTGATGTTGAGCCGTCACTAACACTTGTTGTGGTTGTAAATTCCGACGAAAAGCTTGATAACGCGCTTCTCTAGCACCATTCTCAAGCCCTCCATCTTTAGGATCGACACGAACTTTTTCACTAATAAAATTTACCTGCCATTGCTGACAGCATTGTTCACAATGAGTAAGCCAATCATCTGCTTTGATATTTAATCCATGATGAATATAGATGGCAGTTAATTCTAAAGGTAATTGGAATTCATCACGTAAACGCACAAGCCCCTGCAGTAAAACGGTGGAATCTACTCCGCCACTAAAGCCCACCAAAATTTTGATGTGAGGATCAATGCGCTGTTTGATTTCTTTAAGAAGTGAGCCGTATTCCTGTTTCATCGCTTTGTCATTTATCAGTGAATTCAGGTGATTATGTTAATCTTTTCTCGCTGATTTTGCACGAGTACAAAGTATTCCTATAAATAAAACAAAGTGTAACGCTATTACACAAACATTAAGAGAAATAGAAATAAGATAAATACGAGGTTATAAAGAAATTAAAGAAGTAAAAAGCAGAATAACGATTATTCTGCTTTCTATTGAAAACAGAATTAAGCTGTAAAACCGCCATCAACCAAATAAGAAGCTCCAGTAACAAACGAAGCCGCATCGCTGGCCAAAAATGCGACAACATTAGCCACTTCCTCTGGTGTGCCGAGGCGCCCAATAGGATGCAATGTCGCTAACTTTTGTTTATCTAATTCACGGCCATCCAGCAAAGGTGTATCAATATAACCAGGGCAAACCGCATTAACACGAATACCTTTGTTTGCGTAATCAATAGCCAGTGTTTGTGTCAGTAATTTAACTCCGCCTTTTGATGCACAATAGGCAGGAAATTCATGCTGCCCAACAAAAGAACAAATTGAACTGCAATTCACAATCGCACCTGACATTTTGTTTTTTAGCCAATATTGAATTGCTGCTCGATTAATCAAAAAGAGTCCATTTAGATTAACATCTAAAACACCCTTCCATTTTTCATACTCTAATTTATCAGCAATGTTATCTGTTAAAACACCCGCATTAGCAAACAAGAAATCCATTCTTCCATACTTATTTACAACATAATCAACAAGTTGTTCATTTTCTTTTTCACTCTTCACATCCATTTGCACGAATTCACCGACAAATCCCTTCTCTTTTAGGTATTTTTCTGCTTTTTGTCCTCGTGCTAAATTACTACCAGTAATAACCACTGATGCACCTAGGGATAAAAATTTTTCCGCAGAGGCTAAACCAATACCGCTATTACCACCTGTAATAATTCCCACTTTGCCACTAAATGTAATCATCACCGATCCCTCATTTAATAAATCTTATAAAATGATAGGCGGGCATTATTATTTTTTTAGAAAAAATATGAATTAATATTAATTTTGAGATCAAGTTAACATATTGATATATAATATATTATAGTTAATATCACAGATTCTAATTGTTTCGATAGAGATAGTTTAAAATGGATCAATAAAAAGCCCCATGTCATCAACATGAGGCTTATCTGAATTTATTCAAATATCTCGAGATCAGCAGTAGCCGTATTCCATTAAACGTTGGTAACGACGATTAGTTAGCTCTTCTGAATCAAATGCATCTAATTCTTCTAAATCAGATTGGATTTGTGCTTTTAATGAAGCAGCAATTTCGTCATAGTGACGATGAGCGCCACCTAAAGGCTCAGAAATAACGTTATCAATCAGTTTAAGCTCTTTTAAGCGGTTTGCAGTAATTCCCATTGCCTCTGCCGCTAATGGTGCTTTGTCTGCGCTTTTCCAAAGAATAGAAGCACAACCCTCTGGTGAAATAACGGAATAGGTGCTGTATTGCAACATGTTCACTTTATCACCCACACCAATAGCTAATGCACCACCAGAACCACCTTCACCAATGACAGTACAGATGATTGGCACACCAAAACGTGACATTTCACGTAAGTTACGTGCGATCGCTTCTGATTGGCCTCGTTCTTCTGCACCAACGCCTGGATAAGCACCAGGAGTATCGATAAAGGTGATAATAGGAAGATTAAAACGTTGTGCCATTTCCATTAAACGAAGCGCTTTGCGATAGCCTTCTGGCGCTGGCATACCGAAGTTTCGGCGAATTTTCTCTTTTGTTTCACGCCCTTTTTGATGACCAATAACCATAACAGGACGGCCGTCTAAGCGCGCAATACCACCGACAATCGCTTTATCATCAGCATAAGCACGATCGCCTGCTAATTCTTGGAAATCAGTAAAGATACGATGAATATAATCCAGTGTGTAAGGTCTTAATGGATGACGTGCAAGTTGTGCAACTTGCCATGCACCAAGATCAGAAAAAATCTTACGCGTTAGCTCTAGGCTTTTTTCTCTTAAGCGTGAAACTTCTTCATCGATATTAATATCAATTTTTTCATCATGTTGGCTAACTGCGGTTAGCGAATCAATTTTCGCTTCTAACTCGGCAATTGGCTGTTCAAAATCCAGAAAATTAAGACTCATAACATTCCTATTTTAGTCAAATTCTAATTCTACCTGCTCATTACCCAGCAGAGTTCGCAGATCCGTTAAAAGCATATCTGTTGGCGTTACGCGCCAAGTCGCACCAAATCGTAAGCGTGCGCAGGCATCATGCTTTTCAAAATAAAGATGAACCGGTATCGTGCCTGAACGATGAGGTTCTAAAACGCCGCGAAGACGATTTAATAATTGCTCATTAATTTGCCTGTCTGATAACGAGATAGCAAGTCCTCGTGCATATTTTTCACGGGCTTCGTTGATATCCATAAGTTCGCGGACTGTCATTTTAAGCCCACCATTGAAATCATCAAAGCTGACCTGCCCGGTAGCAATTAAAATCTTGTCTTGTTCTAATAAATGTTGGTATTTATCCAATGCATCAGAAAATAACATAATTTCTAAGCGACCTGAACGATCATCTAAGGTACACACGCCAATTCGGTTTCCTCGTTTTGTCGTAAATACTTTAGACGCTAACACTAAACCCGCGACTTTCACCATTTGGCCACGTGGCGTTGGTACTAAATCTTTTAGACGCGTTCCTGCGGCATATCGTTCAATTTCTTTTAAATAACGAGTGATCGGATGACCTGTTAAATATAAACCTAATGTCTCTCGCTCACCTTCTAAAACAACTTGTTCCGGCCATTTAGGTATATTGGCATAAGAACGCTCAACTTGTTCAGGAGCTTCTGCTAACACGCCAAACATATCCGATTGCCCTATTGCTTCAGCTTTGGCATGTTGATCTGCCGCTTTTAATGCATCTTCTAATGAAGACATCAATGCGGCACGATGAGGCCCTAACTTATCGAATGCGCCTGACATTATCAGTTTTTCCATCACTCGGCGATTCAATTTTTTCGTTTCTGTTCTAGCACAGAGATCAAAAATATCTTTAAAGTGACCGCCTTGCTGACGCGCTTCTACTATTGCCTCAATTGGGCCTTCACCCACTCCTTTTATCGCACCAATACCGTAAACGATTTCACCTTCATCATTTACGTGAAAATGATATAAACCACTATTAATATCAGGAGGAAGAACTTTTAATCCCATTCTCCAACATTCATCAACTAACCCCACCACTTTTTCTGTGTTATCCATATCTGCCGTCATTACAGCAGCCATAAATTCAGCAGGATAGTGGGCTTTTAGCCATAACGTTTGATATGAAACTAAAGCATAAGCAGCTGAGTGCGATTTATTAAATCCATAACCGGCAAATTTCTCCACCAAGTCAAAGATCCGCATGGCAAGTTCGCCATCAACACCGTTTTTGATAGCTCCTTCTTCAAATACAGAACGCTGCTTTGCCATCTCTTCAGGTTTTTTCTTACCCATTGCGCGTCGTAACATATCCGCGCCACCCAGCGTATATCCAGCAAGAACCTGCGCGATTTGCATAACCTGTTCTTGATATAAGATAACGCCATAGGTAGGCTCTAAAACAGGCTGTAAGCTCTCATGTTGCCATTTAACATCAGGATAAGAGATCTCTTCAACACCGTGTTTACGGTCAATGAAGTTATCCACCATACCTGATTGCAATGGACCAGGGCGAAATAAGGCCACTAATGCAATCATATCTTCAAAGCAGTCAGGACGTAGACGCTTGATAAGATCTTTCATACCACGAGATTCTAACTGAAATACCGCGGTCGTTTCAGAACGCTGCAATATATCGAAACTACGCTGATCCGTTAATGGGATCGCAGAGATATCAACTGGTTCCAGTGATTTTTTTTCACGTCGGGCATTAATCATTTCTAATGCCCAGTTAATGATAGTGAGTGTTCTTAATCCTAAGAAGTCGAATTTAACAAGACCTGCATATTCAACGTCATTCTTATCAAATTGTGTAACTGGGTTATTTCCTTCTGCATCACAATAAAGCGGTGCAAAATCAGTAATTTTCGTTGGTGATATAACCACACCACCCGCATGTTTACCCGCATTACGTGTCACCCCTTCTAATTTACGGGCCATATCAATAAGAGATTTAACCTCTTCATCGGCTTCATAAATTTCAGGTAACTGAGGTTCTGCGGCAAACGCTTTTTCTAGCGTCATTCCAGGATCTGGCGGTACAAGCTTCGAAATTCTATCAACAAAACCGTAAGGATGCCCTAAAACACGCCCAACATCTCGGATAACCGCTTTTGCCGCCATCGTACCAAATGTAATAATCTGAGATACCGCATCACGACCGTACATATCAGCAACGTGATCAATTACCCTATCGCGTTTTTCCATACAGAAATCGACGTCAAAGTCAGGCATTGAAACACGTTCAGGGTTAAGAAAGCGTTCGAAAAGTAAATCAAATTCTAAAGGATCAAGGTCAGTGATTTTGAGTGAATAAGCGACTAATGATCCTGCACCCGAACCTCGTCCCGGCCCCACAGGAACACCATTATCTTTAGACCACTGAATAAACTCCATCACGATAAGGAAGTAACCAGGGAATCCCATCTGATTGATTACTTTTAGCTCTATATCAAGACGTTCATCGTATTCAGGGCGTCTTTTTTGTCGTTCTTCGGGATCTGGAAACAGAAAAGCTAAACGCTCTTCCAAACCGTCTTTAGATTTTTTAACGAGGAAATCTTCGGTACTCATATCCCCAGTTGGGAATTGAGGAAGAAAGTATTCCCCTAAACGAATGGTAACATTACAACGTTTGGCGATTTCAACGCTGTTTTCTAATGCTTCAGGTATATCAGCAAATAACTCACACATCTCTTCCTCTGTGCGCATATATTGCTGAGGACTATAATTTTTTGGACGCTTGGGATCTGAGAGTGTAAAACCATCATGGATTGCAACGCGAATTTCATGTGCATCAAAATCATCACTATCCAGAAAACAGACGTCATTCGTTGCAACAACTGGTAAGCCTTTTTCAGAAGCGAGTGCTACAGCTTCATGCAAATAGCTTTCTTCGTCAGGGCGACCAGTTCGAATAAGTTCTAAATAATAACTATCAGGAAAGTGAGTTTGATAATACTCAAGACATTGATCAACTAAGGCACGATTTCCTCGGAGCAAGAACTTACCTACATCGCCCATTCTTCCACCCGAAAGCAACAAGAGTCCTTCTTTATAGGTTGTTAGCCACTCTTGTTTAATAATCGGCCCTGCGGCGCCATAACCATGTTTGTAAGCTTCAGAAATCAGTAAGGTAAGATTTTGATAACCTACATTATTGCGAGCAAGAATGGTGAGGTGGGCATATTCATCGCCTAATAATTCTGTTTCGAGGTAAACATCGGCACCAATTATAGGTTTAATGCCCGCACTATGTGCGGCACCATAAAACTTCACTAACCCACATAAGTTAGTGAAATCAGTAATCGCAAAAGCAGGCATTCCCAGCGAAGCCACTTTCTTCACAAGAGGCCCTGTTTTTGCCAATCCATCGATCATTGAATAATCGCTGTGTACCCTAAGATGGATAAAACGAGGATCTGCCATAATATTTAATTACTCTGTGGATTACTTTAAATTTAATGCTCGTTTTACAGGCGCAAAACTTTTTCGATGATAAGGGGTTGCCCCTAATAAGGCCAGTTTTTCCATATGGAAAACTGTTGGATACCCTTTATGTTTAGCAAAACCATAATCAGGGTAAAGCTTATCTAACTCTTCCATTTCTCTATCACGAGTGACTTTAGCAAGTATAGAAGCCGCACTGATTTCTTGAACTAAACTATCACCTTTTATGACTGCTTGAGAAGCCATTGGCAATTTAGGACAGCGATTACCGTCAATCAAAACCATATCAGGCGTAATAGATAATCCTGCAACCGCGCGCTCCATTGCTTTCATCGTTGCCCAAAGAATATTTAATTCATCAATTTCTTCAGGCTCTGCACGACCGATTGCCCAACATAATGCTTTTTCTTTTATTTCGTCATACAGAGCATTACGTTTTTTTTCTGTTAGCTTTTTAGAGTCTGTTAATCCTTCAATCGGGTTTGCCGGATCAAGAATAACAGCAGCCGTCACTACAGCGCCAACCAGAGGTCCTCGGCCTACTTCATCAACTCCAGCAATAAGATTTGCTTTTGGATATACAAATTCCATTATTTCTCTGCCAATTCTAATACTGCATTTGCTGCTTGCTCATCCGCATTACAGCGAATAGCACTATGAAGTTGTAAAAATATCTCTTTTAATTGATGTGCTTTTTCTTTATCTGTTAAAAGAGGTAAAAGTTGTTCTGCCAACGCCCTTGGCTCACACTCTTCTTGTAACAACTCTTTAATTATTTCTCGACCAGCTAATAAATTGGGTAATGAAACATAAGGTGTTTTCACTAACCTTTTTGCTAACCAAAAAGTAAATGGTTTCATGCGATAGCCAACAACCATTGGGCATTTCGTAAGCATACACTCTAATGCAGCCGTACCTGATGCTAACAATGTTGCATCACTTGCTGTCATTACTTCTCTTGCTTGCCCATCAAGTAACTGAATGTCGAGTTCAGGAGCAATATCTTGGTGGATCTGCTCGAATTGAATACGTCGTTTAGCATTCACCAATGGCACAACAATATGAAGTGTTGGTATTTGTTGTTTTAGTAACTGTGCTGTTTTTATAAAATCAGCGCTCAGCATCTCAACTTCTGCATGACGACTACCAGGAAGGAGAGCTAAACAAGAGACATTTTCAGGTATTCCGAGATGTTTACGGGCTGCTTTTTTATCCGGATGTAAAGCGATTGCATCCGCCATTGTATGACCAATAAAACGACAAGGAACCTGATATTTATCATAAAACGCTTTTTCAAAAGGCAAAAAAGCTAAGACAAGATCTGTCGCTTTACCAATTTTGAAAACACGTTTTTGGCGCCAAGCCCACACAGATGGACTGACATAGTGAATAGTTTTGATCCCTTTTTGCTTTAAACGACTTTCAAGGGTGATATTAAAATCAGGTGCGTCGATCCCCACGAAAACATCAGGCTTTAATTCTGAGAATCGTCGAGTGAGATCTTTTCTGATCTTTAATAATCGCGGTAAGCGTTCAAGAACTTCAACGATCCCCATGACGGCAAGCTCTTCCATCTCATACCAAGCTTCACAACCTTCAGCTTGCATAAGAGGCCCCGCGACACCGACAAAACGGATATTAGGATGCTTTTGTTTAAGAGCGCGGATTAATCCCGCGCCCAAGATATCACCGGACGTTTCACCAGCAACTAAGCCGATAACTAACGGACGCTGAACAGTAGATAATTGGCCTGACAAGGTCATATCCTAATTAGCGAATGATGCCACGGTTAGATTTTGCTGAGTTTTCCAGAAAATCACTGAACAACTTAACATACGGATTATTATTATCTGCAACCAGTTGTCCAATTTCTTCACGTGCTTCTTCCAGTGTTTTACCATTACGGTAAAGAACTTTATAAGCATTGCGAATTGCATGAAGATCTTCTTTAGCAAAACCTCGGCGTTTTAATCCTTCAATATTCAGCCCATAAGGGGTTGCGTGGTTTCCTTGTGCAATAACAAAAGGAGGAACATCTTGTGCCACACCTGAACATCCGCCCACCATAACGTGAGAGCCAATTTGACAAAACTGATGAACTGCACTCATACCACCGATAATCACAAAATCACCTAAAGTGACGTGACCACCAAGTGTTCCGTTATTAGCAATAATACAGCGGTCACCAATAATACAATCATGTGCGACATGCGTATTAATCATCAGTAAGTTGTCATTGCCGATTTTTGTGATATTGCCACCTTGGGTTGTTCCACGATGGATAGTCACACTTTCACGAATAAGGTTACGATCACCAATAATAACTTGTGTTGGCTCACCACGATATTTCAGATCCTGATTTGCTTCACCAATAGAGGCAAATTGATAAATCTGATTTTCTCGACCAATACGCGTATGCCCATTGATAACAACGTGAGATTTGATATCAGTACCTTCACCAATTTCAACGTTTGCACCAATAACGCAAAAAGGGCCAATGCGAACATTAGCACCAATTACTGCGCCCTCTTCAATAATCGAGGAAGGGTGAATGACTGCGGATTTATCTATCATAGGCTAGACCTCACGGCGGCGAGCACACATCATTTCAGCTTCGCAAGCAATTTCCCCATCAACTTTAGCGACGCCTTTAAAGCGAGCAACACCACGACGTTCTTTAATAAATTCTACCTCTAGGATCATTTGATCCCCGGGTAAGACAGGACGTTTAAAGCGAGCACCATCAATAGCAGCAAAATAGTAGAGCTCACCAGGTTCCAGCTTTCCTACACTTTTGAATGCTAAAATACCCGTTGCTTGTGCCATGGCTTCTAGGATCAATACGCCTGGGAAAATAGGTTTTCCTGGGAAGTGACCTTGAAAGAAAGGCTCATTAAAAGATACATTTTTTACTGCTCTTAGAAATTTCTTTTCTTCAAAATCAAGGACACGATCAACCAATAAGAATGGGTAACGGTGTGGAAGTAAATCTAAAATTTCTTCGATTTGCAGAGTATGATTCTCACTCATTGCAATACTCTTCCTGTCTAATAAAACTGCGTCTAATTAATAATAACACGACCTGCTGTGACTCAAAAAAGTGAGTTAACCCGCAGGTCGCAAAATAGGTAACAACCGTCGATGACGTACTTTGTTACTTGTCGCTACTTTCTACTTGACGTTCAAGCGACTTAAGTCTTTTTTGCATTTCATCAATTCGCAACACAAGTGCTGCGGTTTTACGCCATGCTTTGTTCGGTTGTAGCGGAATACCTGAAGAATAAACTCCCGGCTCAGTGATAGGACGCATTACCATACCCATTCCTGTTACCGTTACTTTATCACAGATTTCCATGTGACCATTGATAACACTTGCTCCACCAATCATACAGTAACGGCCTATTTTCAGGCTACCCGCCATGATGACGCCCCCCGCAACAGCGGTATTGTCACCTATAATGACGTTATGTGCGATTTGGCACTGGTTATCAATGATAACACCATTACCGATAACTGTGTTATCTAATGCGCCTCGGTCAATTGTTGTACATGCACCGATTTCTACACGATCGCCAATAACAACAGAACCTAATTGTGGAATTTTGATCCAATTACCACGTTCATTGGCATAACCAAAACCATCAGAGCCAATAACTGTTCCTGATTGAACTAAGCAATCTTTACCAATAATAACTTCATGATAAATCGATACATTTGCCCATAAACGGCTATTATCGCCGATATGCGCTTTTTTACCAACAAAACAACCTGCGCCAATCACAACATTATCACCAAGGATAACATCTGACTCGATAACGGCATTTGCACCCACTGACACATTTTTCCCTAATTTAACATCAGGAGAAATCACAGCGCTTGGGTGAATATCTTGTGCTGGTTGTGGGGTTGTATCCATAATCTGCGCCATTTGAGCATAGGCAGTATACGGATTTTTTACCACAAGTGCGGCAACCGGACAGAATGGGAGATCAGCTTCTGTTAATACAACAGCAGCTGCTTGACATTCAGTTAATTTCTCACGATAGCGACTATCAGAAAGAAATGTAATTTGTTCGCTATTTGCTAGGCTCATTGAAGCAAGACCGGCGATAGTGATATCACCATCGCCGTGTAACTGTGCATTCAATTGCTGAGCAAGATCAGCTAATCGAATTGAAAACATCTATTATTTAACCTGTTTTTGAACCTGAGCAGTAATATCTTTACCATCTGCGAAATAAGGTACAGTGTTAGCATCTAAAATAACATCATAGCCTTCTTTCTTCGCTACTGCATCAACAGCATCTAATACACGTTTCATGATTTTGTTACGTTCTTCAGCTTGACGACGGCTAAAGTCTTGCTCAAAAGCTTGTGCTTTTTGTGCATATGCTTCACGTTTAGCAACCAGATCTTTCTCTGTATTTGCACGTTGTGTTGCATTCATGGTTGGTGCATCTTTTTGATATTTCTCAACAGCGGTCTGTAATGCTTTACCTAAGTTCTGCAATTCAGTATCACGTGATTTGAATTCATTTTCCAATTGTTTCTCTACCGCATCACGGTTAGGAATTTGTTGGAGAACTTGACCGATGTTCACAACACCTACTTTATCTGCGGCTTGAACACCAGCTGACATGGTCAATGCCATTCCTAGGGCAGCGGCACATAACAATTTTTTCACGATTAAACTCCTTAAAACCAAAAATAATTTTTTGTCAGAAATCGGATGCCTAATTAAATATTAAATTAGGCATCAACTTTACTTACATCGCTACCACGTTCTACCAATATTAAACTGGAATTGCTCTGATTTATCGCCTTCATAATCTTTTATTGGTTTAGCATAAGAGAATACTAACGGACCTAAAGGTGATAACCATTGTAACGCAACACCAGTTGAAACACGTATATCACTTGCTCGGCTATAATCAGGCATACCTGCGGTCCAAGCAGAGTTTGTGCTACTCCAATTGGTATCCCACACTGTACCCGCATCAACAAACACCGATGTTCTAACTGAAGATGAATATTTATCATCGACAAATGGTGTTGGTGTGATCAGCTCAAAGCTTGCCACTGCCATGGCATTACCACCGATTGCATCACTTGATGGTTCACCTGGTTTTGGCTTGCCATTTGCATCAAGATAAATCGCTTTAGGACCGATGTTATTTGAACGGAAACCACGAACAGTACCAGAACCACCGGCGTAGAAGTTTTCATAGAATGGTAATTCTTTACCACCTAAACCATCACCGTAGCCTAAACGGCCTTTAAATAGCGTTACCCAAGATTCTTTTTCATTAATTGGGTAATAAGCCATACCGTCCCAAGTCACTTTATAGTACTTGTTGTCAGAGCCAGGTACAGTCACACGCCCACTTAAGTTACTTCTCACACCAGATGTTGGGAAGAAACCACGGTTTAAGTTATTGAAGGTCCAACCCAAACTGACAGTATAGTCGTCAGCATTAAAGGATTCTCGCTTATCAAAGCCTGGGTTTTCACCCATACTTTCAAGGTAACGCCACATTGCAACCTGCGGTTCCATACGTGACAGACCATTGTGAGTATAGCCTAAGCCAAGACGTGCTGAGTTATATTCATTAATTGGGAAACCTAAAGTTCCATCAACACCATAAGATTTATTGGTATAACCTGATAAATCAGCGTCATTTGCACGGAAGTCGTTATAGAAGATACGACCACCTAAGCTTACACCATTAACGGTAAAATACGGGTCAGTAACAGACAACTCAGCATAAGTTGAGTAATCATTTTTACTCGCATTAATCGCAACTGCGTTACCTGTACCTAACCAGTTATCTTGGGTAACACCCACTTGGAAACTCACACCACTTTCAGTACCGAAACCGACACCAAAGTTAAGGGAGCCTGTGTTACGCTCTTTTACGCGATAAACGATATCAACCTGATCAGGAGAACCAGGAATACGCTGAGTTTCTGTTTCAACCGTTTCGAAATACCCCAAACGATTTAAACGCTCTTTACCTTGTTCAACTAAATCGCTACCTAACCATGCACCTTCCATTTGACGCATTTCACGGCGTAAAACAGAGTCCTTCGTGATGTCATTACCTGCGAAACGCACTTGACGAACATAGAAACGGTTTCCTGCATCTACGTTTACATGCAGTTTAACGGTTTTATTTTCATCATTAATTTCAGGATTAGTCATAACACGAGGATAAGCATATCCATAACGACCTAACAGATTTTTAATATCATTTTCTGTTTTAGTCACTTGCGCGCCATTATAAAGAGAGCCAGGAGCAATTTGGATAAGCTCTTCAATATCTTTGGTATAGCCTGCCGTATTACCATTGATTTCGGTATTTTCTACCGTGTATTTATCACCTTCTTTCAGGTTAATGGTAATGTAAATTCCTTTTTTGTCTGGTGTTAAGCTGACATTAGTTGATTCAATATCAAAGCGAGCATAACCACGATCGAGATAGAAACTTCTTAATGTTTCTAAGTCACCAGCTAGTTTTTGTTTTTGATATTTTTCATCCGCAGCTAAGTTCCACCAAGGCACATCATCACGTAATTGGAAGCGGTTAACGAGCTCAGCGGTAGAAAACGCTTTATTACCAACAATGTTGATTTGCTGAATTGTTGCTGATACACCTTCTGCAAATACGAGTTTTAAATCAACACGATTACGAGGAAGAGGTGTAACAACTACTTTTACAGTTGCATTATATTTACCAACACTATAATAGAAATCTTCAAGCCCTTTTTCGATGTTCGCTAACATTGTACGGTCGAGTGTCTCGCCAATACGAATATTAGAAGCCTCAAGATTCTGTTTTAGCATATCTTCTTTGATTGCTTTGTTACCAGAGAAAGTAATGCTGGCAATTGTTGGACGCTCTTTTACTTGAACAATTAGTGTACTTCCGTCACGTAGAACACGGACATCATCAAAATTTCCTGTCGCAAATAACGAACGGATTGTTCGACTGATATCATCATTGCTAACCGAGTCTCCAACCCGGACAGGCATGTTCAGTAATGCTGCACCAACGGCGACGCGTTGAAGACCTTCAAATTGAATGTCCTGAACTACGAATCCGTCTGAACCGTATGCAGTGGCGCTGCCCAGCAGCAGCGACGCTATAAGCAACTTTTTCATCGCCATCGTTGTTTTGTGTTTTCCTAACCGGTCCCTGCTTACCAATTATAAGCGAGAGAAATCATTGAAAAGTGCAAGTCCCGTTAAAAGCATCAGTGCCATAATACCAATACGATAACAGAAGTCTTGTACACGCTCAGATACCGGCCCTCCCTTTATCTTTTCGATAACCAGGAAAAGCAGGTGCCCGCCATCTAAGACAGGCAGGGGAAACAAGTTAATGATCCCCAAATTGACACTAATAAGCGCCATAAACATCAAAAAATAAACAACCCCAGAATCAGCAGACATTCCTGCGCCTTTCGCGATAGAAACAGGTCCACTAAGGTTAGTTAATTTGACGTCACCAACCACTAACTTGCCAATCATTTTGACAGTTAAACCCATCAACTGCCATGTTTTATCAGAAGCTTCATACAGTGCTGAAAATGGGTTGTATTGTTGCATTATCAAGTATTGCTCATCAGGAGGTAATACTTGTAATTGCGCACCAACTTGCCCTACTTCAGTGCCGTCTTTCAGTGCAATAGCTGTCGGTGTAATCATTAATTCCAATGACGAGCCATTGCGTTCAACAAGAAGAGCCAATGTTTTATTTGGGCTTTGTCGAACAAAATAAGTAAATGGATGCCATGTATCTATTGGCTGACCATCAACTGTAACGATACGATCCCCTGCCTGTAAACCTGCTTTTTCAGCAACAGAGCCTACCGTTACTTCAACAATTTTCGAGTCCAATCTCGCGCCAACAGGCATAATCCCTAAAGATAAGATGGGATCTTGTTTTTCAGGTTCAAAATTCCACTGCTGTAAATTCAGTATATTCTCACTCTCAGAGAGAGAATTTGGATCTGATACAACGAATGAAACCTCTTTGGCACCAATTTTACTGACTAATGCTAAACGAACTGAATTCTGATCAGGCGTTTCGATACCTGCAACGGATTTTAGTTCCATTCCAGGCGTTAATTTTGCTTGTTCTGCGATAGAATTCGGACGAATGTCTGCAATTACAGGTTTTAATGCAGGAACACCTATCATAAAAACAATCCAATAGGCGACGATTGCTAACAAGAAGTTGGCAATAGGTCCTGCAGCAACAACGGCGGCTCGTTGCCCTACCGTTTTATTATTAAATGCTAGATGACGTCGTTCAGGTGGAACTTCACCAACACGTTCATCTAACATTTTTACATAGCCACCCAAAGGTATCCATGCGATAACAAATTCAGTGCCGTGTTTATCTACCTTTCGCCAAATAGCTTTTCCGAAACCTATAGAAAAACGCTCAACATAGATCCCACAACGCCTAGCTACCCAAAAATGCCCAAACTCATGTACCGTAATCAAAATACCTAAAACGATAATAAATGCGGCAAGATTCCACAGGATACCCATTACTTACCTTTATAGTTTAAAGCCAGAAGAAATCAGGAAGACTAATCCTGCAAAAACTGGGATAGCTGCAGTCAAACTATCAATTCTATCAAGCACACCACCATGCCCAGGTATTAATTGGCTACTGTCTTTTATGCCCGAAACACGTTTAAACATACTTTCAGCCAGATCACCAAATACCGATACAATGACAACAACACCTGATATTAATAATAAATTATCGGGAACTTCGATTACTGGTGCAAAATGGGTAAATAACCCTGAAGCTACAACAGCAGTAATCAATCCACCGACTAACCCTTCAAGGGTTTTTCCTGGAGACACTTTTGGAGCCATTTTATGTTTCCCCATTAAGCGTCCAAATGCATAAGCACCAGAGTCAGCAGCCCAAACTAATATCATGACATACAATAACCACCATGCACCTGTGTAAGTATCAGTGTTATACCCCAACATGCGCAATGCCATCATGCCACAATAAAAAGGAACAATCGTCAATATACCGAACAATAGCTTAATAAAAACTGAATTTTTCCACATATTGGCTGAATTCGGATAACTTACAACTAATAAAATTGCGGCTACCCACCAAATTAAACCAGCCCACAAACCATTTTTTATCATTGGGGTGTCGAGTAGGTGGTCAAAATTGGGTAAAGATAACTGCATAATTAATAACAATGCAGCAAAGCCTATCCCTGTTGCAATACGTTTACCTTGAGAATGCCAGCCAATAAATTGCGCCCATTCCCAACCTGCTAAGCCTGATATTGCAATAATCACTAACCCAAAACCTGCTGGAGGCAGTAGAAATAGTGCTGCAATAACAATAGGGATTAAAATTAATGCGGTGATGACACGATACTTAAGCAAGTTATCCTCCCAGATTTATAGTATCTGTTTCTGATGTAGTACCACCGAAACGTCTTTCCCGTTTAGCAAAAGCATCTAGTGCATTCTGAAAAACTTGTTCATCAAAATCAGGCCATAAAACCTGTGTAAAATAAAGCTCAGCATAAGCTATCTGCCAAATAAGAAAATTACTTATGCGATGCTCACCACCTGTACGGATCACAAGATCGACACAAGGTTGATTATGCAAGCAAAGATGTGAAGATATGGCATTTTCATTAATATCTTCGAGATTAATTTCTCCTTTTGAGAGAGAGGTCGCTAATTGTTTTACACTTTGAGTAATATCCCATCGTCCACCATAATTAGCAGCAATATTCAAATTAAGCCCTGTATTATTCGCAGTTAGTGCAACAGAATTTTTAATTCTGTCTTGTAGGCGACGGCTAAAACGACTGATATCGCCAATAACCGTAAGTTTAACATTGTGTTTATGTAGGCTTTTCACTTCGTTGTCTAAGGCGAAGACAAATAATTCCATGAGAGAACTGACTTCTTGCTCAGGCCTATTCCAGTTTTCGCTACTAAATGCGTATAACGTTAGTGATTCAATTTTGTGTTTTACGGAAAAGCTAACCGCATCCCGAACTGCTTTAATTCCCGCGCGATGCCCCGTTACTCGGAGTTTCCCTTGCTTTTTAGCCCAGCGTCCATTGCCATCCATAATGATAGCAACATGCTTTGGTTTTGATGCGGATGAATCGTCACTGGATAAGTTCACTCAATTTAACCCTTTGCTAATCTGATACTGATACAGACAGTCCTCTTCGGATAACCCATGCACAAAAAAACCGTGTCATCCACGGCCTTTGGCAAAGCCTCAAAGTTGCTAAAGCAGTAGCTTTAGTAATGAACTGTTAATTTTCATTATTGTCTTTAGTGATTCGGCAACTATACCATTAGCCAGAAAGACGAACAAACACCCTATATTAAATATAATCGCCATTATACAAATTGAGTGATTATCTGATGAGTTTCTAATCTGGCTAATTTATCAATTTCTAGAACATCATTAATACTTTGAGGCTCTGATAGGTCAAAATGTTCAACAACTTTGCGATTAATTTTAGCAATATCAGTAAATTTCACTTTTTCGTGTAAAAAAGCATCAACAACGATTTCATTAGCCGCATTTAACACTGTTGTTGCCGCTTGTCCACGCTTAGACGCTTCAATAGCAAGTGCTAAACAAGGGTAACGTTGGTAATCTGGGCGAATAAATTCTAGCGATTGAATCTCAAAAAAATCTAATGCTTTTGCACCTGATTGAGTACGATGAGGATAAGCCATTGAGTACGCAATTGGTGTTCTCATATCAGGTTCACCAATTTGAGCAATAATACTGCCATCACGGTAGCGAACCATTGAATGAATAACAGATTGAGGGTGAATAATTACTTCCATTTCCTCTTCTGAAGCATTAAAAAAATAGCAAGCTTCTATATATTCCAATCCTTTATTCATCATTGTTGCTGAATCAACTGAGATTTTACGTCCCATCGACCAATTTGGATGTGCACAAGCTTGATCTGGCGTCATTGCCTCAAGTTCTTCTAACGGGGTATAACGAAAAGGTCCACCTGATCCCGTTAGTAAAATACTGGTCACGCCTTCATCAGCTAAAGATGCGTGGCCTAAATTTTCTTGGATAGCTTTAGGTAAACTTTGATAAATCGCGTTATGTTCACTGTCAATCGGCAAGACAGTTGCGCCATATTTAGCCACCGCATCAAAAAAAAGACGCCCACTGGTTATCAGTGATTCTTTATTGGCTAATAAAATTCTTTTACCTTTCTCTATGGCTGCAAGTGTTGGTTTTAGTCCAGCAACACCAGTTATCGCAGACATAACTTGATCAGCTTCATCAAGTGCTGCTATCTCATTAATTGCATGGGAACCAGATAAAATCTCTGTTTTACAGGATGTATTGGCGAGTAACTGTCTAAGCTGATTTGCGCTTTGTTCATCAGACATCACTGCATATTTAGGTTTAAAGGTGACACATTGTTGCGCCATTTTATTTGCATTTTTTCCTGCAACTAAGGCAAGAACCTGATACTCGTCAGGATTATTTTCAATAACGGAAAGTGTGCTCGTTCCGATAGACCCTGTTGAGCCTAATATAGTTATTTGTTTCATTTATCAATCAATCAGTATGTCTACAACGTTTTAATTAAAGAGAATTATATCAGTATGACAAGGTAAATGAGGGAGAAAGATGAAAACTTTAATAAATAATGTGACAAAAAGAAGGTATTAAGCACGAAATTTCAAATAAATAACCAAAAATAATGCCGCTAAAAGCGGCATTATCAAAAAAAGATATAAAATTAGAATTCCATTAGCTCTGCTTCTTTCAGCGCTAATGCTTCATCTATTTTTTTAATGAACATATCAGTTAATTTCTGAATGTCATCTTGCGAACGGCGCTCATCATCTTCGCTGATTTCTTTATCTTTCAGTAATGCTTTTACTTTATCATTAGCATCACGGCGGATATTACGAACAGATACACGACCTTGTTCTGCATCACCACGAACAACTTTGATTAAGTCCTTACGACGTTCTTCAGTTAATGGTGGGAGGGGAACACGAATAATCGTACCAGCAGATGAAGGATTTAAACCTAAATCTGATGCCATAATCGCTTTTTCGACAGCGGGTGCTAAAGTACGGTCGAAAACCGTAATTGCCAGTGTACGGCCATCTTCTGCAACAACGTTAGCCACTTGGTTTAATGGGGTTGGCGCTCCGTAGTATTCCACTACAATACCGTCTAAAAGGCTTGGAGACGCACGACCAGTACGAACTTTATTAATCTGGCTTTTTAGTGCTTCAACGCTTTTATCCATGCGTTCTTGAGCATCTTTTTTGATTTCATTAATCACGTTATAAACCCTTGGGAACTGGTTATCTTCCAGTCGATATCAAACTCTATCGACATAAATGAATTGGCGTACTATTGATGTTAACGCCAAATTATACCGTTGTCTCTGTGTATTAAGCGTGAGAAATCAAAGTTCCTTCACTTTCACCCATTACAACCCGACGTAATGCACCTGGTTTATTCATATTGAATACGCGGATAGGCAAATTATGATCTCGGGCTAATGTGAATGCAGCAAGATCCATGACTTTCAATTCACGTTCTAATACATCCTGATAAGTCAGTGTTTCATAAAGTACTGCATCAGGATCTTTGGTTGGATCGGCTGAATACACGCCGTCCACTTTCGTTGCTTTTAGCACAACGTCAGCTTCAATTTCGATACCGCGTAAACACGCAGCAGAATCGGTAGTAAAAAATGGGTTACCTGTACCAGCCGAGAAAATAACAACTCGACCATGGCGTAATAAGCTAATTGCTTCTGCCCAACTGTAGTTATCGCAGACACCATTCAGTGGAAATGCAGACATAAGGCGTGCGTTCACATAAGCACGATGCAATGAGTCACGCATTGCTAAGCCATTCATTACTGTTGCAAGCATTCCCATGTGGTCACCGACAACACGGTTCATACCTGCTGCTGCAAGACCGGCGCCACGGAACAAGTTACCACCGCCAATTACAACACCGACTTGTATACCCAATTCAACGAGTTCTTTGATTTCCTGAGCCATGCGATCAAGTACGCTCGCATCAATACCAAAGCCTTCTGCGCCTTGCAGAGCTTCACCACTCAGTTTTAATAAAATTCGCTGATATACGGGTTTTGCATTGGTTGCCATGGTGTTCTGTCCTAAGCAGATTAGTCAATTGGAGGTTTTAGATAGCTTCTCTTTTAATAAAGAAAATAAACAGTCAGTGGAGATTGTAACAAAACAGAACCGCCATTAGGCGGCTCTGTTAACGCTAAGCGTTATTATTTGCTCATTGCAGCGACTTCTGCTGCGAAATCAGCTTCAACTTTCTCAATACCTTCACCTACTTCGAAACGAACGAAGTTGATAACATCAGCATTGTTTTCTTTCAGCAGTTCACCAACAGTTTTGCTTGGATCCATTACGAAGTGCTGACCAGTCAGAGAAATCTCACCGGTGAATTTGTTCATGCGACCAATAACCATTTTTTCTGCGATTTCGCGTGGTTTACCTGATTGCATTGCGATATCCATCTGAATTTGGTGCTCATGCTCAACAACATCAGCAGGAACATCTTCAGGACGAACATATTCTGGTTTGCTTGCAGCAACGTGCATAGCAATATGTTTGATCAGTTCTTCGTTAGCGCCTTTGGCTGAAACTAAAACACCGATACGAGCACCATGCAGGTAAGTACCTAATTCTTCAGCTTCTAATACAGCAACGCGACGAATATTGATGTTTTCACCAATTTTAGCAACTAATGCAGTACGTGCTTCTTCGAATTTAGCTTTCAGAGCTTCGATATCATCAGTTTTGTCTGCTAATACAGTAGCCATAACTTCTTTACCGAAAGCGATGAAACCAGCATCTTTAGCAACGAAGTCTGTTTCACAGTTCAGTTCAACCAGCGCACCGAATTTACCATCAGCAGCAACTTCTGCAAGGATGATACCTTCAGCTGCAACACGGCCTGCTTTTTTAGCTGCTTTTGCTTGACCTGATTTACGCATGTTGTCGATTGCTAATTCGATATCACCATTAGCTTCAACCAACGCTTTTTTACATTCCATCATGCCTGCGCCAGTACGTTCACGCAGTTCTTTTACCAATGCAGCGGTAATTCCAGACATTTGTTTCTTCCTCGACTTTTCTATGGGCTAGCCATAGATGTTCTCATAGCAGATGTGTAAAGGGGGCCTATTGAGGCCCCCTAACCAATATATAGCAATACCTGGTTAAATAAGGGCTCTTACGAGCATGCCTTATTATTCAGCTTCGACTAAGCCTTCTTCAGCCTGAACAGCCAGATCTTGAGAACGACCTTCACGAACAGCTGTAGCTGCAGCGGTCAGATATAATTTAACCGCACGGATTGCATCATCATTACCAGGGATAATGAAGTCGATACCATCTGGATCAGAGTTAGTATCAACGATAGCAAATACTGGGATACCCAGGTTGTTTGCTTCTTTGATAGCAATGTGTTCGTGTTCAGCATCGATAACAAACAGAGCGTCAGGTAAACCGCCCATGTCTTTGATACCACCCAGGCTGTTTTCTAACTTACCAAGTTCACGAGAACGCATTAACGCTTCTTTCTTGGTCAGTTTGTCAAAAGTACCGTCCTGAGACTGAGATTCTAAATCTTTCAGGCGTTTGATTGACTGACGAACAGTTTTCCAGTTAGTCAGCATACCGCCTAACCAGCGGTGGTTTACAAAAAACTGGTCACAGCTTTCTGCTGCTTCTTTAACAGCTTCAACGGCAGAGCGCTTAGTACCAACAAACAGGATTTTGCCTTTACGAGAAGCAATTTTGTTCAGTTCAACCAGAGCTTCATTGAACATTGGAACAGTTTTTTCCAAGTTAATGATATGAACTTTGTTACGCGCACCAAAGATGAATGGTTTCATTTTTGGATTCCAGTAACGAGTTTGGTGACCGAAGTGAACACCGGCTTGCAGCATATCGCGCATTGAAACAGTTGCCATTTTAGACCTCTATAAATTTAAATTTGGGGTTATTTCGTCCACAAATCCCATACGACCGACTCATCAGCTGTAAAGGTTTAACCTTTACATAAGAGCACCCCGGCGTTATGTGCCGATTTGTGTGTGTAATTAACACAATTGAATGTTCAGATTTACTGTTACTACTCTGGATGTGATGCAATAACAGAACTCCGGCGCGCTTTATACCATAAATAACCTTAAGAAACCACTATTACTTGTATTTGATAACGGCGTATTTGACATAAAGTTGGGGATATTAAACAGTGAAAAAAGAGATTATTAAAGCGATTGCTGTGAATATTGCTCTAATATCAAATCACTATAAAAAATGCCAAAGAGAAAAGCGCAATATGTAAAGACAATCAGATTCAGAAGGCGTAATGTTCGTAATTATTCTCGATATCAGACAGATTACACACATCCTCTTTATTGGCATGCCCACTTTCTGCTGATATCATAAATGGTAATCAGAATTATTTCTCATCATCATTCATTTAACCCGCAATACAAAATATGAAACAACCAACTTGTGTTATGTCATGAGTATTGTGGCCTTAATCTAAACGAAGAACTCAAATGGCTATTGTAATCAAGACAGAAGAAGATATTCAAAAAATGCGCGTCGCAGGTCGTCTTGCGGCAGAAGTTCTTGAAATTATCGCACCTTTCGTAAAACCAGGCGTAGATACTGCTGAATTAGACCGTATTTGTCATGAACATATTGTTAATGTACAACAGGCAATCCCTGCTTGTCTGAACTACCATGGTTTCCCTAAATCAGTTTGTATTTCTGTTAACGATGTTATTTGCCACGGTATTCCTAGCGAAGAAAAAATCCTTAAAGATGGTGATATTGTTAATATTGACGTCACTGTTATTAAAGACGGTTTTCATGGCGATACCTCAAAAATGTTTATCGTAGGAAAACCAACCATTCAAGGTGAGCGTTTATGTCGTATCACCCAAGAAAGCCTATATTTAGCAATTAAAATGGTAAAACCAGGTATTCGTTTACGTGAACTGGGTAAAGCTATTCAAAAATTTGTTGAAGGGCATGATTTTTCGGTTGTTCGTGAATACTGTGGTCATGGTATCGGAGAAGGATTCCATGAAGAGCCACAAGTTCTCCACTATGATGCAGATGATAGTGGTGTTGTGTTACAAAAAGGGATGGCATTTACCATTGAACCTATGGTTAATACTGGTGATTACCGTATTCGTACAATGAAAGATGGTTGGACTGTTAAAACCAAAGACAGAGGCTGGTCTGCACAATATGAACACACCTTAGTCGTTACTGATAACGGCTGTGAAATCATGACATTACGCAAAGAAGAAGAGCCGTTTATTTCTGCTGTTTTAATTAACGAATAACACTCTTCAGTTTACCGTGTAAAGGCGACATATTTTTTCGAGATGTGTCGCTTTTTTTATTTTATTTGTAATGGAATAGCAGAATTGCTAGTCAGGTTATCGTTTTAACATTAGTCTTAATGCCATAGGCAAACATTGAGTAAGAAGACGAATGATGACCACTAAAAACGTATTTCAAACACAACCCCCTTCCCCTTTTTTGCTGACGAAAAACACACAAAATCACACTGAGCTAAAACAATCTATCGAACAATTTCAGTCTTGGTTAGCTGATGCTTTTCACCACAATGTCGATGTAACTTTATTGCTTCAAGCCCGTAGCCATTTTATTGACCAACTCTTGACACAATTATGGCGTTATACTCAATTATCTGATTATCCTGACCTTAGTATTATTGCTGTTGGTGGTTATGGTAGGCAAGAGTTACACCCTCTTTCTGATATTGACCTTCTGTTTTTAAGTGATTCACCTTTATCACCAGAAATAGCCGACAAAATCAGTAAATTAATTACCTTACTTTGGGATGTTCGTCTTGAAATCGGTGTCAGCGTTAGAACAATGGAAGAGTGTCTTTTAGAAGGTCTCTCTGATTTAACGGTAGCGACAAATTTACTAGAAGCTCGCCTTGTTTGTGGTAATCAATCACTTTATCAACAGTTAATTAATCATATTTTCAGCCAAGGATTTTGGCCATCACCTGATTTTTTTGCAGCAAAAATAGAAGAACAAAAACAAAGACATAACCGATTTCATAGTACCAGTTATAACCTAGAACCAGATATTAAAAGTAGTCCCGGCGGTCTTCGTGATATTCACACGCTAATTTGGGTTGCTCATCGACATTTTGGTGCAACCTCTATCTCAGAAATGGTGAACTTTGGCTTTTTAACTCCCGCCGAAGGACAAGAACTACTAGAATGCCAATACACTTTGTGGAAAATTCGCTTTGCATTACACCTGGTACTTTCTCGCTACGACAATCGCCTACTATTTGATAGACAACTTAACGTTGCTCAATACTTAAATTATCAAGGAGAAGGCAATCAGCCGGTTGAAAAAATGATGAAGGATTATTATCGCGTTACTCGCCGTGTTAGTGAGTTAAACGATATGTTACTTCAGTTATTTGATGAAGCCATCCTTGCTTTACAACCCAATGTAAAACCACGACCATTAGATAATGAATTCCAGCTAAGGGGCTCTCTCATTGATGTTATCGATGATAGCTGTTTTCTTGATGATCCTATCGCCATTATGCGTCTATTTTTGCGTATGGCAGAACATAAAGAGATCACGGGAATTTATTCTACAACACTACGCCATTTACGTTATGCGCGTCGTCATTTAGTCCAACCTTTATGTGAGTACCCACTAGCACGCCAAGTTTTTATGCAGATCTTGCGTCATCCTCATGCCGTTTCTGGCGCATTTGTACCTATGCACAAACACAGTGTACTCGCAGCTTACTTTCCACAATGGAATAACATTGTAGGGCAAATGCAGTTTGATTTATTCCATGCCTATACTGTTGATGAACACACGATCCGTGTTTTACAAAAACTCGAAAGCTTTGGTTCTCTAGAAAACCATGAAAAGCACCCACTCTGTGTTGATATTTACCCACAACTTCCACAACTTGAATTGCTCCGTTTAGCTGCACTTTTTCATGATATAGCTAAAGGCCGACATGGTGATCACTCTGTGCTAGGTGCTCAAGATGTTGCCCACTTTGCCCAACAACATGGCCTAAATCAAAGGGAATCAGCATTAGTTGAATGGTTAGTTAGTCATCACTTACTTATGTCTGTCACAGCACAAAGACGTGATATTCAAGATCCTGACATCATTTTTCAGTTTGCATCAGAAGTAAAAAATGAAAGTCGATTACGTTACCTTTTATGTTTAACTGTTGCTGATATCTGCGCGACCAACAGTAGCTTATGGAATAGTTGGAAACAGAGCTTATTACGTGAGCTTTTTCTATCGACAGAAGCGCAATTACGCCAAGGTATGCATTCTATTCCTGATTTACGTGAACGTATCCGTCATCATCGTTTGCAAGCACTAACTATTTTACGTACAGAGCATGTTGATGAAGAAAAATTACAAGCAATTTGGGGGCGTTGTCACGCCGATTATTTTTTACGGCACACACCAGAACAGATTGCTTGGCATGCCCTTGCTTTAATTGAACATAATAGTGCTACTCCTATGGTATTAATTAGCCAGCAAACAGAACATGGTGGCACGGAAATATTTATTTGGTGCGCAGATAGACCCTCTCTTTTTGCCTCCGTTGCAGGTGAACTTGATAGACGTAATTTAAACATCCATAACGCACAAATATTTACTAACCGCGATAATATGGCTATGGATACCTTTATTGTGTTAGAGCCTAATGGTAAGCCTCTTGCCATTGATAGATATAATGCTATCCGCAACGCTTTGATCCAAGTTGTATCAGCTCCTTATAACACCAATGCGAAAACACGTTCACTACCTGCAAAATTACGCCATTTTGATGTTCCAACAAAAATTAATTTTGTCGAGTCTAATCATAATAAACGCACTTATATGGAATTATTTGCACGAGATCGCCCTGGTTTATTAGCAATTATTGGTAAAGTTTTTGCTGATCTTTCATTGTCCTTACATGGCGCAAGGATCACCACAATAGGTGAACGTGTTGAGGATTTCTTCGTATTAACCGATAGTGAAAATAAAGCGTTAAACCAAAAAATGAAGAATGAAGTCGTAGAAAGGTTGACAAAAGCACTAGTTTCAAAGGATAAAATATAGGAACCCACGACAATACATATAGGAAATACTATTGATGCAAGCATTACAATCTATTATTGATAACGCCTTTGAACATCGTGCAGATATCACTCCAAACAACGTTGAGCCTCATATTCGTGATGCAATTAATAACGTTATTACACAGTTAGACAGCGGAAAACTGCGAGTGGCGGAAAAAATTGACGGTCAGTGGGTGACTCATCAATGGTTAAAAAAAGCGGTTCTACTCTCTTTTCGTATTAATCACAACCAAGTGATAGACGGCAGTGAAAGTCGCTATTTTGACAAAGTACCTATGAAATTTGCTAATTATGACCAAGCACGTTTTGAAAAAGAAGGTTTTCGTGTTGTCCCTCCTGCAGCCGTTAGACAAGGTGCTTATATCGCTCGCAATACTGTTTTAATGCCTTCTTACGTTAATATTGGTGCTTACGTTGATGAAGGTAGCATGGTTGATACATGGGCTACAGTAGGTTCATGTGCCCAAATTGGTAAAAATGTTCACCTTTCTGGCGGTGTAGGAATTGGCGGTGTCTTAGAGCCACTACAAGCAAATCCAACCATTATTGAAGATAATTGTTTTATTGGCGCACGTTCTGAAATTGTTGAAGGCGTTATTGTTGAAGAAGGCGCGGTTATTTCAATGGGCGTTTATATTGGTCAAAGTACCAAGATTTATGACAGAGAAACGGGCGAAGTACATTATGGCCGAGTACCCGCCGGCTCTGTCGTCGTTTCAGGCAATTTACCATCTAAAGATGGCAGCTATAGCCTTTATTGCGCGGTTATTGTGAAAAAAGTGGATGCTAAAACGCGTGGAAAAGTTGGTATTAATGAATTGTTAAGAACTATCGACTAATATAAGAACAGCGGATAGAATTAATTCTGTTCGCTATTCTTTCACCCATTTTTCTATCAGGTGCCAATATATGTACGATAATTTAAAAAATTTAGGGATCCCGCATCCTGAAGATATTGACCGCTATACCCTACGCCAAGAAGCTAACAACGATATTTTAAAAATCTATTTTCGCAAAGACAAAGGTGAATTCTTTGCAAAAAGCGTAAAATTTAAATATCCGCGTCAACGTAAAACGATTTCTGATGGTCAATCAGGGCAAGGTTTTAAAGAAGTAAATGAAATCAATACTAACTTACGTTATGTTATTGAAGAATTAGATCAAATTTGCCAACAAGACCAAGTAGAAGTCGATTTAAAACATAAAATTCTGGACGATTTACGCCATCTTGAGCATGTTGTCGCAAATAAAATTGCTGAAATTGAAGCTGATTTAGAAAAACTAACCCGTCGTTGATAATATAATACAAAGACTAATTAATTTTAGTTGATTTAAGACATTAGTTTTACATAGAGTACCGCTTATTTGCTGATAAAATGAAAATAAGCGGTATTTAAAATATGACACGTTACTCACTTCTGTATTGACCAATGAGATTTACCAAATTATTTTCTCATTTAACCTAATTGACTAACCCAGTTCTCTATCCAATCTATTGCAAATATTTCTGGTTCGGCAACATCCATACCATCTATTTTCAGCATGTCACCAATACGCGTTGCTTGATGCTCTTGTAATAGTTCTTCAAACTGTATCCCTGCACCACAAAAATGGTCATAACTACTGTCACCTAAAGCAATCAAGCCATAGCGTAGATTCGGCTGATATCCTACATTATCACGCAGTTCATGAAATAAAGGTGCGATAGTATCAGGTAAATCCCCTTGCCCTGTGCTCGATGTTATCACTAACACGGTTGAATATTTTTGCCAATCCGCAAGAGTTCCTTCTTCATAAACATTAGCTTGGTGTTTATGCTCAAGTAAAATACGTTGAGCCTCTTCAGCAACCGCTAATGCATTACCATAAACAGTACCTACAAAAATACCGATTTTAGCCATAATATCCTCTATTTCATCTATCAATAAACATAGAAAGCCATATCCTACCGTTATCAATATACAAATTATGCACCTTATTTCTCAAGAATAAATTCTTTATAAATTTTATTCCATTCGGTGCGCTCTTTAGAAAATCGCCAAAAAATATCGTTCATAGGCAAAGATTCATTTATTGTTTTAGCCACTAATTTACATGCCCATTTAGGTACTGAATTATTTTTAAAATCTTTAGATTGCAGCAAAAGGAATAAATTTTCATATAACATATTTAATTTATTAAAGGCATCATTACTTTTCTTTTGTTTTTCTAGATACTTACTCGGAAAAAAATACTTATACATTCTAAAGAAGAGTCTCTTAGGATTTTCTAATGATTCATGATAAAGGCATAATTGAGAAGAAGCATCTCTTATTTTATTAAAAAAACACTTTTTAAAATCAGCATCATCCTTATAAATTGTAAAGAGTTTATATGAATCAACTTCCTCATAAATAGCATTTAATTCACGAACTTTAAATCCAGCCATTTTTTTTATATTTATATCGAGATCACTAATAATCAAATTTACTTCATTTAACCTCTCATTCAAATCTACAACACTTAATTTAAAAAAATCACTATTTAAATTAACATTATTTACTCTATCTCTTAATTTATCAACATCAATACTAAGTTCATTAATAAATTTATTATCAATATTTTCATCATTACAATTAATAAGATGAGATATATGAATTATAGGTCTAATAACATTAAGATAACTTTCATTTAAGGCCTCTAAAAACTCATTTAATCTTTCTTTTCTTTCATTAATTTTCTTTATTGTTTTTAAGTTTTCATTATTTTTTTCTCCTGTTAATTCGTTAATTTTCTTTGAGATTTCATTGTTTTTTTCTCTTGTTAATTTTAAATAATCACTCTGTTCTTCTTTTTTAGAATGCTTTATGTTGTTGTGAGATCCCGCTTCTATTGGTTTATTATCACAATCATTCTCGGTTCGCACAACTTCAGGCTTTATTGATTGAACCTCCAACATTACTGACATTTTTTTATCATATATTTCTAATTGTTTTCTATTTTTAATTAATGATAAAACCCCATTGTTATTTATTTTATTTGCAATTTTATCAATATTATGAAAAATTTCTTTTTTATCTTTAGATATGAATTTATTAATTAATACATTTTTATCACTAAATAACATTTTAAAAAGTGTGCTATGTTTATTTTTATTCTTTAACAATGAAGAAAACAAACGATTAAGATCATCGCCACTATTTAAATTTAAAATACCCACTTTTCCATCAGTGATTATTATATTATTAATCAACCCTTCTTTAAGAATGATTTTATTTAACTTATCCAATCTATCTTTTTTATTTAAAATGTATTTATCAAGTGTGTTTTTTAATTCATAATTAAACTTTGAAAAAATAAATATCTTATCTTTGTTGAAAACCTTTAGCTCTTCATCTTTATATTTTATAAATGTAAATAGTTCATTATCTTCAAAAAGGGCCTTTTTGCTATCTTCCAGTACGAGTACAAATCTTTTATTATTTGCTATTGGTAATGTTGAATTCATACCTACTCCTAGGTTCAGGTTAATACCTAAGAGAATTACATATTTTTCATCTATATTATTTCAATAAAAAAACACTCCCTGTCTACACATAAGAGTGTTTTTATAATTCAATCAAAAGCAATTTATTCTTTTTCTGTCGTCTCCAAAGACCGGATATATTCATCCATTTCAGTTTTTAAATTATCTGACTTAGGACCAAAAATTGCTTGAATACCAGAGCCGACAACGACTACACCAGCAGCGCCCAATCTTTTCAATTCATCACGATCAACCTTATCGATCTCTTTTACACCAATGCGTAAGCGTGTGATACATGCATCTAAACTACTGATATTATCTTTACCACCAAAAGCAGTAACTAAAGATTGTCCCATCGCGCTTTTATCCGCTTGTTTTGCGTTTTTATCTTCAACTTCTCGACCTGGTGTTTTCAGGTTTAGTTTCACGATTAAGAAACGGAAAATAGAGTAATAAGTTATGGCATAAAGTATGCCAATAATTGGGAACAGATACAGTTTGCTACTATTACCACTTAATACAATAAAGTCGATCAAGCCATGAGAGAAACTAGTACCATCACGCATACCTAACAAGATACAAATAACAAACGCTAAACCAGCCAAAATAGCATGAATAACATAAAGGATTGGAGCGACGAACATAAATGAGAATTCAATAGGCTCAGTGATCCCTGTCAAGAAGGCGGTTAATGCCGCAGAAATCATGATACCACCAACTTTTACACGATTCTCAGGGCGTGCTGAATGCCAAATCGCAATAGCAGCAGCAGGTAAACCAAACATCTTAAATAAGAAGCCACCTGACAACATACCGGCAGTTGGGTCACCGGCCATATAACGAGGAATATCACCGTGGAATACTTGTCCTGCACTATTTACATATTCACCCACTTGCATTTGGAACGGTACATTCCAGATGTGGTGTAAACCAAATGGCACTAATCCACGCTCTACAACACCATAAATACCAAAAGCAACAGCCGGATTTTGATAGGCTGCCCATTCAGAGAAACGTTGGATAGCTGTACCGATAGGAGGCCAAATAAAAGCTAAGATAATCCCAACAAAAATAGCAATTAATCCTGAAATAATAGGAACAAAACGCTTACCTGCAAAAAATCCTAAATACTCAGGTAATTTGATGCGATAAAAGCGGTTAAACATGGAGGCGGCAATAATACCTGCAATAATGCCCCCTAACACACCAGTATCAGTAAGATGCTGAGCCTCAATTTCAGCTGAAGAAAGCCCTAAAACCCAAGGAGCAACCACTATCATGGTTTTAGACATAATGCCGTAAGCTACCACAGAAGCTAGCGCTGATACCCCGTCATTATTGGTAAAGCCTAACGCAACACCAATGGCAAATATAAGTGGCATATTAGAGAAAACTGAACCACCCGCTTCTGCCATAACTTGAGAAACAGAAGAAGGTATCCATGATAGATCTGCGGAACCAACTCCTAATAAAATACCGGCAATAGGCAGTACAGATACCGGTAACATCAAGGACTTTCCGATTTTTTGTAAAACAACAAATAGGTTTTTAAACATCAAGCAGACTCCCGGAATGTGGGTTTTATATGTTGTAAGTTTTTTATTTGTTTAAAGTAGTGTGGGTTCTATTTCATAAACTTATCTAATGATAAGCCTTATTTATTTCACATCATAAAATAAATCGCTTAATGAATACATGATAGCTGTCACGTTTCAATACATGTGATCATAACTATTTGTAGAATTACATATTTTACAAATAGTTAATAGAGCTTGTGAATTTGCGCAAACTATCAAGACTTAAGTAAAAAAGCCTTGATAGTAACGCAATGAAATAAATATTGGGGATAAGAAAGGTATTAGAAGTGATGAGCTAAATCTTCACCATACTGCTCTAATTCAGGTCTTAATCCACGCCAACCAAATTGATTAATAAGGTGTTGCCAAGGGAGATCCCATTTCGCCGTTAAATTTAGTGGTTGCAATGTGATTGGATGAATTAAGTTTAGATGGCTTGCATGTAACATCAAGCGATGAGATTGAAAATGATTTACAACACCACGGTTTTGACGTAAATCACCATGAGCCGTATCGCCGATGATTGGGTGGCGAATGTGAGACATATGGCGACGTAGTTGATGCTTACGGCCTGTTTCAGGACACAATTCTAATAAACTAAATCGAGACGTAGGATAGCGCCCAAGCGCAACCTCTTTTTCAACGGTTGCTAATGGCTGGCAATGTGTTACACATTCTTGAATTTGTGGTGGTTGAGTTGCAAATTTGTCTGCAATTTTATCTAACTCCTCCACTAAAGGGCTATCAATGACTAACGCCTCTTCAACATATCCTCTGACAACAGCATGGTAAATTTTTTCTGTTTTATGTTGTTCAAAAGATTGAGAAAGAGCCCTAGCAACCTCAGAAGAAAGCGCCATTAATAGAACACCAGATGTAGGTCTATCTAAGCGGTGTACAGGAAAAACATGTTGCCCGATTTGATCTCTCAATGTTTGCATCACAAACACAGTTTCATGTCTATCTAGCCAACTGCGGTGAACAAGCCAACCAGCAGGTTTATTCACCGCAACAAGATATTCATCTTGATAAATAATATCTAACATTGTTGGCCTTATGATTTAAACATTGCGTCGAGTTCACGCAAATGATTAAGTAAATCCGTAAAGTCGCGACTTTCATCATCTTTAAATGCTTCTTCGTAATACGGTGCTATTGCAAATGAATTAGGTAATGGCATCTCATTTTCAATCATTGATGACAATCGCGGAATCAATACCCACTGTAACCATTCGTGAGCACTCATTGTATCAATACAAAAAGGTTCAATACTTTCAAATGCTTGCTCGGCAGGTGTTCCTAATTGCCATAGCTCAATGTTCTTCATCTCTTCTTCGATTAAGAGCAATTTCGCTAAAATGCGTTGTTCTGGTGTCATCATGTGTTCCTTATATAAAACTTACGAATAAGGATAACATTGGGATGGAATAGCAGAAAACAAATAAAAAAATAAAAGGAGCCGAAACTCCTTTTAGACAAGAAAAATAACTGTCTGTACAACACATGCATCCAAGCAAGACCGTTTTATCTATCCCTGTGATTAAGTCTGTATCCACATTAATGGAAATATCCTATTTCCTGTGCCCTTGATTACTTAACATTATTTCGGCCACCAAGCAGTCCTTTAGTTGGTGAACGTAGAATGCCAATAATTGATTAGTTAAACAACCCACAAAAAAAAAGCAATTAAATAAAAATAACCATAAATAAAAACAATAAGTTATTAAGTTATTGCTCTACTTAAATAAATCAAATCTACTCTTATACAAGAGCCCATTGTCTAAAAAAACAGACTCTTTTTTTGTAAGATATATCTCACACAGATAGTAGTTTTAGGACTACATCATTCACTATATACCACGACTAATTCTGATAAAAAAACAGATAAATTTTCTGCTAGGACTTCTCTTTTCTTTTGACCAAAAGTTTCAAGAATGACTTCACCAGAAACATTACATACAGAAATTATGTCGTTTTCTGAATCGGTTGTACCAATAAATAAAGTTGGTGTTAATTTCAGCCGCTTTTGTGTTACCAAATGCCCAATAATATTTTCTTGTAGGCGGATAAAATCTTCTTCACTCCAAACTTGGATTAAGCTCAAGTGTGTATCTCTAAAGCGAACTTGCATATCTCCTGCATACTGAGTGGTAAAGTAATTATGTAATTCAGGGCGGATAATGATCCCCATCGCTTTTTCAACTTTTTCTAGTTTATCCGTTCCCACAAAAGGCTGAGGCAGCCAATAAACGACTTCATCACCTGTTCTTGATATACAAACAGAAGGAACACCATAGAGATCTGCACTCGCAGGAGGTAAACCTGATTTTTCTTGCCATAACTCAACATATTTTTGGGTGAAGGCTTTTAATTCAGAGGAAATGTTTTCAATCATGGTTATCAGCTTTATCTGTTAAATAAAAATTAGCCTTTATGTTACCTGATTATGTTGTTAATTCAGAGCATCAAAAATAAAGCATTCGTATACTATTGATGTTTCAATAGTATAATTAGTCTTCTTTTATTTTCAGTTAAAGTTAGGATGTAAATTATGTCTTTATATCAAGGTGATAAATCTCTTGAAACATTATCTTTAGGCAAAAAGACTCAATATCATGATCACTATAATGCCGAATTATTACAAGGCGTTCCTCGTAGCCTAAACCGAGACTCACTTTCTTTAACTACTGAAAATTTGCCATTTCATGGTGGTGATATTTGGACTATGTATGAACTCTCTTGGCTTAATAGCAAAGGGTTGCCACAAGTTGCAATTGGTCATGTTGAATTAGATGCAAAGACTGAAAACCTCATTGAGTCTAAAAGCTTTAAGCTATATCTCAACAGTTTTAACCAAACTCGCTTTGAAAGCTGGGATATCGTTGAAAAAACCTTACTTAAAGATTTAACCTCTTGTGCTAAAGGTAAAGTGAGTCTGGCTATTTACCCACTTTCGCATTTTACATCACAACCTATTGTTGATTTTGCTGGAGAGTGTATTGATGAACAAGACATTGAAATCGATAATTATCAGTTTGATGCACAATGGTTAAACGGATCGACAACCGATACATTGGTTGAGGAAACTCTAGTCAGTCATCTGTTAAAATCAAACTGCCTTATTACCAATCAACCAGATTGGGGATCTGTCGCTATCCAATATAAAGGCAAAAAAATTGATCGTGAAAAATTGCTACGCTATTTAGTCTCATTTAGACAACATAATGAATTTCATGAACAATGTGTTGAGCGAATTTTTCACGACATCATGCAATTTTGTGCACCTGAAACATTAACTGTATACGCAAGATATACACGACGTGGTGGATTAGATATCAATCCTTGGCGTAGTAATTGTGAGTTTGTTCCAAAAATCAGTCGATTAGCCAGACAATAACAGGAATAATGCCTGTATGTTAATATGATCTGTGTTATACCAAGATCAGTTGCACTTCAGTTTGTTATTTCAGGAGAAAAAGGAGTCCTACGTGATAACTCATGTCAGCCCATTAGGTTCCATGGATCTGCTTTCACAGCTAGAAGTTGATATGCTAAAGAGAACCGCAAGCAGTGATCTTTACCAACTGTTTCGTAATTGTTCTCTTGCTGTCCTCAACTCTGGTAGCCTTACTGATAGTAGTAAAGAGCTGTTATCTAAATACCAAGATTTTGATATTAACGTACTGCGCCGTGAACGTGGCGTGAAATTAGAGTTAGTCAATCCTCCTGAAGACGCCTTTGTTGATGGAAAAATTATTCGTTCACTGCAAGCTAACTTATTTGCTGTACTTCGTGACATTTTGTTTGTTCATGGACAAATCACAACAGCCAAACGTGATCTGCACCTTAATTTAGAAAATAGCACTCACATCACTAACACTATTTTCTCTATTTTGCGTAATGCTAGGGCTCTTCATATTGATGAAGATCCTAATATGATTGTGTGCTGGGGTGGTCACTCTATCAATGAAACTGAGTACCTTTATGGCCGAAAAGTGGGTAACGAATTAGGTCTACGAGAACTTAATATTTGTACAGGTTGTGGCCCAGGAGCGATGGAAGCACCAATGAAAGGTGCTGCGGTCGGCCATGCTCAACAACGTTATAAAAATAGCCGTTTCATTGGTATGACAGAACCTTCTATCATTGCGGCTGAGCCACCAAATCCATTAGTTAACGAACTCATTATCATGCCAGATATTGAAAAACGCCTGGAATCTTTTGTTCGTATTGGACATGGTATTATTATTTTTCCTGGTGGCGTGGGAACAGCCGAAGAATTACTGTATCTACTTGGTATTCTTATGTCTCCAGAAAACCAAGATCAAGTATTGCCACTGATTTTAACTGGCCCAAAAGAGAGTGCCGATTACTTTAATGTACTCGACGATTTTATCGCAAATACATTAGGTGACGAGGCTCGACGCCATTACCAAATCATTATTGATGATGCACCAGAAGTGGCTCGCATTATGAAAAAATATATGCCTTTGGTAAAAGATAATCGTCGTAGTACAGGGGATGCTTATAGCTTTAACTGGTCAATGAAGATCAATGCTGATTTACAGCTTCCTTTTGAACCAACACATGAAAATATGGAATCACTTAACCTAAGTACCGATCAATCACCTGAAAAATTAGCAGCTGACTTACGTCGCGCATTCTCTGGTATTGTGGCGGGTAACGTAAAAGAAGTGGGTATGAAAGCAATTGAAGCTTACGGCCCTTATAAAATCCATGGTGATCGTGAAATCATGCGTCGCATGGATATTTTATTAGCAGGCTTTGTTGAGCAACATCGTATGAAACTTCCGGGTGGTACAGCTTACCAACCATGTTACGAGATTATCAGCTAATTTATTATGATACATTTGCTGATTATTGATGCTTTAAATCTGATCCGCCGCATTCATGCGGCGTCAGGTTCTTCTTGTCTAACTGTGTGTGAACAGAGTGTCAATCAACTGCTTGGTCACACACAACCTACTCATGCCGTAGCAGTCTTTGATGAAGATGACAGAGATGGTAGTTGGCGACATCAACTCCTCCCTGATTATAAAGCTGGACGGACACCGATGCCTGATGAGTTGCGACAACAATTGCCAGAAATTAAAGCAATGTTACTCAATTTAGGAATACAAAGCTGGCATTCTGGTGGAGATGAAGCAGATGACGTTGCCGCAACATTAGCAGCGAAAGTAGCAAATGCTGGTTTTCGTGTCACTATTATTTCAACCGATAAAGGGTATTGCCAGTTACTTTCACCTTCTATTCGTATTCGAGATTATTTTCAGCGGCGCTGGTTAGATTTAGAATTTATCAAAGCAGAATTTGGTGTCGAGCCATCTCAGCTTACTGATTATTGGGGATTAACAGGAGTCAGTAGCAGCAAAGTTGCCGGAGTTCCCGGCATTGGTCCTAAAAGCGCTACAGAGCTTTTGCAAATTCATCCTAATTTAGAGTCACTTTATCAGCATATTGATGACATCCCTACAAAATGGCAGAACAAGCTTATTACTCACAAAGAGTCTGCATTTATTAGTCGGAAAATCACAACATTACGCACTGATATTCAATTAAACGGTAATCTACAACAATTACGTTTAAATAGTTAAACTCTAAGCAATTAAGACTCAGTCAGCTGATAATTTTAATATAATGATATAAAGTAAAAAAGCTAAGCCTATAAATAGAAGCTTAGCTTTTTTATTGTCATCAATAATATATTGATGGATCCTTATCATATTTAAAATTCACGGTCGGGTCGATAAGCGGCCCAAATATTTTGTATATGAACAGTTATTTCTTCTCTATCATGATAAAGATGTTTTGCTTGGATTTTAACGTTAATCCCTTTTTCAGCTAACTCCGTCTTTATTTTTTCAAGAATATGAGAAACTTCCTCATAACGCTTTTTCATTGGCAATTTTAAGTTAAAGATAGCTTCACGACACCATTCATTAGCAATCCAAGTTGTCATTAATGCAGCAACTTTAGCTGGTTTTTCAACCATATCGCAAACAAGCCATGTGATATTTTTAGAGGTAGGTTCAAATTTAAAACCATCAACTTGGTGATGACGAACTTGCCCTGTATCCATTAAAGATTGTGCCATTGGCCCATTATCAACAGCATGCACCATCATACTGCGTTTTACTAATTGATATGTCCAACCACCGGGGCATGCACCTAAATCGACCGCTTTCATTCCACTTGCTAAACGCTCTTCCCACTCCTCATAAGGAATGAAAATATGAAATGCTTCTTCAAGTTTTAATGTCGAACGACTTGGCGCATCTGATGGGAATTTTAATCGAGGAATACCCATATAAAATGGGGAATTATTAAAACTATAGGAATAGCCAACATAACAACATCCCGGCGCAATAAAAAACACATGAACAACAGGACGGCTAAAGTTCTCTACTTTCAACAATATTTTCTCATTACGTAAATGATTACGTAATGGCACCGTAAATTTACGGCAAAATTTTAATAACTCTTTACTTTCGTTTGTATCAGCAACTTCAACTCGAAGTTCACCCGCTTTTTCAACAGCACCTTTTAACATTCCAACAATAGGTGTAATTCTATCTTCTGGCGGTAAATCTTTAAGTAATTCACTTGTCACAAACATCTGACGAGCAAAAATTAATTCACGGAAATTTACTTCACGCGCGATCTTGTCTGCTTCACCTTCTTGGTAGCATTCAAAAATCACGTAGCCACTTCCTTCTTTAACACGAGGAAAGCCATAAACGCCGATTTGACCTGCTTTATCCGTAATCTCAGCCGCGCACTCTTTTTCAAAACCTTGGCGACAATATAATGCAACTTTATTCATGGCGAGACGCCGGTGCCCTTAGACGCAAAGCGCCAATAAAAATTAAAGTCCAACCAATAAGAAAGCTAAAACCACCAATTGGCGTAAAATAAGATAACAATCTAACTTGTGTTAGCGCCATACAATAAAGGCTACCACTGAAAAGTAGAATACCAACACTAAAGAAAATACCAGCCCAATAAAACCATAAAATAGTTTTTCGCATTAATATTGTTGCGATCCCGACAAGTATCAAGGTATGTACAATCTGGTAGCGCATCGCTAACTGGATGTATTCCCAATGTTGTGGCGATAAATGAGGTGCTAGCTTATGTGTTGCAAATGCACCAAAAGCGACATAAAAAAAGCCACTAATCGCGGAAAACATAAGCAATGTACGACTATTCACTGTTTATTCCTTCCTAATTTAGGAGATATTTTGCCAATCATAATATTAAGATGATGTCAGTAAACCCAGCTTTTCTTGTTCGTTCGCTGCTTGTGATAAAATCCATTGGCGAAAAGCCGCAATTTTACCCAATTCAGCCTGACTATCTTGGCAAACTAAATAAAATGCATTTTTACTGACAAGGACATCTGGGAAAGGTCTAACTAATCGACCTGATTCTATTTCACTACGTGCCATAACATTATTCACTAATGCAACGCCTTGTCCGTGTACAGCAGCCTGTATCACCATTGAGCTATGGCTAAAAATAGGTCCTTGTTGCACATTTATCTGATTTTGTATCTCTAACTGGCGAACATAAGCTTGCCAGTCTCGGCGAGATGTATCATGTAGCAGTGTATGATAAATCAGATCGGATGAGGTTTTTAGTGGTTTTTCACCTGTAAGTAAAGATGGTGCACAAACAGGGATCAAATATTCCGCATAGAGGCGATCTGTACGTAGCCCCGTCCAATTACCTCGACCATAAAAAATAGCCACATCAACATCATCAGCAAGCTTATCTTCTTCTCTATCAACCGCCTGAATTCTTACATCTATTCCCGGATAAGCCTGATTAAACCCTGATAATCTTGGCACTAACCATTGAATAGCAAAACTTGGAGATAAGCTAACTGTTAGTGCACCTTTCGCGCTTCTTGCTAATAATTTGCGAGTTGCCTCGTTAATTGATGAAAAAATCTCCTTGATATCGAGGTAATAACTCTGCCCTTCTTCTGTTAACAAAAGAGATCGATTGCGCCTTCTAAATAATTTTAGTCCAAGGAATTCTTCTAATGTTTTTATTTGATGGCTGACTGCTGCTTGTGTCACAAATAATTCTTCAGCGGCTTTAGTAAAACTTAAATGACGAGCCGCTGAATCAAAAACCCTAAGTGCATTTAATGGCGGTAAACGTTTAGACATAATCGGTTCTCAAACCCCTATTTTGGCTATTAGTAGATCCTAACTTTCATCATTAGTTTTTTTTATGCGAAGCATTATAAATTGTCCCTTGATGATTAGCCAGTAAATACCTATAGTAGGCGCACTTCCTAAGCCGGAACGAAAAGTTGTGTAGTAGCAATACTGCAAAACTTTTGGCTTTGTGGTTGTGATGTTGTGTTTGCAAGTTGTCTGGAAATTCCAGACTTAGTAGCTTATGCTACTGTTTTTTTTCACTTCCTGTACATTTACCCTGTCTGTCCATAGTGATTTTATAGTGCACCGCCAAGGCGGTGCTTTTTTTATCCCCTATTTTTCTCTCTTTTTTCTCCACTCACCTATTCAGTTTTGATGTTTTCATCCATTTCTTACGCTAAATTTATTGTCATTATGCTGAAAAAATACATCTGATCTTTTTTCAAATAATTTTTAATCAGCAAAAACAGGATATCAATCTAATGTGAGTGATTTTTATTGAGTGAACTTTCATCCTATTTATCGTGTTACTATAGCGTTAATAGCCTACAACAAACGGGTATTTTTAGTTTTCCGTTATAAATAAATATAATTAACCGTATAATCAATACGTCCTATTTTTAACGATTATCATCAAACATTATTCGTCTACTAATACAGCCTAATTATGAACGCATTTTCATCTGATTTATTTCGACAACAATTTCCTGCACTTGAAGAAAAAACGATTTATCTTGATAGTGCAGCGACTGCATTGAAGCCTCTTGCAATGATAGAAGCCTCTGATGCATTTTATCGACATAACCTTGCGACTGTGCATCGTAGCCAATATCAACAGGCGAAAGAAACCACACAACAGTTTGAAATGACTCGCCAACAAGTTGCTGGATTAATCAATAGTGCTGATAGTGACACCATTATTTGGACAAAGGGCACGACAGAATCGATTAACCTTATTGCTCAAGGTTATTTTCGCCCACGCTTACAAGCAGGTGATGAAATAATAGTGAGTGAGCAAGAACATCATGCCAACCTTATTCCTTGGTTAATGCTGGCACAACAGACAGGTGCACAGGTGATCCCTTGGGCTATTGAAGGTGATTTTTTGCCTTCAATTGAGAACCTAAATCACTTGCTCAGTGAGCGGACTCGTGTTGTGGCAATTAGCCAAATGTCGAATGTAACAGGTGCTCAAATCGCATTAGATAAAGTGTCTCAATGTGTACGCCAATATCATAATTGCTTATTGGTTGTTGATGGTGCGCAAGGTATTGCACACCACTCAACGGATGTGAGCGCACTTGATATTGATTTTTATGTTTTCTCCGCACACAAGCTTTATGGTCCTAATGGATTAGGTGTTTGTTATGGTAAACGTGAGCTTTTAGACGAGATGGCACCTTGGCATGGTGGTGGGAAAATGCTAACTAATGCAACCTTTAACAGTTTTACACCTGCAACTATTCCTCACTGTTTTGAAGCGGGAACACCTAATGTCGCTGGTGTTATCGCTTTCTCAGCGACATTAGCATGGTTAGAAACACAAGATATGTATCAGGCTAATCAATATACATTAGAGCTTGCAGATGAAGCTGAAAGACGCCTACGTGAGTTAGATGGATTTATCAGCTATCGCGCACCAAACTCATCCGTCATCTCTTTTAATTTTGCAGGCATCCACCATAGTGATTTAGCAACATTAATCACAGAGAAAGGTATAGCATTACGTTCAGGGCAACATTGTGCACAGCCTCTTATTGATTCATTGAATATATCAGGCTGCCTACGTATCTCTTTTATGCCTTATAATCAGCGTGCAGATATTGATGCTTTAATTGATGCGGTTAATTTTGCGCTAACACTTTTAAAAGACGAATAATCATCATGACTAATATCACAACACAACACCCTTTTGGCAATGAAATTACCCTAGACGTTTTGCTTAATGATTTTCAAAAATCAAAAGCATGGGAAGATAAATATCGTCAATTAATTCAACTCTCACGAAAATTGCCAACATTACCTGATGCATTAAAAACAACAGAAAAAGAGATCAAGGGTTGTGAAAATCGAGTCTGGTTAGGAGTTGAATTAAACAATGATGGTAAATATCACGTCTATGGTGATAGTGATGGACGGATCGTAAAAGGCTTACTCACTATTATCTTAACGGTAGTTGAAAATAAAACGGGACAGGAAATAGCTGATATCGATATATTAGCGATTTTTGATCAATTAGGATTGGCTAATCAAATTAGCCAATCTCGCACTGACGGAGTGAATGCGATTATCGCACGATTAAAATCACTCACTTCTCAATCTTAGCCTCAACTTAAGCTCAAAATCTCAATATATAATGCTACAAATATATACTCTAAATAATTCAAGTCACAGCTAGGCGACAAGTGAATAAGCCGCTAGGAGCATACATAAGTATGTGACTAGTGTGGATGAACACAGTCAACAACGCTGTGGTTTGAAGTATGACGAGTATCACGAGCACGCTGTGCTTTCGCTAGCATTTTCTTCAATGCATGAGACACCGCAATAAAGCCAAAAGAAGCTGTTACCATCGTTACTGCGCCAAATCCCGCAGAACAATCCATTCGCTTTACACCATCAGCAGTGCTTTTCGCTGCACAAACTGTACCATCACTCTGTGGGTAAACCAATTGTTCAGTAGAAAAAACACAGTCTATACCTAGCTTACCTTTGCTATTTTTCACAACATTAAAATCAGATTTTAAACGTTCTCTTAATTTTGCCGCTAAAGGATCTTGAATTGTTTTTGCTAAATCAACCACTTGGATTTGAGTTGGATCAATTTGCCCACCAGCCCCTCCAGTTGTGATCACAGGAATTTTATAACGGCGACAATAGGCTAATAATGCTGCTTTTGGTCTAACACTATCAATCGCATCAATCACATAATCAAAATTGTTATTCATCATCTCAGCGACATTATCAACCGTGACAAAATCATCAATACTAGTGACATTACATTCTGGGTTGATTTCCAAAATACGCTGTTTCATGGCGTCACATTTAGGCTGACCCACATTTTCTTTTAATGCATGTATTTGCCTATTCGTATTAGTTACGCAAACATCATCCATATCAATTAAGGTGATCGCACCAATGCCACTGCGTGCCAGTGCTTCTGCAGCCCAACTGCCTACCCCACCTATACCCACGACACAAATATGAGCCTGAGCAAAATAAGACAACGCTTTTTGCCCATAAAGTCGTCCTATTCCAGAAAAGCGTTGTAAATATGAATCTGATAATGAATTTTGCATGATGCGATAACAACCTAAATAACAGAAATAATTATGGCTATTGATATCAATAGCCATGTCGTTTACTTGATTTTACCGTTAATAATAACCTGATAAATAGTAAATCGTTTACGACGAAGGATTTAGCAAGTTAAGCTGTGATTTTTTTAATACCCAAACACGCCCATAATGATTATAAAAACCAGCCATATGACCCGCATCTTTACCAATCCCATGATAAATATCGAAATGATGCCCTTTAATTGCGCCACCTACATCTAATGCCACCATTAAACGCATTTGATATTCACCTGTAAACTTACCTGAATTATCAAGCACAGGAATTTCAGCCAGTAGTACGGTTCCCGCGGGGATAATACTTCTATCAGAAGCCACTGATGCTAGTGCAATTAATGGAATAGCACTAGCACCTCTTACTGGTGTAAAGGGCTCTGGTTTAAAAAAAACAAATGAAGGATTTTCTTCTAATAATTTTCTCACTTCAGTATCGTTATGTTTATCAGCCCATTCTCTAATAGCGAGCATCGACATATCTTTTCTTTCTACTTCACCATTATCGATTAGCACTTTACCTATACTTCGATAAGCATGCCCATTTTTCCCTGCATAACCGAAAAATGTAAGCGGTTTTCCATCACCAAAATCAACGTAACCACTTCCCTGAACTTCCATCATAAAATTATCCATAATGGAATTGCTGTAAGCCGCAATTAAAGATTGGCTTAATGCACCATTATAGATAGCTGCACGTGAAGGGAGTTTCGAGCGACTATTGGCAGGCATTTTATAAAGAGGATATTGGAATTCACCTTGTCGTGTTAAACGCGCTTCAAGAACTGGCGTATAATAACCAGTAAATTGAACGTTACCGTAGTTATCAACACCTTCCATTTGAAATGCAGAAAGATTAAATTGACGTAATTGGCGCGTATCAGCTCCTGAACGTAGCCAGTTTTCAACTGCTTGATAAGTCTCTTTGTTACTATTATACAAACGAGATGATGTTTGATTGATCTGATTAACTTGTTGCAGATAATCTGGGCCATTAATCGGTGTACCTTGTGTATTTGGCGAGCTGACTTCGATCAAGTCCTGTTTAAGCTTTCCATCTTTATATTGCTGACCTTGCTCTGTTGGACGATGACATCCTGTCAAGGCAAGCGCTAACATACCTAAAATTAACGATTTTCGCCAAGTAACCATTTTTTGCCCGCTTAATGACTAAATTTAAGTGTTGATTTTGAATTAGAAAGATACCAAAGCCAAATCAATAAAGATATGAATATGGATATACCGATAGTTAAGGTTTTTCTATTATCCCCTAATCAATATGACTTTTAAACATTAAGTCACAACAAGTGAAAATAGATAGGGAAACATAGATAAATGATGAGACTCCACTGAGCATTGTCGGCTTCTACAACCTTAAGCATAACGAGTATAACTGCCTAAAATTGCATCCCCATGTATTATTTCTGACCGTTTTTAAAAGAAAACGATAAAAATTTCATAAAAAACTTGCAACTCAGCAGATCCTGAGTATAGTGCCCCTCTGTGGAGACGCGGGGTGGAGCAGCTTGGTAGCTCGTCGGGCTCATAACCCGAAGGTCGTCAGTTCAAATCTGGCCCCCGCAACCAATTCACAAAGCAGTAAGTTATAGTATCAGTCGC
>NZ_JBEEWH010000009.1:52967-173349 GCF_040140305.1 Proteus sp. fly-1008
GGGATGGAGCAGCATGGTAGCTCGTCGGGCTCATAACCCGAAGGTCGTTGGTTCAAATCCAGCTCCCGCAACCAATTCTATAAACAACAATTCAGTCGCGGGATGGAGCAGCATGGTAGCTCGTCGGGCTCATAACCCGAAGGTCGTTGGTTCAAATCCAGCTCCCGCAACCAATTTTTCTTCAAAATTTCCTCTTCTTTTTACTTTCTCTTTTAATTCAAAAAGTTAATCGCATCAAGCATAGATTTATTACATCAATTTCTTTTATTTCAATAACCATTATATTGGATAAATTTATTGTGCTGAAAATACAATAAGAAGCTCCAATAGAAAGCACATGATCTTAGCTTTCTACTGGAATATAAGAAAAGGGTATAGGAAGAGATTAGCTACGATCAGCTAAGGTTAACTCGCCACCGTTGGCAAAATAGGCTTTGATACCTTTAAAGATAGACTCTGCGATTTGTTGTTGGAATTTTGCTGTTTTTAGTTTTTTCTCTTCTTCGATATTACTGATAAAAGCAGTCTCAACTAAGATAGAAGGGATTTCAGGTGCTTTTAATACTGCAAATCCGGCTTGATCAACCTTATTCTTATGCAGTTTATTAATTCCCCCCATCAATTTAAGCACTTCACTACCAAATTTCAGGCTGTCATTGATAGTCGCCGTTTGTACAAGATCAAGCATCGCATGATCAACATAACGGTCACCACTTTTGCTCACACCACCGATTAAATCAGACTCATTTTGTGTTTGTGCAAGATAGCGTGCAGTATTACTGGTCGCACCTGTTTTTGATAACGCAAAAACAGATGAACCTCTGGCAGAACGATTCGTAAATGCATCTGCATGAATAGAAACAAACAAGTCAGCTTGCATTTTTCGTGCTTTAGCAACACGTACTGTTAATGGAATAAACACATCTTCATTACGTGTCATATACGCCTTCATTTTGGCGTCTTTATCAATAAGTGTTCTTAAACGGCGTGCAATTTGTAAAACGACATCTTTTTCACGGGTTTTATATTTACCAATGGCACCGGGATCTTCACCGCCATGACCAGGATCGATCATGATAATGATAGGTCTATCTCGCCCTGCTCTACCTGGTTTTCGGGTATCTGTTTGGGCTGGTACGGCTTGTTGTAAATCACCATCATTATATTCACGTAACAGCGCTAAGAGTGGATCATCTTCAGCATTTGCACCGTGGCTTGGGTAGAAATCTAACACCAAACGGTTTTTAAATTCAGCAACGGGTTTTAGAGTAAACATTTGTGGTTGTACGGGTGTTTTTACTTCAAAGACCAATCGCACTGTTTTGGGCGTATTTTGACCAACCCGGATCAACTTTAAATAAGGATCGCTAGTCTGAACTTGATTAGCGACACCCTTTAATACGCTATTAAGTTGAATACCTTCTAAATCCACCACAATACGTTCTGGGTTTGATAATGCAAACTGACGATATTTCAGTGGTGTCCTTGATTCTATAGTCACGCGAGTATAAGTCGAAGCAGGCCAAACCCTGACAGCAACAATAGATGCTGTCGCAGCAAAGCCAACAGGACTAACACTTAACAATAATAACGCGCCAATTCCTTTAACAAGACGACGACGAGTTTGATTGTGCTCAGAATGACTCATGAAAATATTCCAAAAAAACGATTAACGTCAATAAACTCTAAAAAGAGATAAAAAAAGTTAAGAACGAAAAACTTTACCCAATCCACACTTCACTGTCACTTAAAAACAGCACAATTACTCACATTTACACGAATATTCTGCCCTCATGCAAAACAATAAGATAGGATTTTACTTGCCATTTCTCATTAAAAAGAATAAAAATACATTAAATGCGAATAAAAATTCACTTGAGAGGGTTTTATGAAAGAGCGCAGCACCGAATTGGTCGATGGATTCCGCCATTCGGTTCCGTATATTAATGCACATAGAGGCAAAACGTTTGTCATTATGTTGGGTGGCGAAGCTATCGCACATGAAAATTTTCCATCAATCATTAACGATATTGGATTACTACACAGTTTAGGCATCCGTTTAGTGGTTGTTTATGGCGCAAGACCACAAATTGATATGGCGCTTGAAGTACAAAAAGTCTCACCAATTTATCATAAATATACTCGTATTACTGATAGTAAAACCTTAGAAGTTGTTAAACAAGCTGCGGGTACATTACAGCTCGACATTACAGCACGTTTATCAATGAGTTTAAGTAATACACCATTACAAGGTGCGCATATTAATGTCGTTAGTGGCAATTTTGTCATTGCACAACCCTTGGGAGTTGATGATGGCGTGGATTATTGTCACAGCGGAAAAATTCGCCGTATTGATGAAGAAGCTATTCACCGCCAATTAGACAGTAACGCCATTGTATTAATTGGCCCTGTTGCAGTGTCTGTTACTGGTGAAAGTTTTAATCTCACATCTGAAGAAGTGGCAACACAACTTGCTATAAAACTTAAAGCGCAAAAAATTATTGGTTTTTGCTCTTTCCAAGGTGTTGTCGATGAAGATGGACACATTGTCTCTGAATTACTACCTAATCAAGCCGAAGATAAAATCCAAGAGCTACAAACCGAAGGCGATTACCACTCAGGTACAGTCAGATTTTTGCGAGGTGCCGTTAAAGCCTGTCGTCGAGGTGTGGAACGCAGCCACCTATTAAGTTATCAATCTGATGGTGCGCTTATTCAAGAGCTATTCTCTCGCGATGGTATAGGAACTCAAATCGTGATGGAAAGTGCTGAAAAAGTTCGTAGAGCCAATATCAATGATATTGGTGGCATACTCGAACTTATTCGCCCATTAGAGCAACAAGGTATTTTAGTCAGACGTTCAAGAGAACAATTAGAAATAGAGATAGATCAATTCACTATTATTGAACGCGATAATATGACTATAGCCTGTGCCGCACTTTACCCTTATCAATCAGAAAAAATTGGTGAAATGGCTTGTGTTGCTGTTCATCCCGATTATCGTAGCTCTTGTCGTGGTGAGGTATTACTACAACGTATTTCTACCCATGCTAAGCAATTAGGATTAGAAAAACTATTTGTTTTAACAACACGTAGTATTCACTGGTTTCAAGAAAAAGGATTTGAACCTGCTGAAATTGATAAATTACCCATTGAAAAGCAGGCACTCTACAATTATCAGCGTCGCTCCAAAATTTTGATTTTAGATTTACATAAAGAGTAACTATCAAACATAAATAAAAAGACAGGCATCCCTCTCAAGCCTGTCTTTTATTGTTTTTATCTTATCCGACAGAAATTAATAACGTAACTTATCGACTAAACCACTTCGACGCTGAATACGTGTTTGAATAGCCATTTTCACCATATACTCGCTGGCATAAAGAGAAAGTTTTTGTTTAGCGCGTGTTAAGGCGGTGTACAGTAATTCACGGCTGACCACTGGCGAAAATTTTTCAGGCAATACTAATGCTGTATGCGTAAATTCAGATCCCTGTGATTTATGCACTGTCATAACATACGCAGTTTCGTGTTGAGGCAACCGGCTAGGTTGAATTGCTTTTAAAGTACCATCCGGTAATTGGAAAAAGGCTTTCATTTCGCCTTCATCATTATTGAGCATAATACCAATATCACCATTAAACAGCCCAAGTGTACTGTCATTTCGCTGGATCATAATTGGACGTCCAATATAGTCACTCTGGTAGCTATTTGTAGGGCGACGAATTAATCGTTGACGATGCAATAGCATTTCAATTCGATCATTTAATCCACTTACACCAAATGGCCCTTCTCTTAATGCACACAATAAACGATATTGGTTAAATGCATTAAGAATAGCATCAGGAGTGGCGTTTTCTGCTATCAATGAGAGATACTGACGATAGGCTTGCGCCGCATCTTGTATCATCAGTAAATAGTTTTCATCACTTTCTAATGGGATAAAATTCACATCTTGAGTATCTAGTGCCATTTCAATTTGTTGAGGCGTAATTACTGCCTTCTTCAGTAATGTCAGTGCTGTTTTGGTCTGTCCTTGGTTTACAGCAAAAGCAAGTTGACCAATACCTGAATTCGAGCCGAATCGATAACTTTTTCGTAATAGGCAAAGTGAATCACTAACAACTGAAACAGGTGTGTTAGAAACAGAGATAATCGCTGCAGATTTTGATAATTCACCTTGTGTTAAATAATCAATTTTATCAAATCGCTTTTGGCTCAAACCATCATCAGCAAAACGACAAATATCCCCTAATACGGCTCCGGCTTCAACAGAAGCGAGTTGGTCTTTATCTCCCAAGAAAATAACGTGACATTGTGGCGGAAGTGCATCAATTAAGCGAGCCATCATAGGCAAATCAACCATCGATGCTTCATCAACTACTAAAATATCAAGTTGTAATGGGTTATCTTTATGGTAACGCACTTGCTGGCTTTCAGGCTGAGCCCCTAACAAACGATGAATAGTTTGTGCTTGCTTTGGCATCCACTTATATTCTTCTTCACTTAAAGCGAGTTGGGCAAGTGCTTTACCTAAGGATTCAGTTAATCGAGCAGCGGCTTTTCCGGTTGGTGCTGCTAATTGAATAATGGGCTTTTCATTCGAAGTAAGCATCACAAAAGTAGCCAAGATTTTTGCCACTGTTGTGGTTTTTCCTGTTCCAGGGCCCCCAGAAATAATAGAGATAGGGCTAGTGATAGCAACACTGGCAGCTACTTTCTGCCAATTAGTTTCTTTATTGTCTTTTATTATTGGAAAAAGTTGATTGAGTGCTTTAATTAATGCATTTTCATCAATTTCAACCACTGGGTATTCTTGCCTAAAAAATTGAGCCACTTTTTCTTCGTAGCTCCACATTCTTTGCAGATAAAGAAGTCCATTATCTAAAATGATAGGTGATGGGGAATTATCACCACTTTGATTAACACAATGACTTTGTATTAACGCTTCAATTATTTGATTAGTAGAAGGCTCTCCCATTCTTTGCCAAATATCACGAGCAAGTTCGTCTTGCCTACTATCAAATAATTGATTTTCTTTGATAATATTTAATGGCAAACAAACATGTCCAGCTCCTGTTTGAGCACTTAAATAAGCAAATATAAACAGTAAAATCGGATTTTCATCTTCTACCAGCATTTGTGCAAATCGAAGATCTAATGGTCGTAATACATTTTGTGTAATCGCTTGTTCTAATAGTTTGATCATTTTTATTTCTCATCGACTACATCAGGAGTGCTACTTTTCATTCTTTTACCTGTAAATAAAGCATCTAGCGCCAAAACAAACGCCTCATCAGGTAAATAAGCATAAACTCCATTTCCAGGGTGTGCTTTATCTATACCGCGTAAGAAAAGGTAATAGATTCCCCCAAAATGGCTTTTGTAATCATAATCTGGAATGCGTTGCTGTAAAAAGCGATGTAACGCTAATGTATAGAGTTGGTACTGCAAATCGTAACGGTGATCTATCATTGCATTGACCATCGCTTCTTGAGTGTAATCTTCACTCGATTCACCTAACCAATTTGATTTGTAATCCACCACATAGTATTTCCCTTCCCAGCAAAACACTAAGTCAATAAAGCCTTTTAACATGCCTTCTACTTGCTGGAATTGTAAAGCAGTACAACGTTTTGATAAGGGATCAAATTGACTTATTAATTGAGTCAACTGAGATGATGTTATTTCTTGTTCAATCGGCAAATAAAATTGCAATTCATCCAGTTGTTGTGTTTTAGGGATATCAGCAAGGCATAACCCATCAGTATTAAGAGGGGTATAAAACAGTGTTTCCATCCATGTTACTAATAATGGCGCCCACTTTTCATCAAAGCCTTGAGCTGTTAATTGCTCTTGCATCCATTGTTCATCAATGGGTTGAGAAAAATCCAAGACTTCAAGCAAACCATGTAAAAATGTTCCCGCAACCGCGCCTCGAGGAAAATGATGAATCGAATTTTCATTGGTTTCTTCTCGTTGCTTCTCACCTTTGGCATCAGTATCCAATCCTGGGGCAATAGACTGCACTAAAGCCTCAATATCACCTAAATCGAAATGGTACCCGCGATTTGAATGTTGATAAGTTAGTCCTGAATAACTGGTTATACGCCAATTATCATGAATTTTACGTTTAAATACCGCAGCCTCTAATTTTGCCTCACTGACTAACTGAGGTTGGTAACGGTGAGCTGAAACTTCATCAAGCGTGATCACACTAATATTTTCATCGAGTAATGCATGAATTGATTGATGTAATAATTCGCTATTCCCTTCTTCACCTTGCTGTAATAAATACCCTAAAGCATTTTTATGAAGATCAGTGAGTCCCGATTTACGTTTATTCCCTTTCACCAATGGCGCAACACCCACATAACAACAAAATTTAGAACGTGTTAATGCTACATAAAGCAGGCGTAAATCTTCTGCTAAACGCTCCTCATCAGCTAAACGCAAGCTTTCAGGTCTGCTAAAAATATCTAACTTAGCGTAAAATTTTTCTCTGTCATGATAAAGCGCCCCTTTTTGCTCTTGATAGTTACAAGCAAAAGGTAAGCAAACAATAGGATATTCAAGGCCTTTGGATTTATGAATAGTACAAATTCGCACAAGATTTCGGTCACTTTCCAAACGCATTTGTTGGCTTTCTGATTGCGCATCAGGGTGAGAAATTTGTTGTGCTAACCAACGAATAAGCGCATGTTCGCTATCAAGCTGTAACGAGGTTTCCTGCAATAATTCACCAATATGCATGATATCGGTGAGTCTGCGTTCACCATCAACACTGGCAAGTAGATCCTCGGCAATCTGATTATCCATCATAATTTTACGCAACATCGGTAAAACGCCACGTTTTTGCCATAATACATAATAGTCAGCAAATTTCTCTACATAACTATTCCAGCGCTGTTCATCATGATTTAGGCTATCAATTTGTCTTGCACTAAAACCAAATAACCGACTAGCTAAAGAGGCTCTTAAAACACGCTCTTTCTCTGGCGTTACAACTGCTTGCAGTAACCAAAGCAAATCTTTAGCTTCGTTCGTTTCAAATACACTTTCGCGGTTTGATAAGAATACAGATTGTATAGAGAGTAAATTTAGTGCATCACGAATAAGTAATGCTTCTCTACGACTACGAACCAGCACCATAATATCAGCCGATGTCAGTGATTTTTTTTCACCTTGTTCTAGAAGCCATGCTTGCTGTTGATCGCCTGCTGATAGCCAATCACGAATTTGAGTGGCACATTGTGTTGCCATAATTTGCTCATAATTTCCCGTTGATAGACTTTCACCTTCAGCAAGCCAAAAATTAAAAGGCGAGATCGATTTACCATGGTAAATAAAAGCCATATCTTGGTTTTTTTCAGCAGAACTCACATCAATAAAAGGGATATGCTCAAATAAAAACGGAGCACTAGAACGCATAAAAAGCTTATTAACCGCATTCACCATCCCTGGTGCAGAACGCCAGTTAGTATTTAAAGTGTAATGGTGTGCCGTTTGTTTTCGCGCTTGAATATAAGTGAAAATATCAGCACCACGGAAAGCATAAATTGCCTGTTTAGGATCACCGATAAAAAGTAACCCACTGTTTTCATGCTCACCATAAATAGCATCAAAAATACGGTATTGTTGAGGGTCGGTATCTTGAAATTCATCAATCATTGCAACGGGGTAACGCTCACGAATAGCCTGCGCTAATGCTTCTCCCCCTTCACGTTTTAATGCTCTGTCTAAACGTGTTAAGAGATCATCAAACCCCATTTCCCCTCGACGCATTTTTTCATTTTCAATACCTTGGCGTATTTCAGGAATAGCATTCACTAAGATAACATCACGCAGTGTTAAGCTTTGTTTTGTTAGACGCTCAATTTCAACAAAAAGAATATGCTCTGGAGCAGGGCCCTTGGTCGCTTTCTCATTTAAAGTTTCTTGAGAAAAACGAACCAAGCAATCAGGTAACTGATAACTTTTTGTTTCAAGCGTTGCGGCCCATAACGTGATTTCTTCAATCCATTTAGGTAAAAAACGGCTACTATAACTTCGTTTATCTACTCCTGAGGCCGTTATCCACGCTTCAACTTCATGATGATGTTCATTCCAACGCGCTTTCACCTTGTTAATAGCTTCAATAACAGCTTGATGACGCTCTTTTACTGATTCATTTTCACTGTCTAATGCCACGCCTTCAATTTCTGGCATTTCACCTTGTAAATAAGGCTGTATTTCATAAAGCAGTTGCTCAGGACCAGACCAAATCTGGCTAACCGCATTAGCAACATCATAAGAAAGGGGATAACAGTGGCGACGCCAAAAATCAGCACAAACACGTTTTTTCAACTCATATTCATCTTGGATCAAGACTTGTTCAAACAACACACCTGACTCAAATGCATTGTTTGCCAGCATACGCTGGCAAAATCCATGAATAGTGTAAATAGCCGCTTCATCCATTTGACGCTCAGCTTCTAATAACCACTGCGCAGCTAACTCTTTATTAGGAATTTGCTTGAGTAATTCTTGGTATGTTTTGTCAACATTATCAATGTTATGACGGATACAGGCAAGCCTTAGTTCATGGATGTTTTTACGAATACGTGCACGTAATTCATCGGTTGCAGCATCTGTAAATGTCACAACCAAGATCTCTTCAACGCTTAGAGGTCGATAAAACGCAGAATCCCCCCCTAAACCAAGAAGTAATCGCAAATACAGTAATCCAATGGTATAGGTTTTACCTGTACCCGCAGACGCCTCAATAAGGCGTCTTTGGTACAAAGGAAGTGTATAAGGATTTAATGGCTGCGCCTGTATCACTTCACTCACTCTTTAATTTCCTCAACTGGTAACGTTCTTTGTAATTCGCTAACTGTTGTATAACGTTTCCATTGTTTATTTTGCGCGTAATCAGCTTCTTTACCATCTTTGCCAATTATTTGAGAAACAAACACAAAACCGTTTGGTTTTATTACTGCTTTTTCATAAAACTCAATAGCTTGCTTTAACGTCACTTTATTAAGCTCAGCTAAGAATTTCTCTCGTCCATCATATTTTAAATTATTACGATGGAAATCATTTCGATAAAGAGAAACTTCTTCATAGAAAGTTTGAGGTGGTTGTTTAACTTCAGTAATAATTGCTTTCTTATACTGATTAAAATCAGCCTCATTCATTTTTTTCAAGCGTTCATAGGCTTGCTGATAAAATGCGTTATAACGCTCATTTAAATAAACTGGCGGTTTAGCATTACTTTGTAATAAGAAACCTAGACCAGACTGTTCACCCATAGTGCCTTGATAAGCAAATACAGCATAACCAAGTTGCTCTTCTGTTCTTAATTGATCATAAAACCAAGGTTTAATAACCGAAGCTAACACAGAAGAAATAGCCTGACCTTCAAGGCGGCTATACCCAGTAGGAATATAAAGTTCGCCTAAGGCATTATCGGTACTGTTTGATTTATTTTGAAATTCAACAGCATCTAATTTATTGAATACTAATGTTTCACCAATCCAGTATTCTGTTCCTTGATTACCTAATAACTCATGTGCAGACTTCGCTATATCACGGCTTTGCTCTGGCGTTAAGTTACCAATAATCAGTGCTTGAAGAGCTGCGTTTTTAATCACTTCACGACGGTTATCAACAATATCTTGCAGTGTAATTGACTCTAATGCTTTGAGTTTGTCAGCTTCTTCATAATACGGAATAGTATTTAATCGGCGAGCTGGCAACATCGCTGCTTCAAACGCTTTTAGGTTATGAGTTACTTCAAGTTGTTCGCGATACCAAGATTTAGCCTGTTCAAGCTCTTCTTGTGTTGATTCAAAACTCATATAACTTTTTAGTGTGGCATTAACTAATTCTGGTAAATGTTGTGTGTAGCCATTCATTGAAAAATCGATACCTTGTCCTGATGAGGATGAGATATTCATGCCTGCAACAGATGCTTGGTAAGATAATTCACTGAATGCTAAACCAGCAAGATAATCAGTTAAGGTTTGCGTAACTTGCTGTTTAACAGTAATGTCTGATTTCTTGTTTACCAAACTTAATGTCACGCTGGCTTTTGGCTCATCAGAAAAATAGTGTGATGGCATATAGAACAAGCGAGCACTTTTATCTTGCCACAATAATTGTGGCTTAGTGATTTTACTATCAGCATCAATCAACGACAGATTATTAGGAATGTATGGGTTAAGTGCCGGTAATGATAATGAAATATCATCCGACAGTGTTTGCCATGTTTTTAATTGTTTATCGGTGATTTTATCAACCTGATAAGGCGCATTAACAAAATAAGCTTGTTTGTTTGATGGCTCATTAGGGCTTATTACCCAAATTCGTGCTTTCTCTGGTGTGAGTGACTCAAGGCGAGCAAGAATTGCTGAAGGCTCATAATTATCGGCAATATAATCAGCATTCAGGATATTTTTGATTGGATAACGCAACATCATATCTGAAATGCCTTCTATGTAATTCATATCTCTTACAATAGAGCCATAACGAAATGAGAGATCTAAAACATTCGCAATTTCATTAAAATAGCGCTGGCTAATACCATGTGTCTCAATTAAGCGGAGATATGAAAAGATAGCTGAGATAACTTTATCTTTTTGCGCTAAACCTTTATCTGTTAATGCGACATAAATCGTAAAGGAGCCTTGGTTACGATCGATATACGGTTCTGAAAATGCACTAATACTTTCAGCTAAACCTTGATCTTGTAACCATGTTGCAAGTGTTCCAGAACTACGATTACCGATTAAATAACCGATATATGCATCAGATTTGCTACGAAAATCGGCAACATTATTATCAATACCAAATTCAATCTGTAAGGTTTTTTGCGGTAAAGCCGGTACTAGATGGATCATTAACCCTTTTTCTTTATCCGTCATCGCAGGCACTGTGGTTACTGGAGTATCTGCTTTTTTATTTGGAATACGGGCAAAGGTTTCTGCGGCTAATCTAGATAATTCATCAAGTGATTTATTACTATAAATCACCCCATTCATTAAGTTGCCAGAATAGTGTGTTTGATAAAACTTAATGAGTTCATCTTGAAGTTTGCTATTTGGCTTATCACTTAGCGTTTCTAAATTTCCGCCCATAAAACGAGAGCTTGGATGTGCTGGGTTTAAGGTTTCTGCTCTAACCTGCCAAAAACGCATACCATCACGCGCACGCGCCATAGTTAATTCGGCATTAACGGCATTGCGCTCACGATCTGCATTTTTAGGATCAAGTAAAGGTTCAGCTAAAGCATCTGCAAGACGATCGACCGCTTCATTAATGGCGCTATTTTCTACTTCTAAGTAGAAAGCTGTACGATATGTAGTGGTGCTTGCATTATGAGATCCCCCGTTCTTTTGTAAGAACTCTGACATACTGCCAGATTGAGGATATTTAGCCGATCCCATTAGCACCATATGTTCTAAATAGTGTGCAAGCCCTTGCTGACTATCTGGATCTTCTAATGCGCCAACAGGTAACGCAACCGCCGTTAATGATTTAACCGCTTTTTCGTCAGAAACCAGTAATACAGTCATATCATTAGGCAATTTAATCGCTTGATATTGCCGTGGATCGCTTTCACTCTTTTCAATGCTATCTGGCAATACTCGCCAAAGTGGATCAGCAGCAAAGCTGTTGATACTCACTAGCATCAATAGCAACATGATCCATAGTTGCGATAAGTATTTTCTCATCTGATATGAGCTCCCTTATTTTTTTAAAAATGGAATTATTGGTTTAAATATCGTTAATGTCGTCTGTTTTACAGTTTGTAAAAAATGCTCGTCTAATTGAGAGAATGCACGCTGAACATACATATCACTCATTTCGCCATCTCGATTATAGCTATCCGTTAAATGTTGCAGCAGCACTAACTCTGCTTTTGCGAGTGTCTCTTCATCATCAAGTAAAAATTCTTGTGTTTTTTTATCATAGCAAGCTTGTAACCAAGCCCAGCCACTCTTCGAAAATAATGCTAATGGACTATTTAACCCTTGTTTATAATCGTGAATTAAATTATCTAAAGTCGAATAAGCAAATTCAGGATCAACTGGCAATAAACACCATTGCGTTTCCTTTCTGCCATAAAACCGACTTTCGCCAGTTCCCTCTTTCAAACAATAAACCAGATGTTCAATCCATAGTTGCAATAAGTCATTAGCCGTTAAACTTGCAGGTCGCCAACGTAATAAGCCATCGGCTTGCACTTCATTTAAACGCCCAATTAATGGCATAGCACTAAAGCTTTGCTCTAATGTGACAGAATACGAAGCTAATCGTTCACTTCTCACTTTTTCAGCTAAAGGGAGTAACTCTTCTATTTGTTGTTCCCAATAAATTTGACCAAATGCACTTGCTGGAAGTTGCCCTGCTGCTTTAATACGTTCAAAGAGTGCTCCTGTTGAGGTTTCATCAATCAATGCTTTCAATAGCCATTGATTTAATAGATAGCGCTGAAGTGCATTTATCACAAAAGGCTCTTCTTCGGGCAATTCTGTCTCTTCAATAACAAAGTTTGTTTTTAATCTTTGTTGGAAAAATGCACGGACCGGATGACGATAAAAACGAGAAAGTGCATCAACGGAGACTTTATCTATTGATATATCATCATCTAATGACTCCGTAAAACCTTGATGAGCCTCCCCTTGCCCACTGGCAGCCGGTAACCATTCTGAGGCATAAGAACGAGTGAGTGCCTCAATGTGGAAGTTTTCTTGAGCAAAAGGAACACGACTATGCTGTGTTAATAAATGCTGATTAATACGAGTCGCACTATCATCAACATTAAGTTTTCCGTCATCAGGTAAACGGAAGTTTTGACCAATATAGTCTTGTAACTCTTTGATTAATACTGATGGATTACATTCTCGATCATCACGTATCGATTTACCGATATAACTGATATAAAGGTATTTTTCGGCCGAACTCAGTGCTTCAAGGAATAAATAACGGTCATCATCTCGACGTTTTCTATCACCACGACGTCGCTTTTCTGCCATTAAATCAAAGCCTAATGGCTGAATATTACGAGGATAAATGCCATCATTCATTCCTAATAAGCACACTGCTTTAAAAGGAATTGAGCGCATAGGCATCAGCGTACAAAAGTTCAGGCTTCCCGCCAAAAAGCGCTGACTGATTTTTTCATCATCAAATCGTACCGTTAATTCATCTCGAATAAGCACTAATGGGATTTCATTTTGATATTGTGCTTTCAATCCGTTTTCAATCACTTTTTGCCACTGTTGTGTGATCAACGCTAAAACTAGCTCTGTCTCTTCATCAGCTTCAAAAAAGGCATCAACTAATTGCTGTCCAATCTCTAACCACGCTTCTAAGGAGCGAGTTTCACTTAAACGTGTACGCCATTCACTTAATGTGTAAAGAAAATCAGCAAGATGCCCTGCAAGCTCTGCAACTAACCCACTAGATTCATCATAAGGAAGCACTCCTTTCCAAGGGCCATTTTCGCTTTCCATCGCATAACCAAGTAGCATACGAAGTAAACCAAACTCCCATGTATTTTTACCGGTGATAGGGAGTAAAAATGAAGCTACGTTTTCATCATCCAATCCCCAACGTATGCCTGATTCATCCACCCATCGGCGTAGTAGTTTTAATTCACTTTCAAAAATAGAAAAATGCCCAGCTAACGCAGGTACTTCAAGTAAAGCTAAGACTTGTTCTGCTGTAAAACGACTTTGAGGAAGCTCTAATAGCGTAATAAAGGCTTGTAATACTGGGTGTGCTTGACGTGCTTTTCTATCAGAAATAGCAAAAGGGAGATAACGTTCAGCAGGTGCATTACCAAAAACGGCCTGAATATAAGGTGTATAATTATCAATATCCGCAACCATCACAATAATATCCCTTGGTAGCAATTCGGGATCTTGCTCAAGCAAATGCAGTAATTGATCTTGTAATACTTCTACTTCGCGTTGCGGGCTATGGCTTGCATGAAAGGTCAACGAGTGATCAGCTAGTGAGATAACACGTTTTTTTTCACTACATTCATAGGTTTTAAGTGTTGTGCCTAATTGTGAAAAATCTTCTAAATCAAGAATATCTGCTTGTAATTGATGAAGTAAATTATCTCTTGGAATATCAACAAAAGCATCCAATACATCGGTATACTCAAGTTCAGAAAGAAAATAGAGATTATCTTTACCCAATTTTCCCCATGAAGCTAATAGCGGATTACCAATATTTTGCTCCCCTTCTTCATTAAATAACGATGAAGCATTTTTTTCATCTTTAAACCAAGGTGATTCATGCAATTGCTGATAATGACGAGGTTTTCTACTATTAAGCCGAGCAAGAAATTTAGGATCTTGAATATCACCCCAATAGTAACGGCAAGGATTGGTAAAGAGTAAATAAATCTCTGTATGACGCCCTATAGCCTGTAACGCCTGCAAATAAACTTGCGGTAATGCCGAAATTCCACAAATAAAAATACGAGATGGAAAACAATGCTGAAGTTCTCCTTCTTTTGCACCATTTAATGTCGAAATAAATTGCTGGTAAAGATTAGAACGATGCCATTGAGGCTGATTGAGATCTTTTGTGTATTGCTGTAATGCTACCCACAATATTTTCTGCCAACGCTGATTCTCACTCAGCCCTTCTATCAATTCATCTTTTTCCCACGAAGCTAACCAATCTGAACGATACACCAAATATTGGTCAAATAAGTCAGCAACACGCCCCGCTAATTGGTGTAATTTACGTTTATCTTCATCATCATCAAGATAATGAAGTAGTGGTTTAAATTCTTCATGAGATAAATATTCAGGTAATAATGCCATTAATTTCCATGTCATAGCATCTTTAGAAAAAGCACTTTCTTTAGGTATACCTGATAGCACCCGCGTAAACATTTCCCAAATGAATGTTGCAGGCAATGGATAGCGAATATTTGCGGCAATTCCTAAACTTTCAGCAAGTTGAATTTGTAACCACTGAGACATTCCGGGGCTTTGTACTAAAATTACTTCTTGTTCAAAGGGAGAAGAGAGTGGTCTGGTCTGCATAAAGTGCACCATAAGTGACTTTAATAATGACAACTGATTTGAGTGATATATATGAAACATCAGATCCTCATCTTATGGATTGCATGACCAATAGTATAAATTTATCGTGGGTAAAATATTATTAGCAACATAACCTTCCATTTGCTGACAACCTTCAGAATGTGAAAGAGAATGCATCATTATTTTCTGGTTATAAGCAAAATAGTAAGGTGATTTATCAGGTAATTTTTCAAATAAAACAAAGATCCCCTGTCCTGTTTGCTGTATTTGAATTAACCGCTGAAAATCGGCTTTTAATGATTGACTATACCCTATAATAGCGACAAAACTAATATTAAAAAATAGTAGTACAAACATTGTATTAAGTAAGATAGAACCATTTTCTGATCTATTTTGAGCCTTTTTTATGATACACACTCCTTATGCACGAATGGGCAATAATCTAGCCATCCATTTGGATCAGGCACAATCGCTTTATCTTTCCCTTTTTTAAAACTAATCCATTGATAATGATATACTTTATAACCTAATAAGCTTTCTGCTTGTCCTTGAAGTAAGGCCTTATCTGCTGAGATTAAAAATAAGCAACTCTTTATTTTGGGATCAGCATAAAAAGAACGGCATTGCCATTGATTTAATTGTATTGATGAAAGTTCCCAATCCTGTGTTATTCCCCATTGCAGAGCAGATTCAGCAAATAAAAAGGCCTATCTTGCTTGTAACTCTTGCATCACTATTTGTTCAGATTGTCTGTAATGGTAAGAAAAATCTCCGAGCATAGATAAACTCATGCCAATAAAACCTATCACTACAAATATACCCGCTAAGCCTTGTTCATTGCTCCTGTGAGTGAAATAAATATTCATAATGCAGTCACATTCCTTAAACGGATGATATTTTGATAATGTGATTTTATTTCAGGCTTTTGTTTTAAATGAAATTTTAAAGAAATAGAAAGATAAAAATACGGGCTTTCTTTCACAGAATACGTTTTAGCATAAGGCTGTAAAATAAACTCTGTTACCTCAATCTCGTTATTTTCGAAAAATTGTTGCCATCCTGAAGAAGCACAATCTTTTACACCTCTCAATTGCTCTAATTGTCCTTTTTTAAGGCGATATCCAAAATAATCACTCTCTTTTGACAAAGGAGGCTCCCATCGACCATTACTATTTATGTCATAAGCAAAAATAACGCAGGAATTTTTTCCTTGATTAGGATACTGCCCTATTTTTAAAGGTGACACTTGCAAGCCACCTACCTTCAACGTATTAACACAATCGCCATAACAATACCCTGTACGCCTTAATTGCGTTTCAAGTACCAATAATCGCTCTCTTAAAAAAATATCTAATTGATATTGTTGATAAGAATGGAGTAGCGTATTCATTATTTGGGGATAAGCTCTACTGATACAAAGAAATAAAATCCCACTTATCGCAATAGCAAAAAGACATTCCATCAATACCATTCCTGATGAAAAAGAAAATACAGATCGTTTTAACATGATGAAAACACCTTTATTTTCTGGCTACACGCTCTTATCCTACCTAAAGATGAAATAATAATTTTCACTTCATCCTCTTCATTTTGAAGCACAAAACTCATGGGTTTTAACGTTTGACGAATTCCACCAAACGTAAAATTTGAGACTGTTGATTGCTTAAGTTGAATACCTAGGGCTAATTGATAAATCGTTTGTTTTTCAGGTAAGTATCGTAGAGAAAAAGGAATAGCGACTATTTTATTACTGGGCGATAAATGAAGTGATATTTTAATTTTAACATTAAACAACAACGCCTGCTGTTGCTGATAAGAAAGAAAAACAATGGTTTCTCGTACACTCTGTATTAAATGGCGTTGCTTAACAAAATGTTGATAAGAAGAAATTGATAAATAACTTAAAATAGAGACTATCAGCATCACGATAAGTATTTCGAGTAAACTGACACCTTGCTCACTTTTTTTCTGAAACTCCCTATTTAGGCTTAATTTTCTATTATTGTTCATTTGTTTCTCCTTTTTAGCCTGTGGTGAGCATGCAGACTACAGCCTTAAAGGTAAACAAAGATAAGCATTTTTCTCGAACAGTTACGCAATAACAATATTTTCAGAGCAAATACAAAATAAACGTATTTATGATTAATAAATACTGACAACGCTTTAAATTTTAAATAAAAAAATCAATAAAAAAACCCCTGCTTATGACTAAACAGGGGCTTTAAAAGTAAAGGAGAAATTATACCGTAAATGGATATTTTATTGCTTCATGACATTGATAGCCTTCAACAGTAAAATCATCTGTTGTTACCCATGTTTCGATATCTTCCAATGTTTTGATTTTTGGATTGATATGCAACGTTGGTAACGGTAAAGGTTCTCTTTTTAACTGCACATCACGCATTAGAGGCAATTGATTTTCATAGATATGTGCATTGATTATCTTATGAAATGCTTTACCCGGTTTATGTCCTGTAATTTGAGCCACCAGCGCTAATAAGACAAAACACTGAATTTGGTTGAAATTTAAACCTAGTGGCACATCACAACTGCGCTGATAAGAGGTTAAATAAAGGGTATCACCAACAAGTGAAAAGGTATGCGTATGCATACAAGGGCGTAAGCAACCTAGTTCAGTTTCACCTGGATTGTAAAACGTGATGATTTCACCACGATCATCGATACCTTTAGTAAGGTTATCGACTACTTTACGCAGTTGATCAAAATGAGAACCATCAGGGCGTTGCCATTGGCGTCCTTGGACACCATAAACACGGCCCATATCGTCTTCACCTTTTCGATGAGGATTATTTAACCATGCATCATTTTCATTCGCATTGGCATTCCATGTATTACAACCAATTTCACGAAATTGTGCTGCATTATCATAGCCACGCAAATACCCTAATAGTTCTGCTATTGCGGCTTTATAAAAACTTTTTCGTGTCGTTATTAACGGAAATTGGTTATTCGCAACATCATATTCCAGATCAGCATTAATCACCGTTAAACAACGGGTTCCTGTCCGTTTATTATCAATCCATTGCCCTTCATCGATAATGCGTTGACACAATGCCAGATACTGCTTCATGTTGTCTCTCTTGTTAATTAGCTAATAATAAAAATTTATCTCACACTATTTGTGAGTTGGTGTTGGGTTTTGTGGTGTTTTTTTATCTTGGCGATAAGCCCATACCATAAAAATAATACCCAACAAAATCATTGGAATTGAGAGTAATTGTCCCATACTCACACCGCTAAATAGCCCTAATTGCGCATCAGGTTGACGGAAGAATTCAACAATAATACGGAATGCACCATAACCTATCAGGAATAGACCCGAAACACTGCCTACTGGACGATTTTTACGCACAAAAATATTAAGAATAATAAATAATACTATCCCTTCTAACAACATTTCATAGAGTTGTGAAGGGTGACGAGGTAAAACCCCATACTCTTGAATAATAGGTAGCAGCGTTGATGGATCTTGAGCAACAAGCTGAAGATCTTCAGAGCGTGAGTTTGGAAATAAGAAGGCCCAAGGCGTATCTAATGTGACGCGCCCCCATAATTCACCATTAATAAAGTTACCAATGCGACCTAAACCTAAGCCGAACGGGATTAAAGGCGCTACAAAATCAGCCACTTGGAAAAATCTACGTTTAGTGCGTTTTGCAAACCAGATCATGGCACAAATCACCCCAATTAAACCACCATGGAACGACATACCGCCATCCCAAACTTTAAAGAGGTAAAGAGGATCATTTAAAAAGACTGGCAGATTATAGAATAAAACATAACCTAAGCGACCACCGATAAACACACCAACAAAACCGACATAAAGTAATGTTTCAACTTCATTTTTATTCCAACCACTATTCGGTTTTGCGGCTCGTCGATTTGCAAGCCATAAGGCAAAGACAAATCCAACTAAATACATCATACCGTACCAGTGTAATGACACAGGCCCGATAGAAAACATAACGGGATCAATCTCTGGAAATTTAAGGTAGTTTATACTCATTATTCCCTACTTCACTTAATTAATAATTTCTGTGTTTGCTCTTTATAGCCAACACAAAAAAGGCTTATACAAAGGCATGTCAAATACCTCCGCGAATTAATCCACCTAATCCTTGTCTTTCCATAAACTCAGAAGACAATTTTTTGATTTCTGTTGCTGTTTCAGCTTGCAACACTTGTTGCATAAAAGGCTGTAGCACCACAGGATCAAGATGGCGTAATAAGTATTTTACCCTAGGTAAACTACGTCCACTCATGCTTAACTGCCTAAAACCAAGCCCTATTAACAGCAATGCCCCGATAGGTGTTCCTGCCATTTCGCCACAAACACTGATTGGTAACTGGTAATATTGGCATTGTGTCGCAATCAAATTCAGTGAACGCAATAATGCAGGATGCAAATTATCATAGAGTGATGCGACATGGGTATTATTACGATCGACTGCAAGCAAGTATTGAGTTAAATCGTTTGTTCCAACAGAAATAAAATCAACCCGATTAGCTAATTGTGACAACATAAATACCAACGAGGGAACTTCAAGCATAATACCTAACGGTGGTAGAGCACATTCACATTTTAACTCTCGACTCACTTCATCACATGCACGTAATAGCAATGTTCTCGCTTCGTCAATTTCATCAATACTTGTCACCATCGGCAACAATATTTTCAAATTTTTAAATTCGAGGTTTGCTTTTAGCATAGCACGAAGCTGAATAAGGAAAATTTCAGGTTGATCGAGTAATATTCTTACTCCTCGCCAACCCAAGCAAGGATTTTCCTCATTAATGGGCATATAAGGAAGTTGTTTATCGGCACCCACATCTAATGCACGTAACACAACGGGTTTATCGGGGAAAAAAGAGAGTATTTCACGGTAGCGGTTTTTTTGTTCATCTTCTGATGGGAAACCGCTTTGTAGCATAAAAGGAATTTCTGTCCGATATAAACCAACACCGTCTATTCCCATGCTAATACGTTGCTCGTATTTAATATTTAATCCTGCATTCAATTGAACGCTAACCGATTCACCATTTTTGAGAACAGCTTGCTGCTCTAGTTGTTCTTCTGCAATCTGACTTAATACGCTCTCTTCATCAATAATCTGTTTATATTCTTGGGCTATAAAAGGCTCTGGTTCAATAAATATCTCGCCACGATAACCATCAAGAATAAGCATGCGATTATGTAAAAGCTCAGGTTGAATATCCGCACCCATAATCGCAGGAATTCCCATTGCTCTAACAAGGATCGCAGAATGTGAGTGTGTTGCACCATCTCGCACAATCACACCTGCAAGTTGTTGTTCAGGTAATTCAGCCAATAAACTTGCGCTTAATTCATCTGCCACCAAAATAAAGCGCTCAGGCCAAATATTGGTTGAACTTACCTCATCATCTAAATGAAATAATAAACGCCGTCCTAATGCTTTTAGATCAGAGGCTCTTTCTCGCATGTAGCCATCTTTCAAGCTAGAAAATTGTGCCGAAACTTTCTCAACAACCACTTTTACAGCCCATTCTGCGACATATCCTTGAGTGATAATCGCTGTCATTTTGTGTTTAAGTTGGGGATCATTAAGTAAATGCGAGTAGAGATCAAAAATGGCAGCACTCTCTTTTTGTGCATTCGCCATAAAACGCTTACTAAAACGGCGACATTCTGCTGTAGCATCTTCTAAAGCCACGGTAAGTCGATTGAGTTCTGCTTTTATATCCAGAGCACTGGCTTTAAATACATTCTCAAGGATAGGTTGCGAGACTTCTTGCCAGCCATACGCCATAACCACGCCCGTAGAAATGGATAATGCTTTAATGCGACTTTGACGATATTGTCCAAAAAGTCCTTTCGTTTGTACTTGCGATAACGTTGCACCTAATTGTGTTGCTAGCGTCACCATAAAAGACTCCTCGCTCTCGTTAAATAAGCGACGCTCTTTTTGTTGAACAACTAAAACACCAAGAAGTTGACGACGATAAACAATAGGCACACCAAGGAAAGCGCGCAGATCGTCTTCTTTTACTTGAGGAAGGTATTTAAAACTAGGGTGCTCACGAATATCCGCAAGATTGATAAGCTCAGAAAGGCGTCCAACTTCACCAACAACGCCTTCATCAAAAGAGAGGCTAACAGCTCGTCCTCTGGGTTTTTTAAGCCCTTTTGTGGCCATTAGATAAAAACAACTACGTTGCTTATCAGCAAGATAAATAGAACACACATCCGTGTGCATTGCCTGACACGTTTCCTTGACTAAGAGTTCAAGTGCTTCTGGAAGTCCTGCTGCCATAGCCACTTTTTCTACAATTTCTCGCAAACGTGTCAGCATAGTGTTATCTAATACCTTTTACGCCGATATCCATACGATGGACGAGGTAAAGACACTTGTTCTTGCAATGGCATGACTACTGGTGCGAACTCTTTCATTACACGACGATAAACATCACGCTTAAAAGAGACGACTTGTCGAACAGGATACCAGTAACTCACCCAACGCCAGCCATCAAATTCTGGCGTTTTGCTTTGTTGAACGTTAATGTCCTTATCATTACTTGTTAACTGCAAAAGGAACCAACGCTGTTTTTGTCCAATACAAACAGGTTTTGTATCCCAACGCACCAAACGTTTCGGTAACTTGTAACGTAACCAGTTACGTGTGGAGGCAAGAATTTTAACATCCTTGCGACTTAACCCAACTTCTTCGAACAACTCTCGGTACATTGCCTGCTCTGGCGATTCTCCAGGATTAATTCCCCCTTGAGGAAACTGCCATGAATGTTGCCCATAGCGACGAGCCCAAAGCACTTGCCCTTGCCGATTACAAATTACAATCCCTACATTCGGGCGGTAGCCATCATCATCGATCACTAGACTACCTCAATAACCAAATTTGAAAGATAACTCATTGTTTCATACTACCCACAAACGGTAAACCTCTATCAACAGACTTTGCACAACGTGTGTATTTATCTACAATGGGAAAGTCTCAACGGGGTGCCTTGTTAGGCTGAGAAAAACCCGTGGAACCTGATCCAGCTAATACTGGCGTAGGGATTTGAGTCAGGATAATGCAATATTTCATGATTTGCGGTCCTCACTCCTCAGATCCTACCTGACTTTTTACTGAGGAACTAAACGTGTTAACTAAATTGCTTCGTTTTACTTTCCTACTGGGTGCACTGGGTGTAATAAGTGCTTTTTCAACACAAGCCCAAGCACAAAAACCGACACTAACTGTTTATACCTATGACTCATTTACTGCTGATTGGGGCCCTGGACCTGCCATTAAAAAAGCATTTGAGAAACAGTGTGATTGTGAATTAAAGCTTGTTGCCCTTTCTGATGGTGTTTCTTTGCTTAATCGCTTACGTATGGAAGGTAGCAAAAGTAAAGCTGACATTATTTTAGGTTTAGATAACAATCTGATACACGCGGCTAAAGAAACCGGGCTTTTTGCGCCAAGTAATATCGATACATCAAAACTCGCCTTACCTGAAAAATGGACTGACGATACCTTTGTGCCTTATGATTACGGCTACTTTGCGTTTATTTATGATAAAAACCGTATTGCTAACCCGCCCAAAAGCATGGATGAGCTACTAAATAGCCAAGAAAAGTGGAAAATACTGTATCAAGACCCTCGTACCAGCACACCAGGCTTAGGCTTAATGCTATGGATGCAATCACTTTATCCTGAAAATACCGCCTCTCAATGGAAGAAATTATCTGAGAAAACCCTTACTGTAACAAAAGGTTGGAGTGAGTCTTATGGCTTATTCTTAAAGGGTGAAGGTGATTTTGTGCTAAGTTATACTTCATCTCCGGGTTATCACATTTTAGCGGATAAAAAAGATAACTATGCGGCAGCTATTTTCTCTGACGGACACTATTTACAAGTCGAGGTTGCAGCAAAACTAAAATCGAGTAAACAACCTGAATTAGCTCAGCAATTTATGCAATTTATGCTAACCCCAGCTTTCCAAGAAACTATTCCCACCACCAATTGGATGTACCCCGTAATAGATATGCCGTTACCTGATGTCTATTCTGTGATGCCTAAACCAGAAAAATCATTGCAATTTGATGCAGATGTTGTCGCTAAAGAGCGTCAAACATGGACGCGTAATTGGCAATCTGCGGTTAGTCGCTAATGGGAAGATGGCTTATCCCGGGGCTATGTGCCTCGGGTTTACTGCTTATTGTGGCTTTATTGTCATTTGGTGCATTATGGTTTAATGCGCCAAGTGGTGAATTATCCTCTATTTTTGCTGATGACTATTTATGGCATGTCGTGCGCTTTACTTTCTGGCAAGCCTTTTTATCTGCCTTATTTTCAATATTACCTGCCATTTGGCTCGCTAAAGCACTTTATCGACGCCAATTTAAAGGTAGAACACTTTTCTTACGTTTATGTGCCATGAGCCTTGTGTTACCCGTTTTAGTGGCACTTTTTGGTATTTTAACTGTTTATGGAAGAGTCGGTTGGATTGCTCAAATTTGTGAATGGCTGGGGATTAATTACCAATTTACCCCTTATGGTTTACAAGGCATTTTATTGGCACACGTTTTTTTCAATATGCCATTAGCAACCCGAATGCTATTACAAGCCCTCGAAAGTATCTCTCCAGAACAACGCCAATTAGCCTCACAATTAGGCATGAATGGCTGGCAACGTTTTCGCTTTCTAGAATTTCCCTATTTATGGCGACAAATACTTCCCACAGCGTCACTGATTTTTATGCTCTGCTTTGCGAGCTTTGCCACTGTACTGGCGTTAGGTGGAGGCCCTGCTGCAACAACCGTTGAGCTAGCAATTTATCAAGCATTAAGTTATGACTACGATTTGCATAGAGCGGCTCTTTTAGCCCTTATTCAGCTTTTTTGCTGTTTAGGTTTGGTGCTAATTAGTCAAAAACTCAAAGGAACACTCATTGTCGGAGATAGTCAAAAACAGCATTGGCGTGATCCCAATGATCCTCTCTTTAGCAAAATAACTGATACTCTAATTATTACGCTCGCGATCCTTTTTTTAGTGCCCCCTATTTTAGCGGTGATAACAGATGGTCTTAACAGCGAATTAATTCGAGTGATACAACAACCCATACTTTGGCAGGCTTTTACAACGTCTCTCATTATAGCGGTTGGTGCGGGTATTGTTTGCGTTGTATTAACAATGATGTTGCTATGGAGTAGCCGAGAACTTCGCCTACGTCACTTTAAAAAAGCGGGACAGGCTATGGAAATGAGTGGACTGATTATTCTGGCAATGCCGGGCATTGTATTGGCAACAGGCTTTTTCTTATTATTAAACAATACAACTGGGCTCCCTGAATCACCATATATATTAGTGATTTTAACCAACGCATTAATTGCCATTCCTTATGCTTTAAAAGTGCTCGAAAATCCAATGAATGATATTGCTTCACGTTATGGCCTTTTATGCCAATCGCTTAATATTCAGGGTATCAATCGACTTCGTTGGATAGAGTTACGAGCATTAAGAAAACCAATTTCACAAGCACTTGCTTTTGCTTGTGTTATTTCTATTGGTGATTTTGGTATTGTTGCTCTATTTGGCAATGAAACATTTAGAACACTTCCTTTCTATCTTTATCAGCAAATTGGGGCTTATCACACGCAAGATGGTGCTGTCACAGCCATGATCTTGTTGCTACTTTGCTTCTCTCTTTTTAGCCTAATAGAACGATTGGCAGGAAAATCTCATGATTAAATTAGAGCACCTTGCTTATACCTATGAACACCAACACCTTGTGTTTAATTTAGCGGTAAACACCGGTGAGCGTATCGCCGTATTAGGCCCAAGTGGCGCGGGGAAAAGTACCTTACTCAGTTTAATTGCTGGATTTTTGCCTTCTGAAAAAGGAACCCTTTTTCTTAATGGTTGTGATCACACTAAAACCGCACCCGCAAAACGTCCTATCTCTATGTTATTTCAAGATAATAATTTATTTCCTCATTTAACAGTTAGGCAAAATATTGGCTTGGGATTAGATCCTGGTTTAAAACTCACAGATACACAAAAAATACTGTTAGAAAACAGAGCCAAGCAAGTTTCTTTAAATGAATATCTTGATCGCTTACCTTCACAATTATCAGGAGGGCAGCGCCAACGTGTTGCCATTGCTCGTTGTCTTGTACGTGAACAACCTATCTTATTGCTCGACGAGCCTTTTTCTGCACTCGACCCCGCTTTACGCATTGAAATGTTGGCTTTGCTAGAACAACTTTGTGAAGAAAAAAAACTAACCTTACTGATGGTTTCACATAGCTTAGAAGATGCTATCAAGATTGCCTCAAGAGCGATTGTGATTGATAACGGAACCATTGTGTATGATGGCAATACACAATCGTTGATAAATGGTGAAGTGGATCAATCACTTATTTTAGGTATTCCGTTTAATTAATCTCAACCAAAATTAACTGTATAAATAACCACTATATTGACTATAATAAATACATCTTTAGTGAATTTTTTTGTGTTTATTGGGTGCTCATGATTGGTCATACGGAACAAGGCTTTATTCTTACTCGCCACTGGAGCGACACACCAAAAGGTATTGTCGTCTCTTATTGGTTGGCGACGGATAATGGTCCACGCAAAATTACTGTTCCTATGCAACGCGCTATCGGTTTTGTAGCCCGCCAACATGAAACTGTTTTACGCTCACTCATTAATAAAAATCCTGATATAGAAATTCGCCCTCTCGATTTAAAAGACTTTGAAAGGCAGCCGGTTTTTGGTATCTACTGCAAACAGTACCGACAACTCGTTCAACTAGAACAACAACTCAAAGAGCACCACATACGTCTTTATGAGGCCGATATACGCCCTCATGAACGTTATATGATGGAGCGTTTTATCACCGCACCAATTTGGTTTCGTTATCAACAAAACAATACCGTGACACTAAAACCTGCTCCTGATTATCGTCCTACATTGCGAACAGTATCTTTAGATATTGAAACCAGCGAATTCGGTGAACTTTACTCTATTGGACTTGCGGGTTGTGGCGATAATGTTGTGTTTATGCTGACAGATAATGTCCCGGCAGAAAGTGAACACCTACAGCCTGAAAGCTATCGTTTATGTTATGTCAGTAGCCGTTTACGTCTAATTGAAAAGCTCAATGAATGGATGCAGCATTACGATCCCGATGCCATTATTGGCTGGAATTTAATTCAATTCGATTTACGTATTTTACATACCCATGCTCAGCGTTATGGCGTGAGCTTGTTACTAGGTCGTCAAAATAATCCATTGGAGTGGCGAGAGCATAGCTTTAAAAAAGGACATTTCTTTGCCTCAGCACAAGGTCGCTTAATTATTGACGGTATTGAAGCTCTGAAAATGGCTACATGGAACTTCTCCTCATTTAGCCTAGAATCAGTCGCGCAAAGCCTATTAGGGGAAGGTAAAGCCATTGATACACCTTATGCCAGAATGGATGAAATTAATCGGCGTTTTAAAGAAGATAAGCCTGCGTTAGCCTACTATAACTGGCAAGACTGTGTTTTAGTAAACCGCATTTTTGATGCCACATCTCTTATGGCGTTTTTATTAGAAAGAGCTTGTGTCACAGGACTTTCTGTTGATAGAAGTGGAGGCTCCGTAGCCGCGTTTACACACCTCTATCTCCCTTCTATGCATCGCATTGGATATGTTGCCCCTAATCAAGGAGAAAAGCCTGAAGAACATAGCCCCGGTGGCTTTGTTATGGACTCTACTCCCGGTTTATATGATTCGGTCGTTGTGCTTGATTACAAAAGCCTTTATCCCTCAATTATTCGTACTTTTTTAATTGACCCTGTTGGAATGATTGAAGGAACACATCAACCTAATGAAAAACTGTCTATTCCTGGTTTTCGCCAAGCGTGGTTTTCGCGGGAAAAGCACTGTTTACCCACTATTGTGTCGCAAATTTGGCACGAAAGAGATAACGCAAAATTACATAAAAATGCCCCGCTTTCTCAAGCCCTCAAAATTATTATGAATGCTTTTTATGGTGTTTTAGGCTCAGTGGGATGTCGTTTTTTTGATCCTCGTCTGGCGTCTTCAATTACCTTACGTGGCCATGAGATTATGAAAAGAACGCGAGCATTAATTGAAGATAAGGGTTATCAAGTTATTTATGGTGATACGGACTCTACTTTTGTTTGGCTTAAATCGCCACATACTGAGCAACAAGCACAACAAATTGGGCATCATCTAGTACAAGAGGTTAACCAATGGTGGAAAACATACCTTTTTGAAACCTATCAACTTGATTGCAAATTAGAGCTAGAGTATGAAACACACTATCGTCGTTTTTTAATGCCAACCGTTCGAGGTATGGAAACAGGCAGTAAAAAGCGTTATGCGGGATTAAGCAATGATAAGATGGTGTTTAAAGGATTAGAAACCGTCAGAACAGATTGGACACCTCTTGCTCAGAAATTTCAACAAGAGCTTTATACTCGTATTTTTCATCAACAACCTTACCAGCAGTTTATTCGTGATTATGTCGCAGATACGCTTGCGGGAAAATATGATGATAGATTAGTGTATCGTAAACGGTTACGTCGAAAATTATCAGAATATCAGCACCACGTTCCCCCTCATGTTAAAGCTGCACGTAAAGCTGACGAATATAATTTATCCCAAAATAGACCTCAACAATATCAGCAAGGCGGTTGGATTAGTTATATAATTACCCTCTTGGGACCTGAACCATTAGAGCACATTACCGCTGCACCTGATTACGAACACTATATCAATAAGCAGTTAATGCCGATTGCAGATGCTATCCTGCCTTTTATACAAGATGATTTTTCAACCTTGTTAAATGGACAATTGACGCTGACATTTTAAGATGTGTCATTTTGCAGGTGACGGTTTGCTTTGCATCTATTAACATAACGCCCCTTTGGTGATAATTAACTTTTCTTGTTTCAAGAACAGGCATTTTTATCCCACAAATTTTAATGACAACACCGCAATACTGCATTCATTAATAATTCCTAAATTATATATTTGAGAGCTGAGTTTATATATATGCCTTTTACTCTTGGTCAACGTTGGATTAGCGATACTGAAAGCGAGCTTGGACTGGGTACTGTTGTGGCAGTTGATGCCCGCATGGTGACCTTACTTTTTCCTGCCTGTGGCGAAAACCGCCTTTACTCCCGTCATGATGCTCCAATAACGCGGGTGATGTTCAATGCGGGAGATACTGTCACCAGTCACGAAGGCTGGAAACTCGCCATCGATAACGTTGTAGAAGATAATGGCCTTCTTATCTATCAAGGTGTACGTTTAGACACCGAAGAGCCTGCGCAATTACGTGAAGTGTTCTTAGATAACAAACTCACTTTTAATAAACCACAAGATCGCCTTTTTGCAGGCCAAATTGATCGTATGGATCGCTTTGCCTTACGCTATCGCGCACGTAAATTCTTAAGCGAACAATTTAAACAAGCACAAAGTGGCTTACGTGGCATTCGTGCAAGCCTTATTCCTCATCAGCTTTACATTGCCAATGAAGTGGGTAAACGTCATAACCCTCGCGTTTTATTAGCGGATGAAGTGGGTCTGGGTAAAACCATTGAAGCGGGTATGATTATCCACCAACAGTTAATGGATGGTCGGGCTGAGCGTGTGTTAATTATCGTGCCTGAAAGCTTACAACATCAGTGGTTAGTTGAAATGTTACGCCGTTTCAATCTGCGTTTTTCACTGTTTGATGATAGCCGTTATAGCGAATCCTTGTTAGATAGCGATAACCCATTTGAAACAGAACAAATGATCATCTGCTCTTTAGATTTTGTGCGTAAAAATAAGCAACGTTTTGAACATCTCGTTGAAGCAACATGGGATATGCTGGTTGTCGATGAAGCTCATCACCTTGTGTGGAGTGAAGACGCACCAAGCCGTGAATATCAAGTAATTGAAGAGTTGGCTGAATCTATTCCTTCAGTGTTGCTATTAACCGCAACACCTGAGCAATTAGGTCAAGAAAGCCACTTCGCTCGTTTACGTCTGCTTGATCCAAGTCGTTTCCATGACTATAACGAATTTATCAATGAGCAACAAAAATACCGTCCTGTTGCCGATGCTGTCACTATTTTGCTATCAGAAGATGATTTAAATACCGAACAACAAAATATCATCAGTGAAATGATTAGTGAGCAAGATGTTGAACCATTGCTGAAAGCGGCAAATACCAAAGGCGAAGACCGCACTAAGTCTCGCCAAGAACTTGTTCATATGTTAATGGACAGGCACGGAACGGGGCGTCTGTTATTCCGTAATACACGCTCTGGTGTGAAAGGTTTCCCTAATCGCCTACTTCGTGCGATTAAAATGCCACTGCCAACACAATATCAAACAGCGATTAAAGTTGCCGAAATTATGGCGGCGAAAAAGAGCCTCGAAGTTCGTGCAAAAGAGATGCTCTACCCTGAACGTATTTACCAAGAATTCGAAGGTGAAAACGCAACATGGTGGAACTTTGATCCTCGTGTTGAATGGTTACTTGGTTTCTTAACTGCAAATCGCAATGAAAAAGTTCTGGTTATTTGTGCGCAAGCGGCAACCGCATTGCAACTAGAGCAAGTTTTACGCGAGCGCGAAGCTATTCGTGCGGCAGTCTTCCATGAAGGAATGTCTTTACTTGAACGCGATCGCGCTGCAGCATATTTTGCGTCTGAAGAAGAAGGCGCACAGGTTCTATTATGTTCTGAAATCGGCTCAGAAGGACGTAACTTCCAGTTTGCAAATCAACTGGTCATGTTTGATCTGCCATTTAATCCTGATTTACTAGAACAACGTATTGGTCGTCTCGATCGAATTGGTCAAAATCGCGACATTGATATTAGTATTCCTTATCTTGAAGGTACGGCTCAATCCGTCTTATTGCGCTGGTATCACGAAGGCTTAGATGCCTTTGAGCATACTTGTCCAACAGGTCGTACTATTTATGACAGCAAATATGATGCACTTGTTAACTATCTTGCTCAGCCTAATGAATTAGCAGACTTTGATGAGTTTATTGCCGCTTGTCGTAAACAACATGATGAAATGAAACTTAAACTTGAGCAAGGCCGTGACCGCCTATTAGAAATGCACTCTAATGGTGGTGAAGTGGGCGTTGAATTAGCGGGTGAAATTGCGGCTCAAGATAATGATCCTGAATTAGTTAACTTTGCGTTGAATTTGTTTGATATCGTTGGTATTAACCAAGAAGATCGTAGTGACAGCTTAATTATTTTAACGCCATCTGATCATATGCTAGTGCCTGATTTCCCGGGCTTACCACAAGATGGTTGCACTATCACATTTGATAGAGAGCAAGCGCTATCTCGTGAAGATACCCAATTTATCAGTTGGGAACACCCCATTATCCGTAATGGCTTAGATTTGATCCTATCAGGCGATACTGGTAGCTGTGCAGTGTCTTTATTAAAAAATAAAGCATTACCAGTAGGAACGCTATTAGTTGAACTGATTTATGTCGTAGAAGCACAAGCGCCTAAACATCTTCACTTAAGTCGTTTCTTACCTGCAACACCAGTTCGCTTATTACTTGATCTAAAAGGTAATAACCTAGCCTCTCAAGTTGAGTTTGAAAGTTTTAACCGCCAATTAAATGCGGTTAACCGTCATACTTCTAGCAAACTAGTCAATGCGGTACAAAGCGAAGTACACCATGTACTCAAAGCCTCTGAACCATTAATGGAAGTCGAAGCGAAAGGGCTTATTCAAAAAGCGAAAGAAGAAGCTGATCGCGTATTAACACATGAATTATCACGCCTAGAGGCTTTACGCGCTGTAAATCCAAATATTCGTGATGATGAAGTTGAAGCGATTGAAAATGAGCGTACCCATATTCTTAATCATTTAGATGAAGCAAATTGGCGCTTAGATTCAATACGTTTAATTGTTGTTACCCACCAATAATTACCATTAAAGCGGGGAGTCTTTTGCTCCCCGTTGTTTTGATGAGATATCCACCATGATGGAAGTTTATAACCCGCCGACTGATCCTTGGTTACATATTTTATATCAAGATGAGCATATTATTGCCGTCAATAAACCCAGTGGATTACTATCTGTGCCGGGCAAAGCGCCAGAGCATAACGACAGTATTATGTCGCGCATTAAAGCTGATTTTCCTAATGCCGAATGTGTGCATCGTTTAGATATGGCAACCAGTGGCGTCATTGTTGTTGCACTAAATAAAGATGCTGAGCGTGAGCTAAAACGTCAATTTCGTGAACGTGAACCGAAAAAAACCTATATTGCTCGCGTATGGGGGCATATCGAAAAAGAAGAAGGATTGGTTGATTTACCATTAATTTGTGATTGGCCAAATCGACCAAAACAAAAAGTCTGTCATGAAACGGGAAAAGCAGCGCAAACTTTTTATGAGGTGCTGGAGTATGAAGAGAATGCGACAAGAGTCAAACTCTCGCCAATTACGGGGCGTTCACATCAATTGCGGGTACACATGTTAGCGTTGGGGCATCCTATTTTAGGGGATCGCTTTTATGCACATCCGCAGGCAAGAGCGATGGCTCCTCGCCTGCAGTTACATGCTCAGGAATTATTTATTACGCATCCTGCTTTTCGATCCCCGATACATTTTGAATGCCTTGCCGATTTTTAATGTCTTATGACACTAAAACAGTCACTGAACTCAATGAAGCAAGGAGCAGGCAAAGCGCTAATCCCATAACCCCAACAAGAACACGGACGTTTGACATGGATATAGTTCCTTTTTTAAGAGAAGAGAGAATGAAATAATTAAATTTCACTTATATTTTACCGTGATAAATAATAAACTCAACTCAACCTAAGTTATCTCTATCACGGAATAATTCTCTCTTTTCTCATCTTCTTTTACAAGATGTTAACGAAATCCTTTTTCTTTTTTAATCAAATCGTAAGCAACTTGTATGGACTGTGCTTTTTGTTTTGCAATTTCCATCATTTCTGGTGGCAAACCTTTTGCTACAAGTTTATCTGGATGATGTTCTCCCATTAATTTTCTATAAGCTCTTTTTATGGTTTTAACATCATCGCTCTCCTTAACACCAAGTACCTTACATGCGTCAGAGAGTGTTGGCCCTTGAGGTTGAGGCTGATATCCTTGCCTATTTTGATAATGGAAATTTTGGCCAGCCTGCATCATTGCTAATATATGTTCAAAATGCGCACGCGAAAAACCCAGCTCATCAATAATGATAAACAGCATTTTTCTTTCATTCGGATGCAATTGGCCATCGGCAAAAGCCGCTTGTAACTGAATTTCCAGAAACATCTGAAGTAGGTCACGACGGCCAGCACAAATTTGTCGAACACGTTGCAAGGTAGCTCTTAAGGGAAAATCTGGTGATTTGCCTTCTCTAAATGCTTGCTGAGCAGCTTGACGCCCTACTCCGTGTAAATTCATCCTATCCATCAATTCACTTGCAAGTGAGATATCCGTTTGAGTGACTCGCCCTTTTGATTTTGTTAGGTGTCCTAAAACTTGAAAAGTCGCAGCAAAGAAAAAAGCTTGTCTATCACGAGTATAGCGCCCACCACTTCCTAATTTACCTCGTTGCATGTCATAGAGGTGTCCAAGAAAAACACCAATAACAATACCCCAGAAGCCTACCCCCGCAAAACTACCGATGATAAGGCCTAATAATTTTCCCCAATAGCGCATAGACTCCTCAAATCTTCAATGCTCTGCCTGCAATTTTGCATTATCATACTATTCATTTGCTTGCACACCTAACACCAAGCGACGTCTAAATAGACTTTTTCTTAAAATGAAGAGATTTACTGTTTCTCTTTGGACAGAGGTAATGCTGTTTTCGTTTAAATTGTGTTAAAGTAAAATGAGTGACCAAACGAATAACTTTAGCGTTATTAGACCGCACGAAATACCGCATCAGCGCGGTGTTTTTTTGTTTCTAATAAGGCTATAACCCTATTTCAACACAGAAACATCGAAAAAATGAGGTTTACGCCTATTTTTCGGTTACCGTTAGAACAATGTTCAGAACGTTGGGCTGGTGTCGCATAACTCCCTGCGTTAGTTTCTGGCTGTTTATCAGCATGAAGCCACTGATGACGGAAGCACATAAATACTTATGAAAAAAAGTTATCCCACACTGCTGGCCACCTTAGTTTGGGCCACAATATACGGTCAGCCTGCTTATGCTGATCTTGCCTCCCAATGTTTACTGGGAGTCCCCGTTTATAACAAACCATTAGTACAGGGCGATCCTAATAACTTGCCTGTCACTATCACTGCAAATGATATGCAAGGTGAATATCCTCGCATGATCAAATATAAAGGTGATGTTGATATTAAACAGGGAAACCAAACCTTAAGTGCAGACAGTGTTGAACTGACACAAACTGAGGGAGAGACGCCATTAAGAATGGTGACCGCGACAGGAAATGTCTCTTATGATGATCCTCAAATTATCTTAAAAGGCCCTCGTGCTTGGTCTAATCTTAATAATAAAGATACGGATATTGAGCAAGGTGATTACCAGATGGTTGGCCGCCAAGGCCGTGGTTATGCCGACAAGATGCAAATGCGTGGCGAGAACCGCTATACCATTATGGATAAAGGGATGTTCACTTCTTGTTTACCTGGCGATGATAGCTGGAGCGTTGTCGGCTCTGAGGTTATTTTAGACCGTGAAGAACAAGTTGCTGAAATTTGGAATGCACGTTTTCGTGTTGCTAATGTCCCTATTTTTTACAGCCCTTATCTTCAATTACCTATCGGTGATAAACGTCGTTCTGGTTTCTTAATTCCAAACGGAAGCTATTCTCGTAGTTCAGGATTTGATTTCCAACTCCCTTACTATTGGAATATCGCCCCTAATTATGATGCCACTATTACAACTAATTATATTAGCCGTCGTGGTTTAAAATTAGATAACGAATTTCGTTATTTAACAACGCCGGGACGCGGTACCATCGCTGTAGATTGGATTAATCACGATAGCCAATACAATAAAGACAAAGAAGAAAATAAAGCAGGCTATCTTCCTCGTGATACCGCCACACGTTGGTTATTCTACTGGGGCCATAGTGGTGTCATGAATAATGTGTGGCGATTCAATGCCGACTACACAAAAGTGAGTGATAATAAATATTTTACCGACTTTACCTCACAATATGGTAATACCACCGATGGTTATGCCACTCAAAAATTTAGTACGGGTTATGCACAACAAAACTGGAATGCCACATTAACCACTAAACAGTTCCAAATTTTCTCTGATAATAAAGATGCAAGAGCTTATCGTGCCGAGCCACAACTTGATCTGAATTATTATAAGAATGATGTCGGGCCATTTGATTTCCGAACTTATGCTCAGTTTGTACGTTTTACCAGCGTGGGTGAGAATACACCTGAAGCAAATCGTTTCCATATTGAGCCAACGATTTCACTCCCTGCATCTACGGGTTGGGCAAGCTTTAATAATGAACTGAAAGTAATGGCAACTCATTACGATCAGGACATTCCAGATGCTTATAAGAAAAGATATCCTAACCAATTAGATGACAGTGTTAATCGGGTATTACCACAGTTTAAATCTGATATGAAAGTGGTTTTCGAGCGTCAATATCAGACTAATGACATTACACAAACCCTTGAGCCACGAGTACAATATCTTTATGTCCCTTATAAAGATCAGTCTAATATCAATAACTTTGACTCCGCGTTATTACAGTCAAACTATGGCGGGCTTTTCCGCGATAGAATGTATGGTGGTTTAGACCGCATTGCTTCTGCAAACCAATTAACAACCGGTGTAACTTCGCGTTTTTATGATAGCGAATTGGTTGAACGTTTTAACGTTTCTGTAGGTCAAATCTACTTCTTTGAGCGCCCAAGAACAGGACCTTCTTCAACTGGTAACGAAATCATTAATAGTAAAGATGAAACAGGTTCAATGGTCTGGGCGGGTGATGCCTACTGGCGGATCACTGATACTGTGGGTATGCGTGGTGGTTTACAATATGACCGTCGTTTAGGTAGCGTATCAATGGGTGATGCGATTATGGAATATCGCGCCGATAGCGATCACCTTCTACAATTGAGTTATCGCTATGTTGATCGTGATTATATTCAAGCAACGCGTGTTCGCCCTTACGATGGTGGTATTAATAAACTTCCTGAATACCAAAAAGGTATTTCGCAAGTCGGTGTTGTAGGCAGTTGGCCATTAGCGGAACGCTGGGGTCTTGTGGGTGCTTATTACTTTGATACTAAAGAATCCGAACCTGTTAGCCAGATGGTTGGTGTGCAATATAATACCTGTTGCTGGGCTGTGAACGTCGGTTATGAACGAAAAATTGTTGGCTGGAAAGTTGACCACAGTGATATTGACAATAAATGGTCAATCAACGTGGAACTCAGAGGCCTAAGTAACAATCATAGTTTGGGTAGCCAGAAAATGCTTGAACGCGGTATCTTACCTTATCAAAGAGCATTCTGATTTAATCAGACTACGGAATTGGCTGAATAAATATGTCATCCCGCAACAAGATGCGGAAAACACATAATGGGAAACTTATGAAAAATTGGAAAACGCTGTTTATCGGCTTAATGATCACGGTCGGTGCAGCTACCAGCTCAACAACGTTTGCTGCACAAGAATTAAACCGTGTATCGGCTATCGTCAATAACGGTGTCGTTCTAGAAAGTGACGTCAATAGAATGCTACAGACTGTCAAAATGAACGCAAAAAGTGCGGGTCAGGAAATGCCTGATGAGCAAGTTCTTCGCCAACAAATCCTAGAGCGTTTGGTGATGGATAACATCATTTTGCAAATGGCACAGCAAATGCAAATTGATATTCCTGATGCAGCGGTAGAATCTACCATTCAAGGTATTGCCGCTGAAAATAAAATTTCACTTGATCAAATGAAAAAACGCCTCTTAGCTGATGGCATTTCTTACAACGAATATCGCCAAGATATTCGCAAAGAAATGATGCTGGCAGAAGTACGTAACAATGAAGTTCGTCGCCGTATTACAATTTTGCCTCAAGAAGTTGATTCTCTTGCTAAGCAAATTGAAAGCCAAGCAAGCCAAAGTGTTGATCTGAATTTAAGCCATATTTTAATTCCATTATCAGAAAACCCAGCGCCAGCAGAAATGGAAAAAGCAAAACAAGTCATTACTCGCATAATGAATCAACTTAAAAATGGTGCTGATTTTGGTAAATTAGCAGCAACTTATTCGGCTGATCCACAAGCTTTAAATGGCGGTAATATGGGTTGGGCATCTATTGATGAACTACCAACACTGTTTGCAAAAGAATTAGCTAATGCACAGAAAGGGCAAATTGTAGGGCCTCTTCACTCTGGTGTCGGCTTACACATTATTAAAGTAAACGATATTCGTGGTGGCTCAAATACACTCTCTGTCACCGAAGTTAAAAGTCGTCATATTCTGCTGAAAAGCTCTCCAATCATGAATGATGAGCAAGCCTATGCCAAATTACAGCAAATTTCTGCCGATATTCGCAGTGGCAAAATAAGCTTTGCTGATGCAGCAAAAGAATACTCTGAAGATCCAGGTTCAGCATTACGTGGTGGTGAGTTAGGATGGTCAATGCCTGACGTTTACGATCCAGCATTCCGCGATGCGTTAATGCGCTTAAATAAAAATGAATTAAGCCAACCTGTTCGTTCAAATTTTGGCTGGCATTTAATTGAATTAGAAGACACACGTAGTGTTGATAAAACAGATGCAGCTAATAAAGAACAAGCATACCGTTTACTCTTTAATCGTAAGTTTAATGAAGAAGTACAAAACTGGATGCAAGAGCTACGAGTAGGGGCTTATGTGAAAATAATGAACGAGAATAATGCAAACTAAGCAAATAAAACCACTTGTTATCACCCCCGGCGAACCAGCCGGGGTTGGTCCTGACCTGATTATCTCATTAGCACAAATGAATTGGGATTTACCTTGGGTTGTTTGTGCTGATCCTCAGTTACTTAAAACAAGAGCAGAATTACTAAACCTGCCTCTTTCATTAGTTGAATACGATCCTGCCACACCACCTCAAGCACACACTCCAAGCCAAATTTGTGTACTCCCTATTGCACTTCATACCAATGTTATTCCAAGTGCATTAGATGCACGCAATGGGTTATACGTTGTAGAAACATTAGCTCGTGCTTGTGATGGCTGTCTTAATGGCGAATTCTCTGCATTAGTAACTGGCCCCGTTCATAAAGGAATTATTAATGATGCGGGTGTACATTTCACAGGACACACCGAGTTTTTTGCCGATCGTAGTCACTGTGAACGTGTGGTCATGATGTTAGCAACAGACACATTAAGAGTCGCGCTAGCAACCACACATTTGCCTCTACGAGATGTCGCCGATGCTATTACAGGTGAACTACTGCATGAAATTATCACCATTTTAAATCATGATTTAAAAACTAAATTTGGCATAGCAGAACCTCAAATTTATGTTTGTGGCCTTAATCCTCATGCTGGGGAAAGTGGCCATATGGGGCGTGAAGAAATTGATATTATTGAGCCTGCATTAACACAATTACGTCAGCAAGGCATTAGCCTCCATGGGCCTTATCCTGCTGATACCCTTTTTCAGCCTAAATATTTAACGCATGCTGATGCTGTACTAGCGATGTATCACGATCAGGGATTACCTGTGCTAAAATATGAAGGTTTCGGTCGTGCAGTGAATATAACACTCGGTCTTCCCTTTATTCGTACCTCTGTTGATCATGGCACAGCCCTTGAGCTAGCAGGTACAAAAAGCGCAGATGCTGGCAGTTTTTGCACCGCATTAAATTTAGCCATTAATATGATACAAAATTGTAATGAATAATAGAGTCCATCAGGGGCACTTTGCCCGCAAACGCTTCGGGCAGAACTTTTTAACAGACAGCTATATTATTGAAAGTATTGTTGAATCTATTTATCCACAACCTGGTGAGGCCATTGTTGAAATTGGTCCCGGTTTAGGCGCTATCACAGAACCCGTTGGCGCGAGAATGGATAAAATGACAGTAGTTGAAATCGACCGTGATTTAGCTGCTCGTTTAGAAGTTCATCCTACATTAAAAGACAAGCTGACCATTATTCAGCAAGATGCAATGACAATTGATTTTGCACAATTAGCAAAAGAACGTCAGCAGCCTCTGCGTGTCTTTGGTAACTTGCCTTATAATATTTCCACTCCACTTATGTTCCACCTTTTCAGTTTTGCTGATGCTATTTCTGATATGACCTTTATGTTGCAAAAAGAAGTGGTTAATCGCCTTGTTGCTGGTCACGGTAGCAAAACTTATGGACGCTTAAGTGTGATGGCGCAATATTATTGCCAAATCATTCCTGTACTTGAAGTTCCACCTACTTCATTTAAACCAGCACCAAAAGTGGATTCAGCCGTTGTTCGCTTGATCCCTTACAAAGAAAAGCCATATCCAGTTACGGATATTGCAATGCTAAGCCGTATTACCGCTCAAGCATTTAACCAACGACGCAAAACATTGCGTAACAGTTTAGGTGGATTGCTAACAGCAGAAGATATGGTTGCTCTGGGGATCGACCCGACTGCTCGCGCAGAAAATATTTCTGTTGAGCAATACTGTAAAGTGGCAAACTGGTTATCACAAAAGCAAGATACTCAAGCATAAGATAAAGCCAGAGACAGGAGGCATTATGTTCACCTCATCAAAAGTGGCGATACAAGTACAAAGTGTTTACATCGAAAGCCAATCATCTCCTGAAGATGAACGCTATGTATTCGCTTATACGGTATCAATTCATAATTTGAATAAATGTGCAATTCGCCTCCTGCGCCGTTACTGGTTAATTACCAATGCACAAGGTAATACGACAGAAGTTCGAGGTGAAGGTGTTGTCGGTGAACAACCACTGATTGAACCCGGTACGCATTACAGCTATACCAGTGGTGCCGTTCTTGAAACACCGATGGGAACAATGGAAGGCCATTATGAAATGATTGATACTGACGGTCGATTATTTCAAATAGAGATCCCTGTTTTCCGCCTTGCACTTCCAACATTGATAAATTAATTATGGCAACTTATTTAATTGGTGATATTCATGGCTGTTACCATGAACTGCGCCACCTTCTTGATAAAGTGAGTTTTGATCCTACACAGGACACATTATGGTTAACGGGTGATCTTGTTGCTCGAGGACCAGACTCACTTGAAGTGCTACGTTTTGTAAAAAGCTTAGGCTCTTCTCTAAAACTTGTTTTGGGTAATCATGACCTTCATCTATTAGGTGTATTTGCAAAAATTAGCCGAAATAAACCAAGAGATAAACTTAATGAATTACTCAATGCTCCAGATGTAGATGAGTTAATTAATTGGTTAAGACGCCAACCTGTGCTTCAAGTTGATGAAGAAAAGAAAATTATTATGGCGCATGCAGGGATCACACCACAGTGGGATTTAGAAACTGCAAAAATGTGTGCCCGTGAAGTCGAAGCCATTTTAAGTAGTGATAGCTATCCTTTATTTATTAATTCAATGTATGGAGATCTACCCAATAATTGGTCACCAGAACTTACTGGTTTAGCACGATTACGCTTTAGTACCAATGCATTCACTCGAATGCGCTACTGTTTTCCTAATGGTCAATTGGATATGATTTGTAAAGACAAGCCATTAGAAGCCCCTGCACCATTAAAACCTTGGTTTGATTTACCAAGTCAACTTCCGGAAGGTTATAGCATTATTTTTGGCCATTGGGCCTCTCTTGAAGGAAAAGGCACTCCTGATAATGTATATGCTCTTGATACTGGGTGTTGCTGGGGAGGAAACCTCACTTGCTTGCGCTGGGAAGATAAACAATATTTCACTCAGGCTAGCCTATCTGCACCAAAGTAACTCTCGTCATTATCTTCATTTCAAGCGCAAAAAGTAAAAAACTCAATTTTGCGCTTTACTCATTCCACCCTACTTATTTTTACCTAATTTGTTTTTTTGATACTAAAAAGAACATTTCTTATATAAAAACGAACACCAAAAAAAATAATAAAAATTACCACCTATAAATCAATAACTTATTTTTTTTCGATACGAAATAAGCAGAAAAAACCACAATATTGAGAATAAAAAATCTATATATTGATTAATATCTCATACATTATTCTTATAAAATGAGTTTATTAAAATATAAATAATGATCACGTTTAAATAATAAGTTTTATAAATAAAATTCTTAGTTGGTATAATAAATCTTATTTTTTATTATTCTTATATTAATAATATAGGAATAATAAAAAGGGAGATATTTAATCTCCCTTTTTATTTAATTCTTGTTATTTTCTTCTTTTTAATATTTCGAAGCAGTAGTTATGAGAGTTGTTTTCATCAGCTTCATGATATTCCATAAAAGTAGAATCCCATTCATCAGGCTCATAATCAGGGAATGTGGTATCACCAATTACTTCAGCATCGATGTGTGTTAGATAGAGTGTATTAGCCATAGGTAAAAATTGCTCATACACTTTACCACCACCGATAACCATAATTTCGTCATAATTTTCAGCGGCTTGCAAAGCTTCTTCTACAGACTTCACCCAAACAACTTCACTATCTGTTCCTGGTTGGCTACTTAACACAATATTGAGGCGATTCGGTAGAGGACGCCCAATAGATTCATAAGTCACCCGGCCCATAATAACGGGTTTATTTAGCGTATTCTTTTTGAACCATGCGAGGTCACCTGGTAATGTCCAAGGCATTGCCTTTTCCATACCAATAATGCGATCCATCGCTAATGCTGCGATTAAACTAATATTCATTTACACACCTACGGGTAAAGATGGGAAAAAAACTGCTCACACTATACGTAAAGCTAAAACCTGAGTCGATACAAATTATGCTTCCTAGATAATAAATAATTGCTTTATACTCGAAGTGTTAACTTAATCATATAAGATTCAATCATTATAATATTGTTATATGCAAGGCGCTATTATGCTTGAAACTTCTTTAGTCGTTTTTACAATTGCTTTACTTGGTATGATCTCACCAGGCCCTGACTTTTTTCTCGTTGTAAAAAATGCGGCACGTTATCAACGCTCTGCTGCAATGATGACCGCAATGGGTATTGTAGCTGCATTACTTGTGCATATGTCGTATTGTGTTGCCGGTATTGCTGTACTTATCACCACTACACCTTGGCTTTTTTCCATTTTAAAATATGCTGGGGCCGTGTATTTATTCTGGATTGGTTTTCATAGCTTACTCTCAAAATCTAATCATACGATTGATGAGAAAGCGACACAGCATTCACAAATCAGCTTTAAAAAAGCCTTTATGCAAGGCTTTTTGTGTAACCTACTCAATCCGAAAGCAACCCTTTTCTTTCTTGCCGTTTTCACACAAGTGCTAAGTGTTGATTCAAGTATTGGTGAAAAACTGTGGTATGCCTTTATCATCTGGGGATTAGCTATCGTTTATTGGCCCTCACTCGTTTTATTAATCCAAAGTTCACCAGTCAGAAAGGTACTTAATAAAGTCCAAAAAAGTATCGATAAAGTACTCGGTGTAGTATTGATTGGTTTGGGGATTAAAGTCGCGTTGAGTTAAATTAAAAAACCTCTTTAATAAATTTCATTAAAGAGGAATAACTCATTATACTAAATTTAAATTAAAATTATTTTCACTCTTTAAATAATCAATAACACCCAGTAAAACCCTTTCGTTTTCAAGATAATTAGACTTATTTTTCATTTGGCTTAAAATAATCTCATAATTATCTCTAATAACCTTCGCTATATTGTTTTTAATTTCATCACTATTTATATTTTCACTAAAAACATTCTTTATTTTTTTATTGTAATCAGATATATAGCATTCATCCTCTGCTGTTTTTTCTTTTTCTTTAATGATATCATTATAATCTAACAATCCAGAACCAAGCATATTATCGACAAACTCCTTAACGCCTTCATTGTTTTTTAATTTATTTATCAAGAGGTTTATTATCATTTTTGTAAAACTATCATTATTATAATTTCCAACATTATACTTCACCGTTTTACCAATAAAACATTTAGCTATATTTATAATAAATCTCTTCTCCATTTCCATAGAATAAATATTATGCATTGTATTAACCAAGTAAATTATTGAATTACCCATTTTAGTAGATTTTTTTCCATTAATCTCTTTACAAGCATAATTTAATGCCATGTCAATATGCTGTTTATAGCTAGGTTTAATATAATCTCACATACTAGAACATTCTGAACTATGCCTACTCAATTGTTCAAATTTTTCTTTTTGATAATGATTAATCAAATCTAAAGAGATGCTAAGTATAGCAATGAAATCTCCTTTTGTTTTAGATTTATCATAAAGATAGGTTTGTATTATTTTTTTAGCATTATCATGAGAATCATTTTTTATTGCCGTATTTAAACTTAAAAATAAAGAATCTAATACTTCTCTTTTAATACTAATAAAGTCAGAATTTATTAATTTGCAATTCTTAAACTCTATTTTTTCATCACCACAAAAAAGAGTGGATAAATTATTCAACTTAGCATGCTGACTTTTATCTAACAAAAAAACCAAACTCGTCTTTAAATTAAATATTTTTTTTATAAAAAAAGATAATTTAGATGAAAAATTTTCATTTCTCTCAACCACATAAAAATGACTAAAAACGTTTAATATACTATTAATTTCATTTTTTATTTTGTATTTTTCTTTTTTGTTTATATTAAAATCGTCTACTTGATTAATTTTAAATTTAGTCTCGTTTATATGCATAATAACTCCTTATTTCATAGCAATACATTCCTTTATTTATCTGTATATTCATACAAAAAAAGGCCCTTATCACTAAAGACCTTTTATAGAAAACAACCTAAATATAATTAGAAATTAATTTTTAGGGTTGCATTAATGCCACTTGAGCTTACATCACTATTATATTGGCCTTGGTAAGAAAGCCCGAAAGTGGTTGATTTGCTTAATTGCGCATCAACACCGAAACCAACACCAAACAGATTATCCAGTTTGCCACCGCGCAATGTTGCATCACCAGAATTTGATAAGAATAGACGTGATTCAGGACGGTTATCGCCAAATAAATGACTTGCAGAAATATCGCCTTTTAATGCCATATTAATGCTGCCAGCCATAAATGGATATCCACCACGTAAACCGATAGTACCGACTTGAATATCTTGTGAATCAGTCTTGGTGGTAAATTTCATATTACCGACATTTTCATTGATATCATCGGTTGATACACGCAACCAACTAAATCCTGCATATGGCTCAATAGAGTACTGATTAGTATTAAATTGAGTATAAGCACCTTCTAAGAAAATTTGAGTAATTTTTGCATCATAACTGGTTGAGTTATAACCTGCATTTTTTCCTACCCAAAGTGTTCTTTTGGCATCTCTATCTTGGTTAGTATGTGTGAAACCATAGTTTAATGAAGCCACATCATATAAATTAGACACGCCATAAGCACCAATATGGATATCGTTACTGTCTATTTTACCGTGCTCATTACCTTTATATTTGGTTGAGCCGGCACCAAAGAAGAGACCAGCTTTGGTATTTTCAGTCACATCAATTTCTGCGCCTAATAAGCCGACATAGAAATCAACATCCATATTGCTATGACCATAATCAGCATTACCCCATTGGCCAATGCCTGTCATCCAAATACGTGCGTTACTGTTATCCAATGTAGCATAACGACCTTGACCAATACCCATGGCTTGATCTTTCACTGTACGAGTTAACCCTAACACATTTACCACACTCGCACTGTTGGCATTTAAATACATATCACTACCTAATGATCCGTAGGTCTTATTCAGATCCCTTTCATTCATAGGAAGTACAGCATTAAATAAATCACCACTACCTGTATTATCTAAAGCATTGGCAATAGAACGACCATTTTCATTATTAGCAAAAGTCGCTAAAGACGTATTTTCCTTTTTACTTAATGTGCCTGTAATGGTGTTGTCTTTTACAGAAACATTTTTATTAAATAATGCGTAATCACTATCTGGGTTGTTATTCGCTAACATTTTAGTTTTAGTACGATTATCAACTAAATTTTCTGCATTAACAGTACCTGTTGCAACGGTATTATTAAGGTAAATATCTTTTAATTGACCTTCACTATCAGCACCAATATCTAAACTTGCCCCTTTATTTAAGGACATATCGCCGACATTAACATCATGCCCAACAGTCACTAAATACGTGCCTTTATCGTTGATATTAATATTGGCTTTGTGGTTTTCGTTTGATGCTAATTGGCCTTGTTGAGTGAAAGTATCATTATAGCGATCAATAACACCTAATTTGCCACCATTAACATTAACTGCTTCTGTACCAAATGATTCAGTAAAGCCATATAAAGTACCTTGCTCGACTGTTGTACCACCACGATAAGTATTATCGCCCGTCATCACTAAGGTACCTTCACCTTTCTTAACTAAAGCGCCGTCATATAAACCAGCATCAATTTTAGCTTGAATAGCATCAGCTCGTTTTTGGTAATACTCTTTACGCCATTTTTCAGCATCTTCTTTACTAACAATATGAGACGTTGGATCTGGATTACCATCGTTGATAACAAAATCAGTCCCTAGATTGTAATCACCACCAGCTGCAATGCCTTTATCTGTATATTCCTTCAACCATGCGAGATCTTCTTGTTCACGTAAATCTAACGCAGTTTGTGAAATATCATTTGTCCAAACATCAAGTGGGGTCATGCTTAAGTTGTATTCAAATTTACCTAAGAATTGACCCGGACCATACATCCCTTTATCTAAATCCGGAGTACCCCAACCATAGCGCACGTCAGGCGTTCCTTCTGCTGCAGTCCAGCTATCATATAAAGAACCATCTGGATTATGATGGTTAGCCGTTGTAAACATCACATCACGTATTTGCATCGCATTCATTGACTCGTAACGTGACATCAATACACCCATGGCACCCGTAACGTGAGGAGCTGCCATTGATGTACCACTAAAAGTATCCCAACCTGCATTCCCTTCTTCATCAACAACTGACGAATAAATGTAACGACCTGGTGCAACAACTGTCCACCATTTCGCATTACCCGCTTCATTGAAGATTTTTTCTAATTCATAACCCGACTTGTCCGCATTCTGTTTCAGGCCTGCAACCGCAATCCAATGTTTTTCTGCTTCAGGATTAAAGTAAGGATAAAGAGGGCGATAATAAGGCTGAGCAAAGTCACGGTTACCGGTTGTAAATACTTGTACAACGTTAGTGCCTTTTACTGCGTCATAAGCCGCATCAACAAAGGAAGGTTTATCACCATAGACTTTTTTAAAGTAGAAATATTCATATTCAGTTTGCGCAGTGGTATCTACAGGCATGTGTACGGTTGTATTACCGCCATCAGGTCCTTTAGTTGGAACCGTATTAACAATTCGAGGGTTTGTTCCCCAACTATTATTAATAACTTGAGCTCCAGCATCGACCATGGCTTTCCAGCCAGTGTAGAAATAAGTGTAATCTTGATAAGGACCGTAGTTATTGCTATCTGTCGCGCCAGTATTTCCTAAATAAACATCAGCTCCCCACGCTACACCATGCATACCATTACCATCACGGCTTGCGCCTACGGTACCTGTAACATGTGTTCCGTGTGTATCATTCACACCTTTGATCCAACCTCCATCAACATCAAAGGCCTGGCCTTTTTCATAATGTCCCCCCATTTCCTGAGGATAACGCATGCCAGTTGAACCATATTGGCCTTTGGCTTTCACAGCATGAAACCGTGCATCATTCAATTCTGGATGTGACAATAATGCACCAGAGTCCATTACACCGATTTTGGCACCTTGCCCATGGAAACCAAGTGCATAAGCACTAGAGGCATTCATGGCCGCCAAGCCCCAATCTTTTTGATATTCTTGGCTTTCCCAACTTTTTGTATCACCTAATTGTCCAGCTTCTGAATATGCAACGGAATATCCAGAAAAAAGTAACGCGGATGCAACAAGGGAGAGTTGAAATATATTTTTATTTATTCTATTTTTTTTATTCATTTTGTGATGGTGACTTAAAGCTATTTCTTTGTTCATTCTGTACCTTCAGTTATATTTAAATTAATAACATTTATTAAGGATCAAAAATAAAAGACGCAAAGATTCTCTTGTTTCTAGAGAAATAATTACTTGAAGAGTATCTCAAAAATATGATTTCATGCCATAAAAATAGATAGATTGACTAGGCAATCACAAATTAACAGATAGATTAAACACATTTAGATCGCAACACATTATATTACAAAAAGTTAAAACTAACTTTAATCAACATTGATTCCATTAATATCAATATTTAAATCAATTTAATAAAGAGAATGTAGATAAAAAAACAATCACACTAAATTAATTAACAAATTAAACATAAGAATATTATTCTCTATTTAACTTTAGTCGAAAAAATATAATCTGCATTATTTAGATATAAAAAAAACAGTATTTTTGTTTTAAAAATACTGTTTTTCTTTTAATTTAATTTAGTGTTATTGCTAAACTATTATTCTGCAGGCATGATTTCCATTTGTCCTACCATTCCTTTATCCGCATTTTCTAGTAACTGGCTGTAATACAGGAAAGGAAAGTGAGTATAAGAAGGCTGCTTTAACTCTACTAGTAACTCACTCTGGCTTTCGATCCAAACCGTATCTTTCCAACCAAAATCCGCAGGTGAAGGTTTTTGCCCATTATGATTAATTACTTTAAAGCGAGCACCTTCAATATGGAATGATTGAGGTGTTGGTACAGTGACAAGCCAACGTTCCCAGCCATTTTGTTTACCCACCAAATCAATTCTTGAAAGCTCCCAACGAGCATTATTGATACCTGGGGGACTGTTATGAAGTTGAATGGTTCTAGGCTGAATCGAGGTCGTAATTTGTGTGTCATCTAGTGCTAATTGTTGAGGCGCTTTATCAGTAACTAATGACATTAATCCTGTCGGTTTAATCGTCAATATATTGGCATTACGTAATAAGTCAGAAGGCTCAAAAATACCACGAAGTCTGTCCATAAATCCGGCACTTTGCCCCGCTGTAATGATGACATCTCCCCCTTCAGACATATCAACGAGTATTTCACGTCTTTCGCCTGGTGCCATTGGCACTGATTTCAATTCAACGGGAGAAGTTAATAAACCTTGATCTGAGGCGATAAGGTAAAGCGATCGACCATCATTTGCAGTTAATTCATAACGGCGAGCATTAGATGCATTAACTAAACGTAAACGGATCCAACCTCTAGAAACTTCGATATAAGGATCTTCACGCCCATTTACGAGTAACGTATCACCATAAAAACCGTCACTTGCAGCTTCTTTGTCGTATTGCGGTGTACCAAAATTATCAATTCGTTTATCTTGAATTATTAGCGGAAAATCATTTACACCATACTCTTTGGGTAAAGGTAGAGATCGGCTCTCTTCATCTTCCACAATCCACATTCCCACCAGCCCGTTATAAACATGAGACGCCATTTTAAAAGGAGTATTAGCGTGATACCAACACGTTGCCGCTTTTTGGCGAATGGGTAATACTGGCGACCAATAAGCGCCTGGCGACATTAATCTGGCGGCACCCCCGACTTGTGTGCCCGGAACTAATAGACCACTTACCGTCATGGATACAGCTTCACTAAGACGGTTACTATAAATAAGTTTTATATCATCGCCACTTCTAACTTTAATTGTTGGTCCTGGAGTTGAGCCATTAATGCCCCAAACCTGCGCTTTTTGCGCACCATTAAACGCCCAATGCACGTTTTGCAACGTCAAAAAGAGAGGCTGACCATGGCGAGATTCGAGCAATGGCGGTATTGGTAATTGTTTATCATTGACTGATTCAGCACGAACAGAAGAAGATATTGAGCCCAGACATACCGCTAAGCCTGAAGCCTGAATAAACTGGCGACGACTAAATGACATACTTTCTCCGCAACAAAATACAAATATTCCTACCGCATAATCAAAAATATTGGACAGGAAAAAAGCTGCTGTGATTTAAAGACAAAAGGACTTAAATGAAATTACGGGAGCATAATAGCGCGGATGTGACATAAATCCTAAAAATAGTTGATAATCTAGTATGTTTTCATAAATTAAAAATGATATAAGCCTGAAAATCAGGCTTATATCTGCTATCTGCACAATCAAAGGAATTAAATAAGTATTAATTTAATTTACCGGGAAAATCACGATTATTCATCTCTTCAACTTCTTTATCTAACTCTTCAATTTTCGCTTTCATAATTTGGCGACAATCTTCAGCTAATTCCCGAACTTGATCTTTGGTGTATTTTGAAACATCAATCGGAGGCAACATTTCAACAATCACGTAGCCATTATTCCAGCGATTGAGTTTAATTTTACCTTGGGTTGTCGACACACAAACCGGAATAATAGGTACACCAGCTTGAATTGCAGCATGAAACGCCCCTGTTTTAAATGGTAATAGCCCACGTCCACGACTACGCGTTCCTTCAGGAAACATCCACACTGAAATTTTCTTCGATTTAATTTGATCGGCAACTTGTGAAATTGTGCCATGAGCTTTAGAGCGATTCGCTCTATCAATCAAAATATTACCCGTGATCCAATATAATTGGCCAAAAAAAGGAATAAAAATTAAGCTTTTTTTGCCCACAGTCACTGTATTAGGTTGTACTGCATTCGACATTGTTACCATATCAAAATTATTTTGATGGTTTCCAATATAAATACTTGGGCCATAGCTTTTTGCATCTTTTGGAAAACGTTCAACAAGCTTAATCCCAAAAATACGAGATAACTTGCCAAATGCTCGTCCATAAGTCATTACATGTTTGGGATTTCTTGGTGAAAACATGCAATAAATTATTCCAAACGTCACCACAATAATGGTGTAAAGAATGACAATAATGCCTCGAATAATGGCTAACATAAGTTTTAGCGTCCTAAATAGAAGTGGGTCAATAGACCCACTAAATATCAATTAAGTATTAAATTTAATTTGTTTCAATATCAATATGATCGATAACTTGAGCACCGCGAGGTAATGAGGTTCCTCGGCGTCCACGTTTTGCTTTAAAGCTAACTAACTCATTCATCGACATTGTCAGTTTACGCTTGCCAAAATGCAGTGTTACTGAAGCATTTTCTGGTAGTACACGTAACCAAGCGACATTATCCTCACCACTTGCAGCTTGTGAAGCAGGAATAGAAACCATCTGGTTTCCTTTTCCTTTTACCATCGTTGGCAATTCTGCTGCTTCAAAGATCAGCATTCTACCGCCTTTAGTAATGATCATGATGAGATCAGTCAGCTCATTATTCAAACGTTGCGGCGGTAAAGGTAATGCATTTTCAGGTAATGTTAGTAATGATTTTCCTGCTTTATTTTTAGAAGTTAAATCATCGACTTGGCAGATAAAACCATAACCAGCATCAGATGCCATTAAGATCTTATCGGTGCTTTCGCCCATAACAATATGGCGTAACTGCGCACCTTTCTGAATTTTTAATCGTTCAGTCAGCGCGTCGCCTTTACTACGGCCTGAAGGCAAGGCATCAACATCAACAGTATAGCTTTGACCTGTGGTATCTATTAAGTGTACAGGCTGATTGCTCATTCCTTCAATAGCAGCGAAATAATCATCACCTGCTTTAAAGCCAACAGATTGAGCATCTATATTATGGCCTTTCTGGCAACGAATGAGTCCTTTTTCGGACATAATGACCGTAACAGCTTCAGGATGTAGATGTTTTAATGGAATAGGTTCATCACCTGCATTGCCACTAAAATAGCTAATCTCTTCGGCTTTCAGTACTTCATGTTGACCATCTACAGTAAAGATTAATGCTTCATTTTTAGGTGCGAATAGCATTTGTTCAATTACATCACCTTGCTCTTTGCCTAACGCAACTAAGCGCGTTCCACGCCCTTTTTTATTCATTTCATTCAGTTGTTCTGCTGAAATGGCTAAAATACGTGTTTTATCCGTGATGATAATAAACCAATATTGATCATTCTTTTTCTGTGGATCAACTAAGAAAGGCTCAAGTAACTCGGTTCCTTCTGAAACTGTCAGTAACCCTTTACCCGTTTTATTTTTTGTTTCCATCTCATCGTAAGAGAGGACAGAACCATAACCTTCTTTTGTTGCCAGCAAATATTCTTGCCCTGTACTGCCAGCTAACATGTATTTCACACTAGCCTCAGGTGGGAAAGTTAATTTTCCTGTTAATGGTTCACCCTGGCTTCGCCCAGAAGGCATATCATTCGGACTTAGAGTGTAGCTTCGGCCTGTAGAATCAAGGAACAGAACAGGCTGATTGCTCATCCCACGGACCGCACTGTGATAACTATCCCCAGCACGATAACTCATACCGCTAGGATCAATATCATGTCCTTTTGCATTACGTACCCAGCCCATTTCAGACAGCACAATAGTCACAGGCTCTGATGGCAACATATCTTGTTCATTAACCACTTTCGCTTCTTCTTGAGGGCGAATAGGAGAACGCCTGTCATCACCAAATTCTTTCGCGTCTGCTTCAATCTCTTTTTTCAATAACGTATTTAAACGACGTGGTGAACTTAATAATTTCTCAATACTGTCACGTTCTTTTTCAAGCTCGTCACTTTCACCTTTTAGTTTTATCTCTTCAAGTTTGGCTAAATGACGTAAACGTAACTCTAAAATAGCTTCAGCTTGAATATCAGATAACTCAAAGCGACGCATTAATTCTGCTTTTGGCTCATCTTCATGACGAATAATCTCAATCACTTCATCAATATTAAGATAAGCAATTAATAAACCTTTGAGAATTTCTAAGCGACGTAACACTTTTTCTAAGCGATGATTTAGACGATTTGTGACTGTTTGGCGACGATACACCAGCCATTCATTTAAAATCGTCAGTAATCCTTTTACTGCTGGGCGGTTATCTAACCCAATCATATTCAGGTTAACGCGATAACTTTTCTCTAAATCAGTATTCACAAACAAGTAGTACATCACTTGCTCTAAATCAACACGATTACTACGAGGAACAATCACAAGTCTAGTTGGATTTTCGTGATCAGATTCATCACGCAAATCTTCAACTAAAGGCAGTTTTTTGGCTCGCATCAAGGCTGCAATTTGCTCAAGTACCTTGGCGCCAGAAACTTGATGAGGTAACGCTGTGATAACCGCGCATCCCTCTTCTTTATGCCAAACAGCTCGCATTCTGACCGAACCGCGACCCGTTTTATAGATTTTTTTAATATCGTCTTGAGCCGTAATAATTTCAGCTTCAGTCGGATAATCAGGACCTTGAACATATTGCATTACGTCAGATAATCCCGCATCAGGATTATCTAAAAGCATCACTAAAGCTTGTCCAATTTCACGTGCATTATGCGGTGGAATATCCGTTGCCATCCCAACAGCAATACCTGTTGTGCCATTAAGCACGATATTAGGTAAGCGTGCAGGCAACATTTTCGGCTCTTGCATTGTGCCGTCAAAATTAGGGATCCAATCTACCGTACCATGCCCTAATTCACTCAATAAAGTTTGTGAATATTTTGAAAGGCGTGATTCGGTATAACGCATTGCAGCGAAAGATTTCGGATCATCCGGTGCCCCCCAGTTACCTTGTCCGTCAATTAACGGATAACGATAAGAGAAAGGCTGAGCCATTAGTACCATTGCTTCATAACATGCAATATCACCATGAGGGTGATATTTACCTAACACGTCACCAACAGTACGAGCTGATTTTTTAAATTTGGCGCTATTGCTTAAGCCTAGCTCTGACATCGCATAAACAATACGACGTTGCACAGGTTTTAGCCCATCTCCAATAAAAGGTAATGCACGATCCATAATGACGTACATGGAATAGTTGAGATAGGCATTCTCTGTAAATAAGTGGAGCGGTTGACGCTCTACACCATCATGAGTCAATTCACTCATTCGATATTTTCCTCAGACTCTTGTGGTATCCATTACACTTCGATGTCAACTTCATCGCCTTTTTCTTGTAACCAATTTCGGCGATCTTCAGAGCGTTTTTTCGCTAACAACATATCCATCATGCCTAGAGTTTCTTGATAATTTTCTTCATCAATTACCAATTGCACTAAACGGCGCGTATTAGGATCAAGCGTGGTCTCACGCAATTGAAGCGGGTTCATCTCCCCCAACCCTTTAAAGCGCTGTACGTTAGGCTTTCCTTTTTTACGACTTAAACGTTGTAAAATGGCATTTTTTTCTGATTCATCAAGGGCATAATGGACTTCTTTACCTAAATCAATACGGTAAAGCGGTGGCATTGCCATATAAACGTGCCCTTGCTTAACAAGAGCAGGGAAATGACGCACAAATAACGCGCATAATAAAGTTGCAATATGTAAGCCATCAGAGTCCGCATCCGCAAGAATACAAACTTTACCGTAACGTAATTGGCTTAAATCATCACTATCAGGGTCCATTCCAATTGCCACAGAGATATCATGTACCTCTTGTGAAGCAAGCACTTCATCAGAAGAGACTTCCCATGTATTTAGAATTTTACCGCGCAGTGGCATAATCGCTTGATATTCACGATCACGCGCTTGTTTCGCCGAGCCTCCCGCAGAGTCCCCTTCAACTAAAAACAGTTCGGTATATCGTAAATCTTGAGAAGTACAATCAGCCAATTTTCCAGGTAGTGCAGGCCCAGAAGTGAGTTTTTTTCTCACTACTTTTTTTGCGGCTCGCATACGACGCTGAGCACTACTAATAGCCATCTCAGCGAGTAATTCACCAACTTGAACATTCTGATTTAACCATAAGCTAAAGGCATTTTTTACAGCACTTGCAACAAACGCACTGGTTTGTCTTGAAGAGAGTCGCTCTTTGGTTTGCCCTGCAAATTGAGGATCTTGCATTTTGACTGATAATACATAAGCGCAACGCTCCCATGTATCGTCAGCAGTTAATTTAATGCCTCGTGGGAGTAAATTACGGAATTCACAAAATTCACGCATTGCATCTAACACCCCCTGGCGTAAACCATTAACGTGTGTCCCCCCCTGAACAGTCGGGATTAAGTTAACATAACTTTCAGTGAGTAAATCGCCACCTTCGGGTAGCCATAACATAGACCATTCAACGGCCTCATTATCCCCTTCAAATTTTCCAGTGAAAGGCTCTTCAGGAAGGCGAATAAATTCAGCAACAGCTTCACTTAAATAATCGGTTAAACCATCAGCGTAGCACCAGTTTTCTTGTGTTTTATTCACTTTATCAACAAAAGAGACATTAACACCGGGACACAATACAGCTTTGGCTTTTAATACGTGAGATAAGCTTTTGGAGGAAAAGCGAGGAACATCAAAATAAGAGCCATCAGGCCAAAAATGCACACTTGTTCCAGTATCTCGCTTTGCACAAGTTCCAATTTCGTGCAACTCTTCGACTTTATCACCATTTTCAAAGGCAATTTGATAAATCTTACCATCACGACGAACTGTCACTTCAATACGCTTAGAAAGTGCGTTAACAACCGAGATCCCTACACCATGTAACCCACCGGAAAATTGATAGTTTTTATTAGAGAATTTTCCTCCGGCATGAAGGTGAGCAAGAATTAACTCGATAGCAGAGACTTTAAGTTCAGGATGAATATCGACAGGCATTCCTCGCCCATTGTCGATAACTTCGATAGATTGGTCTTCATATAAAATGACATCGACCTTCGATGCGTGTCCCGCAAGCGCCTCGTCCACGCTATTATCTATCACTTCCTGTGCCAAATGGTTCGGTCTAGTCGTATCAGTGTACATGCCAGGACGACGACGTACTGGTTCTAGACCATTAAGAACCTCAATATCCTTTGCGTTATAACTTGATTGAGTCATTGTTTTAATCTGCGGTTCGCTGTTAGAAAATGCTGTTTATAATAACAGGTGTTTGCGGCAATATGATATTAATTTTCGGGTAGATGCATCAACCTACGTTTTACAGGTTAATTAACCGAAAGGCTAAATTATCTTTAAAAATTGAATAATTTTTGGAAAAAAACGTTCAAAACCCACAAATGCGTGATTTCCATCCGATTCTACGGTTTGCCTACACGCGCCAAGATATGAGACAGCTTGACGATAATCAAGTATTTCATCTCCAGTTTGTTGAAGCAACCAAATAAGTTCGGGTGATGTAATTACAGGAATACGCAAGGCAAGTAACTCATCCATATGGTGAGGTTCTAATCTATATTTTTGATGTGTATAGGGATTTTCGTTTTCTCCCAAGAAATTCTGCAAAAGATCAAAAGGACGAATAGCGGGATTAACAACAACAGCAGATAAATTAAAACGCTGAGATAACCAGATCGATAAATAACCACCTAATGATGAACCGATCAACCCTAACTTATCCTGTGCATTTTCTTTCACTAATGTTTCAATTAGCTGAGCTGCTTCTTTTGGGTAAGGTGGCAATTGAGGCACTATTAATTCAATTTCAGGATGCGTTGCTTCTAACCATTGGCGAAAAGCTTGGGCTTTTGCTGATTTGGGTGAGCTATTAAAACCATGTAAATAGAGAATACGAGACATCGATTAATAGCCATCCGCATCAAGATCAGGACAGAATTCAGTGCCTGATAAACGATATACCTGTGTTTCAACTTTACCTTTTTCATCCGATGAAAGAGACATTTCTAAATAGCGCCAACCTGGAGAAACCGTATCTAAGGTAAAATTCGTGCAATGAGGGCGAAACTGAATACAAGTCGAAGGCGTTGCCAACATACGAATGCAATTCCACATTTCATCCATTTCTTGATGAATATGACCACAAAGCATCATTTTTACCTGAGTATGGCCTTTTAAGCGTTCAGCTAATTCTTGAGAATTTCTTAAACTATGTTGATCTAACCATGTGCATCCTGAAGGCATAGGATGATGATGTAACAAAATGATCGTATCTCTATGTTTTTGACTTTCAAGACAACGTGTTAGCCAATCTAGCTGACAATCTGATAACTCACCATGAGGAACACCTTGAATTTGGCTATCTAATAACAACATTTGCCAACTATCACCAATCAACACTTGTTTTGCCGACAAAATACCCGCCTGATTTAAAGCATCAATCATCGCAGGTTGATAGTCATGATTACCCGGCAACCAAACACAAGGGGGTGTTAGCGTTGCAATGCCATCAGCGAAATGCTGATAAGCTTCAAAGGTTTGATCTTGAACTAAGTCACCTGTCGCAACAATCAAGTCCACCTCAAGCCCCTGCTCTCTAATCGCATTTAATACCGCATGGTAGCTACGATAGGTATTAATACCCAGCAGAGTATCCTCCACATTAGCGAAGAGGTGGGTGTCTGTGATTTGTAATATTCTTACGGTGTTTTTGTGTTTCACCGATAATTCAAGCTGGCTTTCCAAAAGGTTTCCTTGTTTCACTCTCATTAGCCGTTATGTTAACGTATTTTCGTAGTAAAGATCTGCCAACCAATACACATTTCAAAAGATTAGTGAGAAATATTCTCGCTTTCAGTCACGTTTTTTTCACTTCATTTTACAATTTAATTCATTTGATATCGTACACTTAGAGATAGTTACTCTACTTGATAATATCGTTAAAAACACCCTTTAACCGTTTATTCATGTATTAAATTACTAACCAACGCTCTCTTAGTGCAATATGATGAAGTTGTAACCATTGCAGAGCAATAACAGAGGCTGCATTATCAATAATGCCTTCTTCAACCCAACGATAGGCTTGTTCTCGGCTCACTACATGAACACGAATATCTTCGTTCTCACACGCTAACCCATGAATACCTTTTGCCGTTGTTGCATCAACTTCGCCAACATAGACATGCATTCTTTCACTGGTGCCACCAGGACTAGAAAGGTAACTAATAATTGGCTCACATCGCCCAACAATAACGCCCGCTTCTTCTTGGGCTTCACGTCTAACAACGTCTTCTGGGCTTTCGCCTTGTTCAACCATGCCGGCAATCACTTCTAGTAACCAAGGTGTTTCACTAGTTTCATACGCGGGAATACGAATTTGCTCAATTAATACGACTTCATCACGTTTAGGATCATAAGCTAACAAAACACCCGCATTGCCTCGCTCAAATACTTCACGTTTGACTTCTTCACTCCATCCGCCTTCAAAAAGGCGATGTTTAAAGCGGTACTCGGTCATACGGAAAAAGCCTTTATATAAATCTCTTTGATTGAGCAATTTCACGTCTTCACGACCGTATAAAAATGGTATACTTTCCCTTTTCTTCATACAATGTTCCTTAAGTTACATTTAAGAGTCTTTTTATTGCTTACGTTTAATACAGATTTAAAGAAATTTGCCAACAATTCATGTAAAGTTAATCTAAAATAAAAGGATATGGCACAAATGGCTACCCCTACTTAGGGAAACAATCTGCTAGAATTATCCCCAATCAAGATTAACAGAGGCAACTCAGCGAAACTGTTGCAACAAGGAATTAAAATGAAAAAACTGCTCTCTCTTTTGGTCACGATGAGTTTGGCAGGATTCAGCACTGCAAGTCAGGCTGAGGATCTGCTTCAAGTTTATCAAAAAGCAAAGGACAGTAACCCTGAGTTACGCAAGTCATTAGCGGAACGAAACAGCGCTTTTGAAAAAATCAATGAAGTTCGTGGTTCATTATTACCACAATTAGGATTAGGCGCATCCGCAGATTATAAAAGCGGTTACCGTGACGCAAGAGATACCGAATCCAATTCTATTGGCGCAAGTTTAACGCTAACTCAAAGTGTGTTTAACATGTCATTATGGCGCCAGTTAAACCTGCAAGAAAAAACAGCAGGCATGAGTGATGTCACTTACCAAACAAGTCAGCAAAAGCTGATTTTAGACACTGCTACCGCTTACTTTGATGTTTTACGTGCTATTGATTCATTATCATTTATTGAAGCGCAAAAAGAACAAGTTTACCGCCAGTTAGATCAAACAACTCAACGTTTTAATGTAGGTTTAGTTGCAATTACTGACGTACAAAATGCGCGTGCAAATTATGATAGCGTACTGGCACAAGAAGTAGCTGGTCGTAACCAGTTAGATAACGCATTAGAGAAACTGCGCCAAGTCAGTGGTATCTATTACATTAATCTGGCATCACTAAACATCAGCCGTTTTTCAACAACCTCACCAGATTCTATTGAGAAACTGTTAAAAGATGCCGAAGAGCGTAACTTAAGTTTATTGAGTGCACGTTTAGGTCAAGATTTAGCTCGCGAAAATATTCGTTTAGCACAATCAGGTCACTTACCTACTGTCGATTTAAATGCATCAACAGGCGTATCAAATAGCCATAATCATGGTAGTGCATTACCACCAGCAGATGTTAGTAGCCGTAATAGTTACAGTGGTCAAAATAGTATTGGTTTATCTGTTAAAATTCCATTATATACCGGTGGCAGAACAAGCTCACAAGTTGAACAAGCACAATATGGCTTTACTAGTGCAAGCGAACAATTAGAGTCGGTTTATCGCTCTATTGTCCAAATCGCGCGTTCTTCTTATAACAATATTTCTGCATCAATCAGTAGCATCAAAGCATATCAACAAGTTGTTGTTTCTGCACAAAGTTCATTAGATGCAACTGAAGCCGGTTATCAAGTGGGTACTCGTACTATTGTTGATGTGTTAAATGCCACAACAACACTTTACGATGCCAAACAGAAATTATCTAACGCACGTTATGACTATTTAATCAACCAATTAAATATTGAATACGCACGTGGTACATTAAACGAAAATGACTTAATTCAGCTTAATAATGCACTAGGTGAAGAAGTTTCAACTTCACCAGATAACATTATTCGCCCGCTAACAAGTCCTGTACTTAACGTTGCACCTTAATGGTGAATTAATAAGTTAGTTTCTTATAAGAAGCCGCTTTCAGCGATAAACTGATAAGCGGTTTTTTTTATGCTTTATCTTCACATAAGATATTGTGTTATGGATTAAATTAAGATCTCAACAATATCTATATTCTTGTATTAACAAATGCCTTAATCACAATTAGGTTGAAAAGAGAGGATTTACCTAATTTCATTACTCTTAACCTTATAAAGATCACAAATTTCTGGTTATCCTTGATGATTAGGTGTTTCTTATTTATTTTCTAAACTATTTAACCTATCCTAGCTTTTATTTTGAACGTTTTACCTTTTATGGATCTTACCAATATGTCAATGAAACGTACCAAATCGATTAATCGTGATGCTTTTCGTAAAGCATTTCGTCCTTATCGTCTGGCGCCTGTTGCAATCGCCATCACTGCTGTATTTGCGCTTTCAGGATGTGAAGAGAGCGACGAGACAGTTTCACTGTATATGAACGCACAAGAATGTGCTCAAGCGAACCCTTCACAAGCAGCACAGTGTGAAGACTCTTATCGCACTGCATTACAAGAAGCGCAACGTACCGCACCTAAATACGCAACATTAGAAGACTGTGTAGCTGAATTTGGTGATGCACAATGTACACAAACAGCATCTATAGATGGACAGCCTGTTAGTACGGAAAATGCCAATAATTTAAGTCCAGACAGCTCGCAAATGGCTCAAGCTAACTCCGGTGGTAGCTTCTTTATGCCATTAATGGCGGGCTATATGATGGGTCGCCTAATGGGTGGTGGCGCACCAGCACAACCATTGTTTAGTTCGCGTAATCCAACCAGCCCTGCAAATGGTAAATTTGTGGATGCGACAGGCCGTAACTATGGTCCTGCGGTTGGTGGTCGTCAAATGAACGTACCAAAAACAGCAATGACTCCAAAACCATCAACAACCTCAACGGTAACTCGTGGTGGCTTTGGTAATACAGTATCAAGACAAGCTGCAGCTCAACGTACCAGTGCAACGAATAATAATCGTAGCTCAACAGGTTCATCTTCTTACCGTTCAGGTGGTTAATTAACACCATGAAACGCGAAAATATTATTGAACGCCCGGATTGGCGTGAAAAAGCGACTGAATTTAGCTTTAACTTTCATACCATGTATGGCGAGCCTTATTGGTCTGAAGATGCTTATTATCAATTCTCAATGGATGAAGTTGAAACCCTAGAAGAAACCACAGAAGAGCTTCATCAGATGTGCTTACAAGTCGCTGATAAAGTGGCGAACAGTGAAGAGTTGCTAACACGCTTTCAAATCCCGCGTCACTGCTGGGATTTTGTGCGTGATTCTTGGAAATCATCTCAACCTTCACTCTATTCACGTCTTGATTTAGCCTATGATGGTAAAAGTCCGGCAAAACTGTTAGAAAATAATGCAGATACGCCAACCTCACTGTATGAATCTGCTTTTTTTCAATGGATCTGGCTTGAAGATCAAGTTAATGCAGGTCGTTTACCGCAAAATGCCGATCAATTTAATAGTATTCAAGAAAAATTAATTGATCGCTTTGCTGAGCTTCGCGATCAATACGGAATGCGTTATCTGCATATGTCTTGTTGCCAAGACACTGAAGAAGATCGCGGTACCGTTCAATATTTACAAGATTGTGCTGAAGAAGCCGGCGTCACAACTGACTTTGTCTTTATTGAAGATCTGGGCTTAGGTGAGCGTGGTGAATTAACTGATCTGCAAGATCAGATAATCAGCAATATGTTTAAGCTTTACCCTTGGGAATTTATGTTCCGTGAAGACTTCTCAACTAAACTGGCTGATGCGGGTATTCGTTGGTTAGAACCTTCTTGGAAGAGCATTATCTCAAATAAAGCATTATTGCCAATGCTGTGGGAAATGTTCCCTAATCACCCTAACCTGCTACCTGCTTATTTCTATGAGGGTAAAGCGCCTGATTCATTATCTCGTTATGTTATCAAGCCTCTATTTTCACGCGAAGGTGCGAATATTCGTATTGTTGAAAATGGTAAAGATATTGCTGTTGCAGATGGCCCTTACGGCGAAGAAGGCTTTATTGTTCAAGATTTCCACCCACTACCAAAATTTGGTGATAGCTATACATTAATTGGTAGCTGGCTGGTAAACGATCAATCTGCGGGTATATGCATCAGAGAAGATAGAGAGCTTATTACGCAAGATCTCTCACGATTCTATCCACATATTATTTTAGATTGATAGAAATCTTAAAATTATATTAAGCACCTTATTGCTTGTTAGCGGTAAGGTGTTTTTTTATTCAAAATAGCTTTCTATTTTGATGATTTCAATATAAGACTATATTTCAGAAATGATCATATCCATAGCAGACACTATTGCTGTATGGATCTCAGGTCTAACACACACAATATCAACTGTTCTTAACTTACTCTTTGCTACGGCTGTTATAGATTTCGTCATAACAACATATTTCTGATTATCTATTTCAATAACGGGTGCCAATATCTCTATTTGAGAGTTCTTATGTGATAACTGAGTAATCGGCATAATGACCTGAGAATCAATATCACTTAGTAGTTCATTTTGAATATCAATAAAATAAGGGTACTGTTCTTTCGATTTAAGGGATTTATTACGATATATTGTGTATTAAGACATTAAATAACCCTATATTCATCATCATCAGTAAATAACCCCATTTCCTGTTCGAATTCATTAAGAGCTTGAATGCCATTTTTATTTTCAGCTTTCCACTGTTCCCGTTTTTTTTCACGAATGGCATCAGATAACATTTGATCGAGTGTTGCTGATAAATTAATTCCAAGCTCTCGCGCTTCATCCACCAATTTTACAGTTAGATACACATTAACTCCTCGTTTATCTTTTTTACTCATCGTCAATGTTTTCATTATAAGCTCCATTTATGTGCATCATTTATGTGCAAAAGTGTAGAGCAGATAATTATCAACATCAAACTGGGAGATATTCAAAAAACATAATTAACTTATTTAGAGAAATATAAAAAGCATTCATCTAATAGCTATGAAGTTTATCAAAATTTTCGCCAAATAAAAATAAATCCAATATAAACAAAAGGTTAAATATATTAATTATATCTATATAGAAAATTGGAAAGATCAACAACGAGGGAAATATAATGAGTCGATACATTATATTTAATATAAAAAAGGTCAAATTCCACAAAGGTGAATTTGACCTTTAGATTTTATAAATTGGGTTTATTGAACAATCTTACCCAATTTGAAATGTCATCATACTGAGCGATTTATTAACAATATCATTATTCAGTAATGTTACTTTTTCACCTTCTTGTTTTAAACCTAATAGGTATAACGCAGGTAAAAAATGCTCTGCAGTTGGATGAGACAATTGCCCTTCTTCCGTTGATAAAATCGTAAAGAGGTCAGTTGGCGCTTTATCACTTTGTAGGCTGTGTTCTACGGTTTCACTAAATAAAAGTGCCCAAGGATAAGGTGTCGCATCGCTATTTTGCCAGTCCATCATTCTTAAATTGTGAACGATATTACCGCTACCAATAATTAAAACACCTTCTTTACGTAATTCAACCAGCTTTTGCCCTAATTCATAGTGCCATTGCGCTGATTGGTTAGCATCAATGCTTAATTGAACAACAGGAATATTCGCATTGGGATACATTTTTTCGAGTATCCCCCAACTACCATGATCGAATCCCCATTGATCCATATCGAGTTTTAATTTAATCGGATCAATAAGATCTTCAATCAGCGCAGCTAAGCCTATTGAACCTCGCGCTGGGTATTCTATTGCATATAATTCTGCTGGGAAACCATAAAAATCATGAATTGTCTTTGGTTGAGACATTGCCGTTACATAAGTTCCATCGGTATACCAATGGGCCGAAATCACTAAAATCGCTTTAGGTTGAGGAAGCGTTTCCCCTAATTTTGACCAGAGGCGAGTATATGTATTGTCTTCTAATACATTCATTGGGCTACCATGTCCAATAAATAGCGCTGGCATCATTTTTGTGTCCATAATCACCTCTTATGGCTTGTGATCTTATGGCGTTAGCATAGCGCCTTCTTACTTGAAATATAGTCAAAGAAGTATGAAATAGTTATTCAAAAAATATGAAAAAAGCCACCTAAGTTTCCTTAAGCGGCTTGAATAAGTGTGTGTGTTTTCAGTGTCGGTTATAACATGTTAATTTCAGCCAGCTTTTTTCTCCTCACGAAGACGATAAGCCACTAAGTCTTCAATAGTTAACACAGGCATATTGTGCTTTTTAGCAAAAGTAATCACTTCTGGTGCTCTTGCCATTGTGCCATCGTCATTGGTTAATTCGCATAACACTGCAACAGGTTTAAAACCGGCTAATGTTGCTAAATCAATTGACGCTTCTGTGTGCCCACCACGAGTTAACACACCACCAGGTTGGCCACGTAATGGAAATACATGACCAGGACGATTCAAATCACTTGGTTTTGCATTGTCAGCTGCCGCTGCACGTACTGTGGTTAAACGATCAGATGCTGAAACACCTGTTGTTACACCTTGTGCTGCTTCAATCGTTACTGTAAATGCTGTATGGAAATGGCTGGTGTTATTTTCCACCATCATAGGCAAATCAAGTTGCTGACGGCGTTCTTCTGTAATGCATAAACACACAATGCCACTACCATGACGAATAGACATCGCCATTTGTTCTGTGGTCATTGTTTCTGCTGCGAAAACCATATCGCCTTCATTTTCGCGGTTCTCGTCGTCGAGCACCATCACGCCTTTACCAGCACGAAGGGCTTCAAGAGCAAGTTCAACACGCTCAAATGGATTACCGAATTCGGAAAGTAGCGTCTGATTCATGGTAAAAAAAACCTCAATAATTAATGAAAGTTACCAGAACCAGGGCAGTCTTAGGAGTGGATCTCTGCTTAATAAAAAATATAAGCAGAAACAACAGGAATGGATACAATGATCCTACTGATGCTATTTTATTCTCTCCCATCCAGACTTTAACTGTCGGCTCCAGAATCACACTGGATCTGCTGACCTTTGCATTACAATGGCAACACAAAGCGCTCGCGGGCTTTACTTGGATCTTCAAGTATCTACCGCCGGTGGGGACTTTCACCCCGCCCTGAGATTAACGAAGAAACTATACGCTTTAAAATTATAAGTGGCAATCATCAATCCGTGACAATACTCGTTTAATCACATAATCACGTTATGACATACGGTTATTTAACGATTTATAATAAAAAAATAACAATAATCCTGATATCTGGTTTTATTCCCTCAGTCCTCATATTACACTTAGCCTCAGCTTTCTATTTTATTTGTGAGGACTTCCCATGTTGGACCCGAAAAAACTTGAACAAGTCGCGCGCCAAATCCAAAACGTTTTGCCACAAGGCATCAAAGATTTTGGTGATGATATTGATAAAAAAATCCGCACTGTTCTGCAATCTCAATTAAACAAGTTGGATTTAGTCAATCGCGAAGAGTTTGATGTACAGACTCAAGTCTTATTACGCACTCGTGAAAAACTAACACGCTTAGAACACCGTTTAAATGAGCTAGAAGCTGGTCTGATTGCAAAACCTCAAGCTGAAGTTATCCAAGTTGAAGACGTTGAAATTACAGTAGAAACTGAAACAGAAAATAAAGCTTAATCCATTTACTTTATTAGTTATTCTCTTTATTAATAAAGCAAAAACCCTGTATCTTACCCAGACACAGGGTTATTTTTTATATGCTCTATAAATTAATTACTCACTATTTTAATTCTGGCCAATAGTCTTTATTTGCTTCAATTAAATCATCTAAAATTGCTTTTGCGACAGTCGCGCTTGGCACAGTTTTAGACATCGTAATGGCTTGCCACAGTTTCAAATAGGATTTTTCAATCCAGGCTTCTACCACTAATTTTTCAACAGCAACTTGCTGACTCATCATCCCTTTTTGGAACAATGGAATTTTGCCCATGACTAAAGGTTCTGGTCCATGGCTTCCGACAATACAAGGGATCTCAACCATTGCTTCAGGATCAAAATTAATAATTGATCCGTTGTTAGGAACGATCAGCAACATTCTTTCTTGAGTATTAAACGCGATAGCCGTCGCAAGATCGACAATGTAAGAGGCATGCTCATCTATTTCAAGATGGCCAGCTGATGATTTACCCGCTGCTGTAATAGCTCGACAAGCACTAAAAACGTTCTTTTCTCTGTGTTCCATCACTTCATTAGCGCGCGTATGATGAGGATCAGAATGCGCAACAACATAATCAGGGAACAAATAATACTTCAAGTAAGTATTTGGCATAGTTGCTGGATCTAGCGCCCAAACATCTTTTGCCTTACCAAAAGTATCGTTCCAGCTTGCTTCAACAGGCTCTCCTTCTACTTTAGGAATATAACCATACTCAGCAACATGTTTACGAATAATCGGCAGTAAATCATTGCCTTGCAAGTCTTCAACTTGCGTCCACCAACCAAAGTGATTTAAGCCGTAATAGCGGACACGCATCTCCTTACGTGATTTTAATCCTGCAATTTGCGCCATACGTGACTCAATACCAATTGGCATATCACAAATATTTAAGATTTTTGCATTCGGCTTTAAGCGACGCGTAGCTTCGGCAACAATGGCTGCTGGGTTAGAATAATTTAACATCCATGCATTTGGTGAATATTTTTCCATATATTCAACCAATTCTAATACACCACCAATAGAACGCATACCATAAGCAATACCACCAGGCCCACAGGTTTCTTGCCCTAATACACCGTGGCGTAAAGGAATTTTTTCATCTTTTTCACGCATTGGATATTTACCAACACGAATATGAGCCATAACAAAATCAACATCCGTAAAAGCAGTTTTAGGATCTGTGGTATAGCAAAATTCAATTTCAGGTGCTTTTTCAGTAAGAATTATTTCACAAGCTTTAGCAATGGTCTCTTGCCTCTCGGCATCATTGTCATAAAATTTGATGGCTCTTAATGGAAAACGTTTTAAATTTTCCAGTAGCATCAAAATAATACCGGGTGTAAATGTACTACCGCCACCTGCAATTACGACTGAGAACTTCTTCATTATATAGCCTCCGACAAGGTGATTTTTTGTGGATCTTCTTTCATAAGTTGTTCAATTTTGTCTCTTACTTGAGAAACGTGTAGCCCGATAATGATTTGCAATGCATCGCCTTTACGCACTACACCATGTACACCGAGCCCTTTAAAATAGGCATCTGTTTCAACTACTTCATTATCAATTACTTCAATGCGTAAACGTGTTGCACAGTTATTTAAAGATTTGATATTTGCACCTCCACCTAAGCCTTCAAGAATGCCTTTAGGAAGTGCGAGTTTGTGGTCTTCTTTTGCTGTTTTTGAACTATCTGAAGCTTGTGACTTTTTATTTTTATAATCTTGTTTGCTATAAAGCTTGATCTCTTCATCATCCTCTTCACGACCGGGTGTTTTTAAATTAAGTTTGATAATTAATGTTCTAAACACCACAAACCAAATCATTGTGAAAATAAGCCCTATGACTATTTGTGTAATAATCATTCCGTAATGGTTATGAAACATTGGGATCCAATTCATAGGAAGAAAATTATCGATGATCCCTCCGCCCATATTTCCGACAACCCCAAAGTGATAAAGTGTTGTCGCTAATGTGGCAGCTAACACGGCATGAATGGCAAACAATAACGGAGAGATAAATAAGAATGTGAACTCTAAAGGTTCTGTTATTCCCACAAATACAGCGGTCAATGCAGAGGGGATAAGTAAACCTGCAATTTTGGCTCTATTTTTAGGTGCAGCAGTAAAATAAAGAGCAAGTGCTATACCAATAGAACCAAAGACTTTGCTATTACCATGTAGTGCAAAACCCCCTTCAGGAAATAGCTCTTTTAAAGATTCAGTGCTTTGACTGAAATATTGCATATTTTGAGCCCAATCAACTTGAATTCCATGTTCAGTGACTGCTGGGCCAAAAATAAATGGGCCATAAATAAAGTGATGTAGGCCAGTAGGAATTAAAATACGTTCAAGAAATGTATATATCCAAACACCTAAAGAGCCAGATTCAACCATAAATACTTGCAACGATTGAATACCAATTTGTACTTTTGGCCAGAAAAATAATGTTATCCATGCTAACGGTAACATAACAAAGAAACTAATTAACACAACATACGAAGTCCCTTGAAATATACCTAAAAAAACAGGAAGCTGTTTATCAAAATAACGATTATGAATACCTGTAACTATACCCGCAATAATAATTGCTCCAATAATACTGGTATCTAATGTTTTAATTCCAGCGATCATTGTTAAGCCACTATTTCCACCAATCTCATTTGTAAAGTCCACACCAAAATAAATTCCCCAAACCATTCCCATTGCATTAATAAAATAATTCCAAGTGAGAAAACTCACCATTACAGCAAGGCAAGCTCTTGCTTGTGCAGTTTTAGCTAAACCGATTGGTAAGCCAATTGCAAAAATAAGAGGCATATTACGAAAAACAGTCCATCCCCCTTCTTCAATAATATGAACAATTTGGGCAAATAAACTATCGGGTCTTAATAAATCTTCACTAATAAATAATGGATTCTGTAATAAAATGGCAATGCCTACAACAATACCTGCAAATGGAAATAGCAGGACAGGAGTAAACATGGCTCCACCAAATCGTTGTATTTGACTGAGCATAAAAATATCCTCTTATTTACTGCTACTGAAACGGCGTGATATTTAATTCATTTTTTTTCTGTAAATTCAGATTAGATTCTTTTCTCTTTATTCTCTCATCTGAAATGAGTTATTCGTGATCTGATTCATACTAATCTTTCTGGCAAAGTGATCTCATTTTTAGTCAAAAAGCAGATCACTTTTTATTTTTTGATAACGTTCACATTTTAGAGGTATAAATGATTATCCTATATATCAAAAGATTAGATTAAGATAAATTAAATAAGGAGAGCCGATTTTAAGAATAAAAAGAGGTATAAAAATGATCTACAAAGACATTGCAAAAAGCCTAAGAATTCAAATAAATTCGGCTGAATATCAAATTGGTGACCCTTTACCAGCAGAAAAATCATTAGCACAACAATACAACGTATCGAGGATGACAATACGTAAAGCAGTAGATTTATTAGTGACCGCAGGATTATTAGAGCGAAAACATGGCTCTGGGACTTATATTAAAGAAAAAGATGTCCATCATGAAAATGCTAGCCTAAAAGGCTTTGTCGAATTAATGGCAAATACAGGTCATAATGTAAAAAGTGAAGTCATAGAATTTCGTGTTATTCCCTGTCCCTTATCTATTGCCAGTAAATTACGTATCAATTCAAATGAACGTATTTTTTATTCAAGGCGAATACGTTACGTCGATAATAAACCGCTTATTGTTGAAGACAGTTACATGCCTGTTAAATATTTTCGTAATTTAACCTTAACTCATTTAGAAGGGTCTAAATTTGATTTTATTGAAAATGTTTGCCAAATAAAGATATCAGGAAGTTATGAGACCTTTCACCCTATTATGCCTGATAACAACATTTGTCAATTATTAAAAATAGAAACTAATATTCCAATATTAAGACTCAGCACATTATCATATAGCACTCAGGGCGATTATATTAATTATTCAATTATGTATAGAAACACTCAAGATTATATTGTTGAGTATCATTTAAAAAGAGAACAATAACCATTAATAAAATTATCATTAAAAATTTATAATAGTTGGATTCTTTATTATAAAAAAAGCACTCCAAAGAGTGCCTTTAGTCGTTAATTTATGCCACTATTTCTTTTTAATCGCATTAATAATGTTCGTTGTCGAAATGCCGTCTTCGAAATTCAGCACTTTAACTTCACCGCCTGCTGCCCAAACTTCTTTACTACCCGCGATATCTTCAGGTTTATAATCCCCGCCTTTGACTAAAATATCGGGTAAGACAGAGGCAATTAAGCGCTGTGGTGTATCTTCCTCAAATGCAACAACCCAGTCTACTGCACCTAAGGCTCCGAGCACTGTCATACGCTGCTCTAATGGGTTAACAGGACGTGTCTCACCTTTTAAACGCTTAGTCGAGGCATCACTATTTACAGCAACAATAAGGCGATCACCTAACTTACGTGCATTGGCTAAATAACTGACATGACCTGCGTGAAGAATATCAAAACATCCATTAGTCATCACAATGCGCTCACCGCGCTGACGTGCTAATTCAACTGCTTGTTTTAATTGTTCTTCTTCCATTATACCAAAACCGTTGTCGGCACGGCCACGAATGGCATTTTCCAATTCAATAGGTGATACTGTCGATGTCCCTAGTTTACCCACCACAACACCCGCTGCTGCATTTGCAAGGAAGCAAGCTTCACCTAAAGGTTTACCTGCTGCTAAAGAGGTTGCTAATACACCTATTACTGTATCGCCCGCACCAGTAACATCATAAACTTCTTGGGCTTGTGTTGGTAAATGTAATGGCGCTTCATTCGCTCGAATAAGGCTCATTCCACGTTCAGACCGTGTGATCAGTAAAGCATCAAGATCTAAATCTCGAACTAATTGAGTACCTTTTTCCACTAGCTCATCATCGGTTTTACAAACACCGACAACTTGTTCAAATTCTGACATATTCGGCGTTAATAACGTTGCTCCACGATAACGCTCAAAATCACACCCTTTAGGGTCGATTAATACAGGAACACCCGCTTTCTTTGCAAGTTGGATCATTTCTTGAACATGAGAAAGTGCGCCTTTCGCGTAATCTGATAAAATCAGTGCGCCAATAGAAGGCAACGCCTGTTGAATACGTTCATAGATAGGCTGAGGATCAACATTGCTAAACCCTTCTTCAAAATCAAGACGAATTAATTGTTGATTACGTGAAAGCACTCGTAATTTTGTAATGGTTGGATGTGTCGCAACAGAGACAAAATCACAGCGTACATTGACCTGATTTAATGTATTACTCAATGCTTTGGCAGCTTCATCAATACCCGTTAAACCCACTAAACGTGAATTAGCACCGAGAGAAGCAATATTCATTGCCACGTTTGCCGCACCACCGGGGCGCTCTTCTGTGGTATCTACTTTGACCACTGGCACTGGGGCTTCTGGTGAAATACGGCTTGTAGGGCCATACCAATAGCGGTCTAACATGACGTCACCGACAACCAGTACATTGGCCTTATTAAAATCCGGCAGCGTTACTTTCATCCCATACTCCACATTTATTTTCAAAATAAGCCGAAATAATACCATAACTTGTTAAGCAAAAAGAGACACTCATAAGCGTTCCTGCTAACAAACACTTATTCTTGCTCGCCAAGCCACTTTTGCTTGCTTTTTAATACGTGTTCTCGCTCTACAATAAAACAATTGTTATCCACAATCGCAGGTAACGCTTGTAGAGCAAGATGGTGTAACTCATTACGTAATGTGACATAAGCATGTGTCAAAGCCTGAGCTTCTTCTTCACCCATCACTTGATATTTTGCCATTAACTCAAAAATACGCACATTATCAGACCAACGTGTCAATGCAGGATATTGATGAGAAAAACGCAATACCAAATATTGAGCGATAAATTCAATATCGGTAATCCCCCCCGATGAGGTTTTTAAATCAAACTTGTCTGCTTGTGTTGGTGCAAGATGTTGCACCATTTTTTGGCGCATTTCGCGTACTTCATGTTGCAATACGTTGGCATCACGAGAAAGGCACAATGTTTCGTGACGAATACGAGAAAACATCTGTTGTAGTTGCTCATCACCATAAATCATTCTAGCTCGAATTAAGGCTTGATGTTCCCATGTCCATGCTTCATTTTTCTGATATTCATCGAAAGCTTGGATCGTACTTACTAACATTCCTGACTCACCGGAAGGGCGTAAACGTGCATCAACTTCATACAATACGCCCGAAGAGGTTCGTGTACTAAATAAATGGATAATGCGTTGAGCTAGGCGCAGATAAAACTGACGAGCATCAATCTGTTTTGCTCCCGTTGTCACGATATTCATTGGACAGTCTAATAAAAACACTAAGTCTAAATCTGAGCTATAGCCTAATTCCCATCCCCCCAATTTACCGTATCCAATCACCGAAAAACCTAGGCCATCACGATTGGCTAAATGTTCAGGCTCACCATAACGCTTCACCATATATGACCAAGCTTGATGAACAACAGCATGAATGATGGCTTCCGCTAGATACGTTAAGTGATCGCTAACTTTCATCACGGGTAATACCCCCGTGATATCTTCCGCAGCAATACGCAACAGTTGAGCTTGTTTAAATTGGCGCAGAGCTTCTAGTCGTTGCTCTTCATCTTCTTCTGGTACACGTAATAAATATTGACGTAATTCATCACGATACGCATCTAAAGGTAGTGGCTGATAGAGTGAATTAGGATCAAGTAATTCATCTAACAGTAAAGGATGAAGTGCCAACTGTTCTGCTATCATCGGAGATGCTACACATAATCGTATAACATGAGTGAGGACTTCATCAGACTCTTGCATCAACTCTAAATAGGTTGTACGACTCACAATGCTTAATAGTAATGGTGTGACTCGTTGTAACGTAACTAACGTTTGAGGTTGCTGGCAAATCTTAGCCAGTAATTTTGGCATTAATGTATCAAGAACATCTCGCCCTCTTGGCCCTATCGTTCGCTTACCGATATCTTGGCGAAATATTTGTAATGTCTGATTAATCGCATTCAATGACTCAACCGTGAGTGATTGATGAAGTAATGACGAAGTCTCAGGCAAACGCCCAAGTAACCAGAGGCGTTTAAACTCTGAGGTATCCTCTTCTTCATCATTTTCATCTTCTTCACCAATTAATTGCGTGAAAATAACAGAAACAGCCTGCATTTTGTGGCTAATTTCTTGATAAAGCGTTTCCCAATTATCATATCCCATTGCAAAAGTGAGTCGTGCTTTATCCTCTTCATTATCTGGTAAAGTTTGCGTCTGCTGATCACCAATGGATTGTAATAAGTTTTCTAACCGACGAAGAAAGAGATAGCTTTCAGATAATTGCGCTGTTTCTTTTTCTGTTAATAATTCAAGCGTTGTGATCGCCTTTAATACTGTTAATAGTGAGTTACTCTGTAGTTCAGGCTCTCTGCCACCGCGAATTAACTGAAAAACTTGTGTAATAAATTCGATTTCACGAATGCCACCAGCACCGAGTTTTATGTTATCAATCATGCCACGACGGCGAACCTCACGGCTTATCATCGACTTCATATTACGAAGTGATTGAATAACACTAAAATCGATATAACGGCGATACACAAAAGGACGCAACATTTGGCGTAATACTTGGCAGTATTCTTTCTTTTCAGCACCTAAAACACGAGCCTTGATCATGGCATAACGTTCCCAATCACGCCCTTGCTCTTGATAATAATCTTCAAGTGCAGCAAAGCTCATCACCAAAGGCCCACTTTCTCCAAATGGACGCAATCGCATATCAACACGATAAACGAAGCCATCAATAGTATGTTGATCAAGTACTTTAATCAGTTTTTGGCCTAATCGTGTAAAAAACTGAGCATTATCAAGCTCTCGACGTCCACCTTTGGTAAATCCATTTTCAGGATAAGCAAAAATCAAGTCGATATCAGAAGAAAAATTAAGTTCAAATCCACCTAATTTGCCCATACCTAATATCAGCAATGGCTGGGGTTTACCTTCACTATCACAAGGTGTTCCCCATTGTTGGCAACATTGCTGATAAAGCGTGTCTCTTGCGATACAAATTAGGGTTTCAGCAAGTACACTTAAATGTTTTAGTGCACAAGGAATATCGCCTAATTGGAAAAATTGTAACCATGCAATGCGCACTAATTGTTGATGGCGAAATTGACGTAAGATCCGCATAACATCATCTTCATTGTCAACATTGGCTAACATTGCTGTTAATTGAGTTTCATAACTCTGCCATTCGATACCCGTGGGTGGATTTTGCCTGATATCAGTCAACCATTGAGGATTAACCCGAAAATGCTCGGTTGCAAAGGGACTAAATGCAAGAAATTGTTGTTCTTGCTCTCTAAAAGGTGCCAGCGCATTAAGTTGAGAAGAAAAACCACACTGTGCTTTATCCCACAATGATTGAAGTACATTGATAACAGACATAAATAGACTCTCACGTTGTCAGGAAATTAAGCAATAGACAGTAACCACGACATAGAAGATAACTTAAAGTTTAACCATAAAACATGATAATAATCGGTTGCGGTTGTAAATGTTAACGGTGAAATTGCATTCAGTGAATATTGCATCGGCTCTGGCAAATTAGACTGTTTTTTACACCAATCAGAAAATAACGCCAACATTGCAGGCATGGTAATTGTCGGCGATGTGGGATTAGCAAAAATAGCTTCCTCTAATGCCTGTATTGCACTTAACCATTTCGTAAGTTGTTGTGCCGTTGTATCACTAGGAGAAAGATTCACGACACTCAACGATAACGCAGGCTTATCTTTTGCCAGATAATAACCACGCGCAGCTTTACTGCGTGAGGCAAGACGTAATCCGCCTTTTTCACCTAAATACGTTGCTAATGCAATAACGTCTGACACATTACCTTTTTTAAGTTCTAGCTCAAACTCTTCGATCGGTAATTCATATTGCTCAGTACGAATTACGCCTTGATCTAAGACCACTTCTATTTGACTATCTTGATACTCAACAAGCCAGATTTCACGATAAAAATCCGTATGAAACAACACATTAAGCTGAGATTCTAATAAAGCTAGATCTGTTTTTTCTGGCCAGATTTCCGCAGGAAAGCGAGCTAAATCTAATTTAGGTTGTGTTAGTTCAACGTTATATTCTGGGCGTTGATGTAAGCCAGCAACAACTTTTCCTGCCGTTTTAATCGTCATTTCATAATGATCATCAACACCACGAATACGTAATCCCATATCCCAACGACGGATCTGATTATCAGCAGTCTCAAAGTAAAGATTAGTCAGCTTTTTAGGGATGGAATGCTGATGTGGTAGAGTCAGAATGCGCTGAATAATATGAGGAATAGCGGCAGGTATGGCACTCATTTTGAGTTCGGTTTCTAATTGGCTCATTCTATTTCCCTTAAGTAAATCAATTGATTAGTAAAATATTTGACGCATTTTTATTTAGCAAGTGATAGCCTAATAACAATAATGAATAAAAGGCAGATTATCCCTATATTCTACCAGTTAAGACTGTTCTCATTCTGGTTTACTATTTGCTTACGCAAACTTTACTCTTTAGTATCAGTAAAAATATTCTCTTGTATAGATAAAAAAGTTGAAAACATAATGCGAAAATTACCCTTACTTTTTATTTCCTTACTTGGCTTAAGTGTTTCTCTAAGCTCACACGCAGAAACTCGCTATGTTTCCGATGAATTATCCACTTATGTGCATAGTGGACCAGGAAATCAGTACCGAATTGTTGGCTCTTTAAATTCAGGTTCAACAGTGACTGTACTTTCTCGTAATGCAGCAACGGGTTATGTACAGATTAAAGACGATAAAGATCGTACTGTCTGGTTGCCAGAAAACCAACTAAGCGCCCAACCAAGCATGCGCACTCGTATCCCTGCTATGGAAAAAGAGATCCAAACACTACGTGATAAACTAGCGAATATCGACCAAAGCTGGAATCAACGTACTATAGATATGCAAAACAAAGTCTCAAACAGCGATGACATAATCAATGGTTTGAAAAAAGAAAATGAGCAGATGAGAACAAAACTTGCTGTTGCTGAGAAAAAACTCGATTTTGCTAATCAACAGTTAGATGACCGACAACGTGACATCATCTTGCAGTGGTTTATGTATGGTGGTGGTGTTGCTGGTGCGGGTCTTATTTTTGGTCTGATCCTTCCGCATATCATTCCTCGTCGTCGTAAACGCAACGATCGTTGGATGAACTAATATTCAGCCAAAAGGAATCATGATCCCGTGGAAATATACCTTGTTGGTGGCGCTGTGCGTGACCAATTATTACAGATACCTGTAAAAGATAGAGATTGGGTTGTTGTTGGCGCAACACCCGAAGAACTGTTACAACAAGGCTATCAACAAGTTGGCAAAGATTTTCCCGTTTTTCTTCATCCTGAAACACATGAAGAATATGCCCTTGCACGTACGGAAAGAAAATCAGGTTCTGGCTACACGGGATTTACCTGCTACGCCGCACCAGATGTTACCTTAGAAGATGATTTAGCCCGTCGTGATCTCACCATAAACGCTATTGCTTATTCTGCCGATAGCGAATATATCGATCCTTACCACGGCATAGATGACATCAATGCAAGATTACTTCGCCATGTCTCTGACGCATTTTCAGAAGATCCCTTAAGAGTTCTACGTGTTGCACGATTTGCCGCTCGATTTGCGCCTTTAGGTTTTAGTGTAGCACCAGAAACGCTACAGTTAATGAAAGTAATGGCGCAAAGTGGAGAACTAAACGCACTAACGGCAGAACGCGTTTGGAAAGAGACTGAAAAAGCACTTGAGAGCCACGCTCCTCAGGTTTACTTTGAAGTTTTACGCCAGTGCGGTGCTTTAAAGGTTCTTTTCCCCGAAATTGATGCCTTATTTGGCATACCTGCCCCTGAAAAATGGCATCCCGAAATTGATACAGGCGTTCACACCATGATGGTGCTTAATATCGCCAGTCAATTAACAGATGATATTGCAGTGCGTTTTAGTGCCTTATGCCATGATCTAGGAAAAGGAACAACTCCACCTGAAAAATGGCCTCATCATCACGGGCATGGCCCTGCTGGCATACCTTTAGTTGAGGCATTATGTCAACGATATCGTATTCCAAATCACATTCGTGATTTGGCTCGTTTAACAGCAAGATATCACGATCATATCCATCGTATCGATAGAATGCGCCCTTCTAAAATTATCCGCTTATTTGATGCCATTGATGCATGGCGAAAACCTGAACGTGTCGAACAATTAGCGATAGTCAGTGAAGCGGATGCTAGAGGACGTCTAGGGTTAGAAAACTTAGCTTATCCACAACGTTCTTTTCTTTGCCAAGCTTTTGCGATAGCAAATAATGTAGATATAAAGCCAATAATTGAAAGTGGATTAAAAGGCAGTGCAATACGAGAGGCGTTAACAAAACAACGAGAAGTCGCGATTATAAAATGGAAATCGCGACTTACTCTAGAGAACGAATAATTAAGCTTTACGCTCAATAATCACACCCACACTTTTTGCTTGTGCTACTGCACCTGGCTTGGCTAATTTAATTTTGACTCTAGGTACAGCAAACTGAGTAATCAGTAGCTGTGCCACCTCTTCCGCTACTCGTTCAACTAACTCAAAACGTCGAGTCTCAACGTACTCAATTATCGCCTGACTAACACTGGCATAATCTAAACAATGAGCAACATCATCGGTTTGGGATGCGCGTTTGTTATCCCATTCCATTTCGATATCGAACACTAATTTTTGTTTTATGTTTTTTTCCCAATCATAAACACCGATTGTGGTTATTACTGATAATTGCTCAATAAATACGATATCCATCACGTCATCTCTTATTTTTTCTGCTCATCGGATACCACTTCCGATGAAATATGCGTATTATCCATACATGTCTAACGAACTTACATAAACATTGGAGAATACAAATGAGTGCTAACGCACTTGGAATGATCATCTTCGCCTACTTGTGCGGCTCAATCTCCAGCGCGATATTGATTTGCCGATTGGCAAGATTACCCGATCCAAGAAAATCTGGCTCTGGCAATCCCGGAGCGACCAACGTCCTACGTATTGGTGGGAAAGCAGCCGCCGCGGCAGTTCTTATCTGTGACGTACTAAAAGGGATGATCCCTGTTTGGCTCGCCTATTACTTAAATGTGCCTCCTTTTTACCTCGGCATTGTTGCCATAGCGGCTTGCCTTGGGCATATCTACCCAGTCTTCTTCCACTTTAAGGGTGGTAAAGGTGTTGCAACTGCCTTTGGTGCTATCGCCGCTATTGGTTGGGATTTAAGTGGTCTTATTGCTGGAACTTGGTTACTCACCGTATTACTCAGTGGCTATTCATCGCTTGGCGCCATTATCAGCGCATTGCTCGCCCCTTTTTATGTTTGGTGGTTTAAGCCAGAATTCACTTATCCCGTTGCTTTACTATCATGTCTGGTACTTTACCGTCATCACGACAATATTCAACGTTTATGGCGTGGTCAAGAAAGTCGGATTTGGCATAAGCTGAAGAAAAAAACTGAGAAAACAGAAAAAGAGATCATTCAAGAAGCTAAAGAGCAAGAAAAAGAAGATTAATTTCACTCAGTCTTAAAAGTAAATGACACAAAAAAGCCACTTCAATAAACTGGGGTCAGTTCACAACAGTGGCTTTTCTTTTACTGATACTGATACTGATACTGATACTGATACACTATTTATTTTCCAGTGCAGGCAACTCAGCTAAAGGCCAGCGAGGTCTTACGGTTACACTTAATGGGCCTTCTGTACCACCTTTAAAACGGATCATGCCCGCTAATGCGATCATTGCACCATTATCGGTACACAATTCGGGGCGAGCATAGAAAACCTCACCACCTAATTGTTTCATAACCGCTTCCATTTTAGCTCGTAATGTACGATTAGCACTTACACCACCCGCCATCACTAAACGTTTAAAGCCTGTTTGTTCTAAAGCTCTACGACATTTTATCGCCAAAGTATCAACAACAGCATCCTCAAACGCACGAGCAATATCCGCACGAGTTTGGTCTGAATCATCATTTTGACGAATGGTATTAGCAGCAAAGGTTTTCAAGCCCGAGAAACTAAAATCAAGCCCAGGCCGGTCTGTCATTGGGCGAGGGAAAATAAATCGCCCTTCTGTACCTTGTTGCGCCATTTTTGATAATACAGGCCCCCCTGGATAATCTAATCCCAGTAACTTAGCTGTTTTATCAAAAGCTTCACCCGCTGCATCATCAATAGATTCACCTAATAAGGTGTATTCACCAATTCCTGTCACACTAATTAATTGTGTATGACCACCAGAAACCAACAAGGCAACAAACGGAAATTCAGGTGTTTTTTCTTCAAGCATCGGCGCTAATAAATGACCTTCCATATGGTGCACTGGAATAGCGGGAACATCCCACGCAAAAGCGAGTGAACGTCCGATAGTCGCTCCCACCAATAACGCACCAACAAGGCCAGGACCTGCGGTATAAGCAACAGCATCAATATCTTTTGCCGTTAAATTTGCTTCTTTTAGTGCGGCTTGGATAAGAGGCACTGTTTTACGGATATGATCCCGTGAAGCAAGCTCAGGCACGACTCCACCATAATCAGCGTGCAGCTTAATTTGACTATAAAGTTGATTTGCTAATAGCCCGGCTTTATCATCATAAATTGCGATACCGGTTTCATCGCAAGATGTTTCAATACCTAAAACTCGCATAACGCTTCCAAATTCTTCTTCGCTAACTCGCGTAATGAACCGATTGTATCATTATTTCGGTGATTTTATACGCCTTCGCAACATCTTTTACATACCAGCATGTGACAAATTCCTTTTTCTGGTCTATAATTATTCACCTATTTTAAGTGATTTAAATGTGTGGTTAGCGACTTTTGCTTTTTGTGCTTATTAAAAAGACACAAAAGCGGGAGTTTGCGTTTCAATTTTGTGCATCTCTTTACAAAGTGCCCTGCTTTGAAGTAAAATTCCGCACCATTTTAAATGTCGGCTGGCTTAAATAACGCCAGCGCAAACCGATTTCTATTGAGGTGAGAGGCACATGCCGGTAATCAAAGTACGTGAAAACGAGCCATTTGACGTTGCTCTTCGTCGTTTCAAACGCTCTTGTGAAAAAGCAGGCGTATTAGCAGAAGTACGTCGTCGTGAGTTTTATGAAAAACCAACGACTGAGCGTAAACGCGCTAAAGCATCAGCAGTAAAACGTCACGCTAAAAAATTAGCTCGCGAAAACGCACGTCGTACTCGTCTGTACTAATATTTTGCGGCTTACCCCGCAACATATGCAGACACTGTAGTCGCAGTTAAAGGCCGTGCTTTCTTATGAGAGCGCGGCTTATTCTCGTTCAACAACAGGCGTAAAAGGGCTTATGGCTGGACGAATTCCACGTTCATTTATTAATGATTTGCTAGCTCGAACCGATATCATCGATCTTATCGACGCTCGCGTGCCGTTAAAAAAACAAGGCAAAAATCATTCAGCGTGTTGTCCGTTTCATAATGAAAAAACGCCCTCTTTCACAGTAAATAGCGACAAACAGTTTTATCACTGTTTTGGTTGCGGCGCGCATGGCAATGCTATTGATTTTTTAATGAATTACGACAGACTCGATTTTGTCGAAACCATTGAAGAGTTAGCAGCAATGCATGGGCTAGAAGTTCCTTATGAATCAGGAACGGGTAGTAGCCCAATTGAACGACATATAAGACAAAATCTCTATCAAGTGATGGAGAAATTGAACCAATATTATAGTAGTGCTCTCAATAAGCCTGATGCTCAGGAAGCTAGAAATTACCTTGCGCATCGTGGTCTTAGTGAAGATATTATTAGTCGTTTTTCTATTGGGTTTGTTCCTACTGGTTGGGATAATGTCCTAAAGCGGTTTGGTCAAAATGCCGATAATAAAGCCCTACTTCTTGAAGCAGGCATGGTAATAACCAATGATAATGGTCGAACTTATGACCGTTTTCGCCAACGTGTTATGTTTCCGATTAGAGATAGGCGTGGTCGTGTTATTGCCTTCGGTGGACGAGTTCTCGGTGATGATTTACCGAAATACTTAAACTCACCAGAAACAGAAATTTTCCATAAAGGACGCCAACTTTACGGTCTTTATGAAGCACAACAATCTAATAATAACGTTACAAAGCTATTAGTTGTTGAAGGTTATATGGATGTTGTGGCATTAGCGCAGTTTGGTATTGATTATGCCGTTGCCTCATTAGGAACCTCCACAACAGCAGAACATATTCAGTTGCTCTTTAGAACAACGGATAACATTATTTGCTGCTATGATGGAGATAGAGCAGGACGAGATGCCGCTTGGCGAGCACTAGAAACTGCACTTCCTTTTTTAAATGATGGCCGTTCTTTACGTTTTATGTTTTTACCTGAAGGTGATGACCCTGATTCATTGGTGCGTCGTGAAGGTAAAGAATCCTTTGAAAAACGTATGGAACAATCACATTCATTATCAGAATTTCTATTTGATTCGCTCGTTCCTCAGGTGGATCTGAGTACTCAAGAAGGCAATGGTAAGTTATACAGTTTAGCTCGACCATTAATAGATAAGATCCCAAGTGAGACTTTGCGTCTATATTTATTAAGAGAGCTTGGTAGCTTAACGGGAAATCCCGATATTGAGCAAATGGATCGCTTATTTGGTAGAGCATCGGTGAATCACGGATCTTCGTATCAACCGATAAAATTACGCACCACACCAATGCGTGTATTAATTGCCCTATTGATACAAAATCCAGAATTTTCTAAATTAGTGCCCCCTCTCGAGGGATTAAATACTGAAAAAATTGCAGGTTTATCGCTTTTTATTGAATTAGTTTCCGTTTGCCAAGCACAACCTGGCCTTAATACAGGACAGATTATCGAACTCTACAGAGAGAATAAATTCGGTAAACAGCTTGAAAAACTGGCAATGTGGAACGATATAGATATAGATGAGATTGCAGAGAAAACCTTTACAGATACGTTAGATCATCTTTTTTTAACTGCAATGGACGAACGTTTAAACGCCCTTATTGCAAAAGAGAGAACAGAAGGCCTAACGCAAAATGAACGCGAAGAAGTCCAGTTGATAATACAGGCACGCGTTAAAAAGTAAATACAGAATTAAGATTAAAAACACGGCTTAATTGCCGCTATCGGTAGGTACTAAAAACCTACATTTGCTACGCTGAGGGGACCGTAGCAATCGACAATGAAAATGCCCCTCCGTAGTTATTGTTGGCTGAACAGTTATCGCCGACCGACACCAACCCAAATTACTTTGAAGTGTGGATACCGTCTTATGGAGCAAAACCCGCAGTCACAGCTGAAGCTACTTGTTACTAAAGGTAAGGAGCAAGGCTACCTGACCTATGCTGAGGTCAATGACCATCTGCCGGAAGATATCGTCGATTCAGATCAAATCGAAGACATCATCCAGATGATTAACGACATGGGCATTCAGGTTATGGAAGAAGCACCTGACGCCGATGATCTGATGCTGGCAGAAAATTCAAATGACACTGATGATGATGCGGCAGAAGCCGCGGCTCAGGTACTTTCTAGTGTAGAATCTGAGATTGGCCGTACAACCGATCCTGTGCGTATGTATATGCGTGAAATGGGTACGGTTGAATTGCTTACCCGGGAAGGTGAAATTGATATCGCAAAACGTATTGAAGATGGTATTAACCAGGTTCAATGCTCTGTTGCTGAATATCCAGAAGCAATTACTTATCTTCTTGAACAATACGATCGCGTTGAAGCTGGTGAAGCACGTCTTTCTGACTTAATTACTGCGTTTATTGATCCAAATGCCGAAGAAGTGGCAGAGAGTGAAGTGGTCAATTTAGGCAAAAGTGATGATGAAGTTGACGACGCTGAAGACGAAGATGAAGACGAAGATGAAGATGGCGATAATGACAGCGATAGCGATGATGATAACAGCATCGATCCTGAATTAGCTCGCCAAAAATTTACTGAGCTTCGTGAACAATACGAGAAAACTCGCCAGACTATCAAGGCCAAAGGTCGTAATCACAAAGATACAGAACTTGAGATCTTATTGTTATCTGAAATTTTCAAACAGTTCCGTTTAGTTCCGAAACAGTTTGATTATCTGGTTAACAACATGCGTGACATGATGGACAGAGTTCGTGCTCAAGAACGTCACATCATGCGTCTTTGTGTTGATCAAGTTAAGATGCCTAAGAAAAACTTCATTACGCTGTTTACAGGTAACGAAACCAATGACACATGGTTCACTGCTGCTCGTGCAATGAATAAGCCTTGGTCTGAAAAACTGGCAGGTATTGAAGAAGAAGTACAACGCAGCTTGCAAAAACTGCAACAAATTGAAGTTGAAACTGGTCTGACAATCGAACAGGTTAAAGACATTAACCGTCGTATGTCTATCGGTGAAGCAAAAGCACGTCGTGCGAAAAAAGAGATGGTCGAAGCGAACTTACGTTTAGTTATCTCTATCGCGAAAAAATATACCAACCGTGGCTTGCAGTTCCTTGATTTGATCCAAGAAGGGAATATCGGTCTGATGAAAGCGGTTGATAAATTTGAATACCGTCGTGGTTATAAATTCTCAACTTACGCAACATGGTGGATCCGCCAAGCAATTACTCGTTCAATCGCTGATCAGGCACGTACAATTCGTATCCCTGTTCACATGATTGAAACGATTAATAAGCTAAACCGCATCTCTCGCCAAATGTTGCAAGAGATGGGACGTGAGCCTTCACCAGAAGAGCTTGCTGAACGCATGCTGATGCCTGAAGATAAAATCCGTAAGGTACTGAAAATCGCTAAAGAACCAATCTCTATGGAAACCCCAATCGGTGACGATGAAGATTCACATTTAGGTGATTTTATCGAGGATACAACTCTCGAGCTACCTTTGGATTCTGCAACATCAGAAAGCTTACGTTCAGCAACGCACGAAGTGTTAGCTGGTTTAACATTACGTGAAGCGAAAGTCCTGCGTATGCGTTTTGGTATCGATATGAATACAGACCATACCTTGGAAGAAGTGGGTAAACAGTTTGATGTTACCCGTGAACGTATTCGTCAGATTGAAGCGAAGGCACTGCGTAAATTACGCCACCCAAGTCGCTCTGAAGTATTACGTAGCTTCCTTGACGAGTAATTAGCTTTCTCTCAATTTATGTTATAACAAACGCCTGTGATATTCACAGGCGTTTTTTTATCGGCCAATCACGGATCTATCTCTAGTTTGAAGGTTATTGTTCAGCGTTTCTCAACAACCATTTTCTACAATGTACATTTATAAAAAATAGCCTATTTATTTATAATATTACGCATCCACCTAGGCTTATCTCTCAATTCTTACACTAGGTTATTGATATCACAGTTATTCTCTATTTTATCTTTTTATTGTTTAGATTGAGTATAAATTGCGCATACAGTCATTCAAAGGCTAGACCTAGTGCCAAATGGCACGTATAATCTCACTCCATTAAGGCCCCTTAGCTCAGTTGGTTAGAGCAGGCGACTCATAATCGCTTGGTCACTGGTTCAAGTCCAGTAGGGGCCACCAATTTTTAGCTGTTAAATCAGCACATTAAGCCACTTCTTAGTAAGTGGCTTTTTTGTTTTTATAGATCATGGCCCCTTTTTTGCCCTATCAAATATTTTTATCTCATATCAAACCAACAAATTCACTATACATAAAACTCTATTTAAGCCAGTAATTCTCGTGTCAATATAATAGCTTTATATGCACTCACTTTACTTAAGTGGTGAGTTATACCACCGACTACTGTAATAACTCATTACTTAATCCTCAAAACCAGAGCTCCTAAAGAAATATATTTAAAATCATCTATACATTACACCAGTAGTTAGTTTTAAAATAATTACTAATATAGTTAACAACTAGATAAAATTATTCTATTTCATTTCCATTTATCAAAATAAAAGCTCACCTTAATATTGTCATTAAAGTGAGCTCGTTTTAAATATAATATCAACTGACTAATCTAACAGATTAATATTGTTCTTTAATTTTAAAGACTGACACTTTATCTGTTAAGTTTTGTGCTTTCTCATCTAAAATCATCGTAGAAGTCGCACCCTGTTCAACTAAAGCCGCATTTTGCTGAACAACTGAATCCATTTGGTTAATGGCTACAGCTATCTGTTCAATGCCCACTTTTTGCTCTTCTGATGCAATACTAATCCCCTGCATAATATCACTGACTTTAGTAATAGAAGAAACGATGTCCTGCATATGCTCACCCGTTTTATTCACTAATTCACGGCCATGAGCCACATCTGCAACGGACTCCCTGATGATTTGGTTAATTTCACGCGCAGCATCCGCACTTCTTGCGGCTAAATTTCTCACTTCAGTTGCAACAACAGTAAATCCGCGACCTTGCTCACCGGCACGTGCTGCTTCAACCGCGGCGTTTAATGCTAGAATATTCGTTTGGCTTGCAATGTTATTAACTACATCATTGATTTCAGCAACTTTTAATGTGCCTACTTCGATCTTTTTCATCGAACTAATTGCATCATTCATGATATTAGAACCATCAATCGCTAAATCACGAGTTTCTGCTGTTATAGAGTTTGCTAAAATCGCATTATCCGTATTATTAACAACAGCAATTTTTATCTCTTCCATACTCGCAGCTGTTTGTTGTAGAGCGCTTGCTTGCTCCTCAGTACGAGAAGAGAGATCTTGGTTGCCAGAAGCAATCTCTGCCGAACCCTTTTTGATCTCTAACGCTTCTTCTTTAACAAGTTGAATCGTCGATGTAAGTGCTGTTTGCATATTTCCAACATTAGAAAATAATGTACCAAACTCATCATTTCGTTTCTTAGGTAGATTGAAACTTAAATCCCCTTCTCCCACTTTCTGCAAAATAGCTGATAGAGTATTCAAATTAAAGATAAACGTTTTATTTATCCATCGAATAACTACATAAAGAAGAGCAAGGATAACGATAAGTGCAATGATCGTTGTATAAATAGAAAGCTGTACCATCCAAGCTTGTTCTGCTTTGATATCGTCATTGACACCTTTTGTGATAATCAAATATTCCTCAAAAAGATCAGAAAGACGAGTGAAATCATCAGAAAGATTTGTTTCTGTATAATTTAAGGTATCAATTGGTGCCATTAATTCATCAAGCAAGTAATAGAATAAGACCGATAGCTGTTCTGAATTTCGTTGAGCATCAGGGCTAATTTTCTTAACCTCAACCCAATGTGTGATCGTTGCTTTTGATTTTGTTGCAAGCGCTTTCGCTTCAGTCACAATCGATTTTATAGTTTCTTGCTTATTCTCTTCCGTCATCGTTTTCAATAACATTAAATAGTTAACGTGAGAACGAATAGTTGCTAGTTCATATCTCGCTTCTTGAACACTATTTAACCTAGTATTTAATGAATCCAATGAAGCAAAATTTTCCTGCATACGATAAATAAAAAATGACGACAATACTGATGATAATAAGAAAATGGCTAATAGTATGATAGAACCTACTTTAGCTGATCTTTCAATACTCATGAAATAATCCACCCCGGTAATTAAATAATACAAATGTACTCATTTATCGGCACGAAATAGATTTTATTTACTTATTAATCAGAATTATCAATACAAATGCTTAATTAGGTTCTCAATCAATGATAGCAATTAGTTTTTTCTTCTTCTTTTTACATCTTAATCTAGATGATATACCAATATGAAATAATATTTCAGTGTTATTGGGTGATTGTTTTTTAGACAAGATTTTCATTTAAATAAAATACAGCAAATATTTCACACACACGATTAAATGATAATTATCACCTAATGATTAAAACATCTTAAGTATTTTTACAATCTAATCCACAAATTAGAGATAAATAGCTTCTAAAAAATCGCGACAAGGTATAAATACTTAGGATATTATTAATGAAAAATAATCGCTATTTTCAGAAAGAAAAGAAAAATAGAATGTACAAGTTATTTTAGTTTTCATATATAAGAATAAATCGAACCTTAGAGAAAGCATCTCAAACATCATTGCAATTAATACTTTTAAAAAAGTATTTTTTTAGTATCAAACAATCGACTCTTCTTTATATGAATATTTAGCCCAGCAATTATTGACTTAAATCAATTTTTATTTTCCTTCTTATTTACCCAACAGAAGGTTTTCATAAATTATTTATAAATACACATAATCTATTTTCATCATATACCCCAATTTTTGATTTTATTCAGAGAATTCTTACATTCTACCTTTCTCATGAATACCCGTTTTGCGAGTAAAAAATATCTCCTTACATTACCTAACCTTTTCGTACAATCCATCCTATAAAGACTGAAAATGAAATATAAATTAATATATGACTTATCAAACAAGATTTTTCACCTAACGCTAACTCATAAAGTGAGTATCAAAATTAGTTTTCACTTAAATTAATTTTATTAACATATTGATATATCTATCACTTACTAAATCTTAAGTATAACCTTACAATAATTACTCTCATGATAGGTATCACCTATTACATAATGATATCGCATAGGGTAAACCGTTTTTACGCAATAATTTATGTGTAATATAGTTATTCGCAATGAAATGACTAATTTTAATATGTGATGACTTCTATATATTAGACCTTCTGTTATTGGAATTAACTTTATGAACGATCTAGACACTAAAGTAGGCCTTTTTTTTAAAAAGGTTAGAAAAGAGAAAAAATTATCAGGTCGTGAACTGGCAAAAATAATCTCTGTTAGCCAACAACAAATTTCTCGCTATGAAAATGGAAAAAATAGTATGTCTCTTAGTTTAATAAATAAGTTGCTTATTATTTTTGATAAATCATGGGATGATTTGAATCGTGAAGTAATAAGTAATTACAATGAAAAGGTAACCAACACACAACTAAAAAAAAGAGATTATGAGTTTAGTGGTAACATTATTAACCAACTAAACTAATAAAAAATAAAACTTATGTAAATATCCCTACCAATAATTAAGCATGAAAATAAAATATTTAAAGATGTTTTATTTTCATGAGCTATTAGCTTTATGAAGGTAGGGGTGTTAACACATGACAAAACTATTACTAGTCAATAATAGATAATATTAGGAAAATAAAAATCTTTTTAATTAAAGCTTTTATCAGCCATGGAATGCTTATATTTATTTTACTCTAATAGCGAGTCATAAAATGAATTTCTAAATATTAACTTTAATATTTAGTTATTTATTAAATGTAGTTATCTAATATAAAACAAAGGACTTTAGAATGAAAAAATCTATCATTGGTGCATCTTTAGCTATGGCATTTGGTCTAATGGCTGGCAATGCTATCGCTGCTGATAATACTGGTACTATCACTTTTAATGGTGAATTAACTGATACAACATGTAAAGTTGACATCGAAGGCCAAGGTGCAGATGCAACGATTACTTTACCAACAGTAAGTACTAATGTTTTACAAGCTGCAGGTGACGTAACTGGTCGTACTGCATTTAATATGAACCTGTCTGATTGTAAAGTAGGCACTGCGGGTCATAGCACTGTTTCTGCATTCTTCGAAACTGGTATGACTGTAGACCAAGCTTCTGGTCGCCTGAATAATATGGATATCGCGGCAACAGGTGCTAAACAAGTTCAATTACAACTGTTAGATGGTGCTAACTTCAATGCAATCAAAGTAGGTAACACTTCTCAAGTAAATGATACTACTTACTATGCAATTACTGCTGAAAAAGCAACTCTACCATACGCTGTAGAATACTACGCAATGGGTCAAACAGAGGCTGGTAAAGTAACAAGTAGCGTTGTTTATACTCTACAGTATAAATAATCGAAATAAATAGGGAGGAATTCTCCTCCCTATTTGCTTTTTATTAATGGAATAAAGATAAATATGATAACCCCTAAATTAATTAAAAGCTTTTTTATTAGTTTATTATTAATTATTCCCGCATGGGTTAATGCCGGTGTTGTTATTAGTGGCACTCGCGTTATTTATGTTGAAAATGAAAAAGAAGTCACTATTAAAGTATCGAATGAAGGGAAATTACCTGTTCTTATTCAAAACTGGATTGATACAGGTGATGTAGATGCCGCACCTGAAAATATTCAGGTTCCTTTTGTTTTAAGTCCTCCTGTATTTCGTGTTGAACCGACTAAATCTCAAACATTGAGAATTAATTATACTGGCAGCATGCAATTACCTAAAGATAGAGAATCTATTTATTGGCTAAACGTATTAGAAATACCGCCTAATGCAAGTGATAAAATAGATAATAAATTACAAATCGCTTATCGCTCTAGAATAAAACTATTTTATAGACCTTATGCATTAAGAGATAAAGCAGACGCAATAAAAGGTGCAGAAAATCTGTCATTCTCAGTTATTAATAATAAGTTAAAGGCGATAAACAATTCTCCTTATTATGTCTCTTTAGTTTCTATCACGCTATCCAATAATGAAAAAAATCCGATTGATGGTGAAGTAGTACCACCACTTGGCAGTCATGACTTTTCAATTCCAAATGGAGTCAATGCGTCTTCAGGAAGCAAAATTGTTTACAGGTATGTAAACGATTGGGGCGCAATGAAAATGGTTGAAACCACACTGTAGTTTTCTAGGTGTTTTCTAAAAATACGGGAATATTAAAATGAGCAGTTATATTTTAAAAACTATTATAATATCTGCTGGTGTGACTTTTTTAGTCGCTCCTTATACCTATGCAGAAAATATAACAGTCACCGAAAATAATAAATGGCTGTCTAATGGTAATAGCTCATTATCTGCAACTTTATCCCCAAATGATAATGACCTGCCATCAGCACCTATATCTAATGGTAATAATTCAACGTCATTTAACCCGATTTTTATGAACACCGCTCAAGGTGATATTGATATTAGCCGTTTTGACAAAGCTGATGCAATATTACCCGGCACATGGAATGTCGAACTCTATGTTAATAAACACTTTGTTGGATTAGAGTCTATCACATTTAGGGAAATGGCAAATCGTGAAGTCGAAGCGTGTTTAACTAAAGACATCATTGATTTAGTCGGTCTCAAGGATGAGAAAACCCCACCATTATTAAAAAGTGCACTAGAGCTTCATGAGTGTATTGAATTAGCAAAATTTATTCCTTCAAGTAGTGTTAAGTACGATCACTCTATACAACGTTTAAATATTGATGTTCCACAAATATTAGTGGGATATAAACCCCGTGGTTATGTTAGCCCATCACTTTGGGATCGTGGTATCAATGCATTGCTACTAGGCTATAACGGTAACTATTTTATGTCCCGTAATAATGGGAAAGAGTATAAATCCGCATTTGCAGGGATCACCGGAACCTTAAATTTAGGGGCTTGGAGTTATCATCATACTGGTAACTATTCATGGAATGAACAAACGGGTCACGACTACACTTCTACTTATAACTATTTACAACGTATTATCACCACTATTCAAGGCGTAGTACAAGTGGGTGATATGCTCACTAAAGGGCAACTATTTGATTCTCAACCATTAAGAGGTATTCAGCTTTTTAGTGATGATAAGATGTTACCTGATTCTCAACGTGGCTTTGCGCCGACTATCCGTGGTGTAGCAAAAACAAACGCCCGCGTTATTATTCGCCAAGATGGTCATATCATCCACGAAACCGTTGTACCACCGGGTGCATTTGAGATTGATGACCTCTACCCTTCAGGCTATGGCGGTAACTTAGATGTCACCATACAAGAAGCGGATGGCTCAGAACAGCATTTCAGAGTCTATTATGCTTCAGTGGTACAATTACTGCGCCCAGGTCAACACAACTATACCGTTGCTGCGGGGCATTTAAATTCAACTTCAGTAGAATATGATCCTACATTATACCAAGCCACTTATCGCCGAGGCTTAACCAACCTTGTCACCGGATATGCAGGAGTACAAGGTACAGGGGCTGACTATTATGCTATCCAAGTGGGTATGGCATTAAGTACACCATTAGGCGCTTTTTCTGCAGACGTGACCCAAGCTCGTCTGCATTTAAATAGCACTGATTCTGCTGTCAATAGCGGCCAAAGTTATCAAGTCAGTTACAGCAAGTATATTCAAGATACCAACAGTAACCTGACTATTGCCGCCTATAAGTTTAACTCTGAACACTTCTATGACTATATGTCAGCGGTTCAGGCTATCAATGAAGAGCGTCATGGGAGAAGTATCAATAATATCTGGCGCCCAAAAAGCCGTTTTAACGTCACTATAGATCAGGGGTTACCTGAAGGCTGGGGTAATTTCTACGTCAGTGGTTTTACGCAAAACTATTGGAATAACGATACGACCGATTTGCAATATCAAATGGGTTATAACAACCGTTGGAAGCGCCTCTCTTATGGTATCAACGTAGGTCAAGCACGTAATGCTGATGGCAAAAAAGAGACATCCGTTGAAATGAATTTTACATTACCACTTTACGATTTAAGTGTTGACCATATGCCAACCTTAACCGCAGCGTTAACTCGTGATGGACGAGGTAATGTTGGTGAGCGTATTGGTATTTCTGGCTCTGCGGGTGAAGATAATCGTTACAGCTATGGTGTTACAGCAATGAATACCAACCATGGTGTTGGTTCAAGTATGACCCTTAATGGTAATGCGAGAACAAATTATACTAACTTAGCCGCAAACTATGGCGTAGGTGAACATTATCAAAATGCCTCAATCGGTATGAGTGGTTCGTTAATTGGTTGGTCTGGTGGTGTCGTTGCATCGCCTTATCAAGGTGATACTTTCGCCATTGTTGAAGCAAATGGTGCTAAAGGGGCAAGAGTCAGTGGCTACCCAGGTATTGAAATTGATGGCTTTGGTCATGCTGCTGTCCCTTATTTAACACCATACCAAATGAATGATATTTCGATTAACCCGAAAGGGATGTCAACTAACGTTGAATTACAAAATACACAAGCCCGCATTGCACCATTTGAAGGTGCGATCACGAAGGTGGAATTTAAAACCAATACAGGTATCCCTCTGTTAATTACAATCCAACGTAATAACGGCGCCATTCCATTTGGTAGCGTCGCCTACGATGAACAGAACAATGAAGTGGGTAGTATAGGTCAGGGAGGACTTCTCTACGCCCGAGTTGAAAACGCGTCAGGTCGCTTAATTGTGAAATGGGGACCGGGTGAAATACAGCAATGTATCATTAATTATAATGCGCCAGCACAAGATAAAGATAATCCAAGTAGTTTTGTTCAACTTACCAGTGTCTGTGGAGAATAAAGTATGAAGTCTATTATTAAAAACTCATTAGCCTTAATGCTTCTACTTTTTCCTGTTGCGGAGGTAATGGCACAACAGACTGTCAAGTGTCAAGTTATTGCAGCCCCATTGGATCATACTATACCCATTGGTAGCGCAATTCATGTTGGTGCTGATATGCCAGTAGGTTCGGTTGTTTATCATGGTCGAATTAATTTTAATAACATTACACACAACTATTCTTGTAGGTTTAATGTGCCTTCAACAGGATTAGGATACTATTACTTTTTAGAGCGCCAAGAGATAAAATTATTAAGTACAGCAGGAACACCCGCTGTTGGCGCAGGTATTCCTCCTAATGTCTATAAAACCAATAACCCAGGTCTTGGTATTGTATTTTATACAAATAACGATCGAAATAAATCGCTACGTCCTAATATTCCTCAACTCTCTTGGGAAGGGCAACGTGAACTTATTGAAGGCCAACGTGAATCTATTACTTATTGGGCACGCCCAGTACTCAATTATTCTTTAATTAAATTAGGCCCTATTCAGCCGGGTACATTTGATTTAAGCAATATTGCAAGAATGCAACTTGATGTTAATTATCCCGAAAAAGATAAGGTTCTAGCAGAAGAATTTCCTTTTATATCCGCATATATGAATATTACAGGTTCTGTTAGTGTCACCGCTACAAGTTGTAAAACACAAGACTACACTGTGGAATTAGGCAAACATGAAACATCGGCCTTACCTGCAAAAGGCAGTTCAACCAAATGGATAAATTCTGATATTAATTTATACAATTGCCCTGCCTTTAGAGGTTATTACTCTGGTGGCAAAGGAGAGGTACTTACCACTGAAGTGGGCCAAACATTCCCAGATCGCGATCCAAACGAACTAAGAGTGACCATTAAGCCCGTCAATCCCCCCATTATTGAGTACCCTGGCACTTTTGAAGTAAACGATGTACCGGGGGCGGCTAAAGGTGTCGGGATACAACTTGCATTTGGAGCAACAGGCGAAGATTTTGTTAAATTTAATATGCCAACTGCCTTCGCACAACCCATCACAGAAAAAGCAGGTACTGTAAGTATTCCATTACGTGCACGTTATATTCGTGTGGATGACCGCTTATCTTCGGGTGTTGCCAACGGTGCTGCAACCTTTATGATTGAATATTATTAATCCCTTGTTCTGTTTGCCTGAATAGAATAAAAACCCACTCTGATACGTTAATTCAGAGTGAGTTTTTTATCGTTATAATGCTTGTTCTTCAATTTGAAAAACGGCCACATTATCCATTAACATCTGCGCTTTTTCATCTAACACCATCGTTGAAGATGCACCTTGATCCACTAAAGAAGCATTTTGCTGTACAACGGTATCCATCTGATTAATTGCCACCGCAATTTGTTCAATACCAATGCGTTGCTCTTCTGAAGCAAGACTTATACCCTGCATTATCTTGTTAACTTTTGTAATAGAAGAGACTATTTCTTGCATATGCTCACCGGTTTTATTCACCCATTTCGTACCATTCGCCATATCTTCAATCGATTCTTTCAGTATCTGGCTTATTTCTTTTGCTGCATCTGCACTTTTTGCAGCAAGATTTCGTACCTCAACGGCAACCACTTTAAAACCGCGTCCTTGTTCTCCTGCACGAGCAGCTTCAACTGCCGCATTTAGTGCCAAGATATTGGTTTGACTGGCAATATTATTAATTACCTCGTTAATTTCACCCACTTTAACGGCACCCTGTTCAATTTTCTTCATTGACAAAATTGCCTCCTGCATCACCGTGGCGCCATCTGTCACAACATCATTAGATTGATTAATGATGTTATTTGCTTCCATGGTATTTTCAGTATTATTTGCGACAGCGGTTTTTATTTCTTCCATACTCGCTGCAGTTTGTTGTAAAGCACTTGATTGCTCTTCAGTTCGAGAAGACAGTTCTTGATGAGCTGATGCAATTTCAGCAGCACCTCGTTTTATTTCTAATGTCTCTTTTTTTACGGTAAGAATGGTGGATGTTAGCGATTTTTGCATATCACCGACACAGGAAAACAGTGTACCAAATTCATCATTTCTTATTTTAGGCAGTGAGAAAACTAATTCGCCTTTGCCTATTTTTTTTAAAATATCAGACAATGTATTAAGGTTAATAAGAAATGATTTATTAACCCAGCGAATAGTGAAATACAAAATAATAGATAAAAGCAATAATGAAATTAACGTTGATAAAATAGAGAGTTGAACCATGGTATTTTGATTATTTCGAAGCGAAGCACTATTTTTCGCTTTAATCGCAACATAGTTATCAAATAAGCCACTGAGTTTTTCAAAATCATGATCAAAATGTTCATCTTTAACATTGGCGTTGTGAGCTGAATTTGACGCAATCACTAATCTATCAATTAAGTTATAAAATAACGCAGCTATATCTTCTACACTTTTTTGTGCGTCTGCTGAGACTTTTTTTTCGTCCACCCATCCTTTCATTGTGTTTTTAGCACTAATAGCAAGTTGTTTATTTTTCTCAATAATATCAGCATCATTAGCACTTCGTTTGTCTTTATCCTGCATCAAAAAATTCACATTTGAGCGCATGATCACTAATTGATAACGTGCCATCAGCACATCTGTATAGCGTGTTAGCAACACTTCCACTTGAGTGAAATTATTTTTCACTTTATCAATAAAAAATATAGATAATGCCGAAGATAAAATAAAAACTAATAATAATAAAGACGAACCTATCTTAGCAGATCGTTTAATGCTCATAATAAAAATACCTATACACATATATCGATACGATTTATTTCCTTATCGACATAGCTGTTCTTTTATTTAATAAAAATAGGTGGTTATAAGTTAATGATTTTTATTTTAAAAATATTAGTCTATCAATAAACATCATCTATATTTTAAATATTTTTTAATTTATTATTATTTTATAAAATAATCCAACTAATATTATTAATAATAAAAAGTCTCTTTTTTATCAAAAAAATAAGTATTTTTATTTGATGGATAAATATTATTTTATATTCATAATATAAGTAATCTTTATTTATTTACATTAGAAAGTATAAAAATCACTTTATTTTCAATAAGTAATAGACACACTATCTCATTTTGAGAACAATGATATAATATGTGCAATGACCTTAAAAACTCTGATGATTTACGGAGCTTACTTTTTTATGCAACCCCAGTTTGAAAACTCAAAAAACACCGTAAAAACGTTATCAGTGTTTGATTTTGATGGCACGCTAACTTACCACGATAGTTTTATTCCTTTTTTAAAGTTTGCTTTCGGTAAACGTAAATTTTCACGCCGTTTAATTAAGATGGTATTACCAACATTACGTTGTTTTAGACGCAAATTAACCCGTGATGAATTAAAAGAAGTGCTTATCAAAACTTTTTTAACAAACATTGACGAACAATGGTTAAAAGAAAAAGCGGAAGCATTTTGTCAGCTTTACTGGGCTAAATTAATGCGCCCTACTGGCTTATTAGCAGTAGCAGAAGAAGTGAAAAGTAATGCCCAAGTTACTATTTGCTCTGCATCACCAGCAATGGTTCTACAGCCTTTTGCTGATAGGTTGGGAATTAAACTGATAGGTACGACACTTGAAGTAGTTGATGGTAAATTGACAGGTAAAATTATCGGCAATAACTGTCGCTGTGGCGAGAAAATTAAACGTTTAGAAGATGTCTACGGGGATCTAACGCAATATCATATGAGAGCATGGGGTGATTCTCGTGGTGATCATGAATTGCTATTGGCCTCTCAAACTCCTCATTGGCGTCACTTTCATACTGGCCGTCGTAAATCTAAAAACTCGCCCATTAAAGTGACCGTAAAAAAAGAGTCTTAGTCGCTAACGGTTTCCCTATCAACACAGAGACAAATAGCCCCCGCTAATGCGAGGGCTAAATAAAGCCTTAGATATTTACACCGTGTTGTGATGCTAACGCACCTAAACCACCCGCAAAACCTTGACCAACAGCTTTGAATTTCCACTCTGCGCCATGGCGATATAATTCACCAAAGATCATTGCAGTTTCTGTAGAGGCATCCTCAGAAAGATCAAAACGTGCAATTTCAGCCCCATTGTCGTTGTTAAAAACGCGCATAAAACTGTTGCTTACCATACCAAAGTTTTGTTTACGATTTTCAGCATCATAAATAGTGACTGCAAATACCAGTTTTTTCACTTCAGCAGGGACTTTTGATAAGGTGATTTTGACTTGTTCATCATCACCGTCGCCTTCCCCAGTACGGTTATCTCCTTGGTGTTCAACGCTTCCGCACTGACTCACTTTGTTATTAAAGAAGATAAAACTTGCGTCTGAAAGTACTTTTCCATCTTCACCAACCATGAATACTGACGCATCTAAATCAAATTCTGCGCCATCAGTCACGCGGGCATCCCATCCTAAACCAACCATAGCAACCGACATTGTTGGTGCTTCTTTAGTTAGAGAAACATTACCACCTTTAACGAGGGAAACTGCCATATCAAAGCTCCTACTTTATTGAATAAACTGGCAATCACTTTTTATGAATGCCAGTGGTTAGTATTTTACAACAATCTATCAAGAGGCATTTATACCGTACTGAGCACAAACAGAACCTAAGCCACCTGCATAACCTTGACCAACAGCACGGAATTTCCACTCTGCGTTATGACGATATAACTCGCCAAATAACATTGCCGTTTCAGTTGATGCATCTTCCGTTAAATCATAACGAGCAACTTCAATTTGGTTGTCATCATTAACTAGGCGAATAAATGCACCCGATACCTGACCAAAGCTTTGACGACGTGCTTGCGCATCATGGATAGTGACAACAAAGATAACCTTATCGACGTCATTTGGGATCATGTCTAATTTGATTTTCAGTGCTTCATCATCACCATCGCCTTCACCCGTACGATTATCACCGGTATGAACAACAGAGCCATCAGCGGATCTTAAGTTGTTATAAAAAATGAAATCGGCATCGCTACGTACTTTTCCATTAGCTGCTAACAAAAATACAGATGCATCTAAGTCAAAATCTTGACCATCTGTAGAACGGGCATCCCAACCAAGTCCGACAAGGACGTTTTTCATCGTTGGGGCTGCTTTGCTCAGAGAGACATTACCACCTTTAGAAAGAGAAACGCTCATTTTTTAACCTCTTTAATTTAGTTTTTTGATATTCTGATTTCTCAAGAATATTAATTATTCTGACTTACCTTCATTATCTTTTTTCTCAGGAAACACAAAGCTTGCAATAATTCCCAGAGCAAGAACCCCCAGCACAACAAATAGGCTAGTTGTCGCGGAAATACTGTATCCATGCTGCCAAATGTGGTCTGTTGCATTGAGACCCAGTTTTACGGCAATAAAGAACAGTAACACAATAACCGCTTTTTCAAGGTAAACGAGATACTGTTTTAACGCTTCTAATACGAAGTAAAGCGTACGTAGGCCTAAGATTGCGAACATCATTGCACTATAGACAATCAGGGGTTCACGGCTTACAGCGATAATAGCGGGAACAGAGTCGAAAGCAAACATCACATCAGAAAGCTCTACAACAGCAACACACAACATAAGTGGGGTTGCATATAACGCAGCTTTTGTACCACGACCGATAGTGACATCTTTGTTTTCAGGTTTCGCTAATTCAACATCCACTTCTTTTTGTGTTAATAAGAAAGCGTGTCCTGTGATTTTTGGCCATATAGGGAAAAATCGTTTAACTAAGCGATAAGCAAGATGTTGTGAATAGTCTTCGATTTCTTCACTATCATCACCGCTTTTCAGCATCATAACTGCCGTCCAAGCAACGATTAAGGCAAATACTATCTCAACATATGGTCCTAAACTTAGCAGTCCTGTACCGATGGCAACAAAGATCCCACGGAAAACGATAGCACCGATAATACCCCAATAAAGAACGCGGTGGCGGAAGCGGTCTGGCACGGAAAACCAAGAGAAAATCGCCATCATGACAAACAAGTTATCAACGGAAAGTACTTTCTCTAGCGCATAACCCGTTACGAATAAGCTCGCAACTTCAGCACCATGGTGAATATAAAGGAATCCTGCGAATGCCATAGCAATAGCAATCCAGAATATAGACCAAAATATGGCATTCTTTAACGTTATCGGCTTATCAGCGCGATGCATGAATAAGTCGATAAAAATAGCGCCAATCGCAAGTACTACAAAGACAATGACAGTTTCTGTCGGAAAACCAATATGTGTGGATACCATAATAATTCCTGAACGGTTCCCTATCTTAAATTAATTACAAACCAAATTCTGCGGGCTCAAAGCCTAATGCAATGGCAATAGCACGCACAGCCTCTTTTTCATCATTGTCAAAATCACCATCACTTTTCGCAACAGCGATACCAACACGAATAGCTAATTGCGCAGCTTCTGGCTGATCTTTCATTGCCAGAATATACTTCATCGTTTCACCTTTACCGATTTCAGCGTCAAAGTCGAAACTTGTAATTAGCTTATTAAAGAATTCAATCACCTCTGAGGTATCAAATACTTTAAGTTCATCTGATGCCTTTAAAAAACCCAGCATCTTCTGTTTTTCTTCAGAACTCACTCCGTCACTGGCGATGGCAATACGCGCACAGACAGCCACAGTTCCTTGCATAAATTTTTTGTTTTTAAAGCGACCAACTTGCTTTGCTAACTCAGAACGGCCCGTATTAAAACCTTCTTTTAATTTATTGAAAAAACTCATGTTACTTTTCCTTATATCAATTTGATCACTTAGAACCCGCTGTCCAGCGAAATCCCCACCCGTAGGCATTATCCATATCACGGTGGCCTTTAAAAAACTCATTGAGACGTTCCACTTTTATTGAACCGTTCTCATTCACTAGCCGTGCAATCGCACACATACCACGACCATTGTTACCTTCAGTTAAACGAGTTTCAATAGGGGGTTGATCAGGAACATGAATGGTGACAACACCATCTGTTTTACTCCAATTAGGTACGCCCTCATAAATAAACGCGAAAATCAGCACTTGTTTTAGTGATTTCCACTCGCGTCCATTCACAAAGATCCACTCACCACCAGCAACATCGCCTGTTCTATCGTCACCTTGTAATTCAACATAAGGCGCGTGGTTAAAATCACCAAAGCCATTTCCTAATGCTTGAATAACAGACTTATAACCATCTTGTAGTTCAACAAAAGCACCAATATCTAAATCAATGCCTTTCTTACCACCAAATAATCCACCTAATAATCCTGAATTACTATTATTGCTTTCACGATGCCAATTAAGATTAATTCGAATTTTACCGAAATCATCTTTCTTCGTTAGGCTAATAGCTGGCTTCTCTTTCGTTAAAGAAACCTTACTTAAATTCACTGTATTAGGTGCTGGGGTTGGCGCGGGTTTAGGCATTGTAGGTGGCACAGGAGTGGGTTCAGGATCTGCAATATCAACACCAAAATGTTCAGCTAACGGTTTTAACCCCCCATTGAACCCTTGGGCGATAAAACGAAATTTCCAACTACCATTACGCCGATATAATTCGCCTAAAATTAATGCCGCTTCTGAGCGGCCATTAATTTCAACATTTCCATTTGCTACCACTTCGTTATTCGCATCAACCTGAATGGATAATCGTTGCAAATTAGCGATAGTTTGCTGACCATCACAGGTTGCTGTAAACGCAATTTTTTCAACATCAGGACGTAAACGTGTTAAATCTACGGTAAAAGAAGTGCTATTTCCTGCTGTTGCATAAATAACCGTGCGATCATCACTCGCTGCTTGTCCATAAAACACCATATCGGCGTCGCCATTAACTTTGCCTGAGGCATAAAGTCTAAAAGCGGAGGCATCAACCGGTGCCCCTGATTGAATCCTAACAATAAGCGTTTGATTAGGAACAGGAACATTACCACCTGGTGTCATATTCATTAGCGTACCACCGTAGCCACGATATCGGGCATCATGTCGTTAATCACGCGACCTTTACAAGGGGCACCAAATGCAGTGAAATCCCACTGACCATGATTACGTTGTAAAGAAGCAATCACAATACCAGTATGAGAACCCTGTTCTGCTAAGGTATAACGCACTAATTCTTTATTTGTTGTTTTATCAACAACACGACAGAATGCATTTTCAACTTCATTAAATGTTTGTCCACGGAAACTGTTTACAGTGAAAACCAAGTATTCAACATTTGTTGGTAAACGGCCTAAATCAACGAAAATGGTTTCATCATCGCCATCACCGTCTCCTGTTAAGTTATCACCAGAATGAACTACTGACTGACAACTTGATTTTAATTTACGAAACCAAATGGTATCGATTTGATTGCCATTTGCGTCAAGTAAAACGCAACTTGCATCTAAATCAATAGAACCACCACCACCAAAAAGACCACCTAATAATCCTTTTTTCTTAATTGGATCCCAGCCCAAACCAAACATTAAATGGCTCAGTGTAGGTGATTGTTTACTGAGAGAAACTGTTTGATTCTTGCTTAATGAAACCATAATTAAATTCCTTCAGAGGTAGAGTGAAACAATAATGCCATTTGTGATTAAATCCATATTGTGAAAATCATCATATCATGATGAAGTACATGAGCAAGACTATTTTCACCATCCAAATTTAAAGTTTTGTCAACATATTGATATTAAAAATATTTTTATAAAAAATAAATTATAAAATACAAAAAAAACATAATAATAACGTTATTGGTTAGTCTAATTTAAACTAAAATCAAATAAATCATATTATGATTGACACAGTTCTTCGAAATCTTCATGATTATAGGACTTGAACCCTACACTTTTATTTCACGGTATACAGCGTAATGAACAATACGATTTGGTTTATGGAAGGTTTATCATCACAACGCGATATAATTCAAAGTGTTAAAGACTTTGCAAAACAGCAACAACAAGATATTGTCGTGCTTGCTTCTCATCGCCATACTCGAAATGAGATTTTATCGCTTGCTGATGGTGCTTTTTATGAGCCTCAAGATGAGACATTACGTTTAAACTTTATTGCCGATATCGTCAAAAAGTATCAAGTTCGCGTTATTCACACAGGTCGTAATAGCGCATGGTTTGAATCTCATCGTCATGAAATTGAGTCACTAGGGGTAAAATTAACCACAGGTGCAACTGAACTGAAACAGCTTCAGTTAGCGGATGATAAAGTTGCATTTGCACAAGCTATGGAACAATGCGGTCTTCCTGTTGTGCCTTCTATTTACATTGATTCAATCATTGAATTAGAAAAACAAATTAAAAATCCACCTTTTGGTGAGATCCCTTTATGCATTAAGCCAGTAAAAGGCATTTATGGAATGGGTTTTTGGCGCTTTGATAATCAAGTTTCGCCTATGGCACTGTTTAACCACCCAGAAAATCGCCAAGTTAATCCACAACAATATGTTGATGCATTAAAAGCGGTTGAACACTTTGAGCCATTAGTGCTCATGCCTTATTTACCTGGCCCAGAATACTCTGTTGATATGGTTGTTGAACAAGGCAATGTCATTGCTGGCGTCGCTCGTCGTAAAGAGGGAGCAATCCAGCATCTAGAAACTTCAGGTGAAGCCTATCAATTAGGCAAAGCCTGCGCCACAGCCATGAAAGCAGATGGTCTTGTTAATGTGCAAACTCGAAATAACCATCAAGGCCGTCCATTATTACTTGAAATTAATATGCGCCCTTCGGGTGGCATTGGTTATACCAAACATTGCGGCATCCACCTTGCTGGTATTTTTGCTTTACGCCAATTGGGATTGATGAGTATTGAAGAAGCGCAAGCTCAAAATAGCCATTTTGCACCAACAAAAATACGCTCAATCACCGATTCTATTGTTTTCAATTCAACGTTAACAAACTTAATCAGTACGGATAATAATTAATAATGAAAAATAGCATGAGTGACTCTTTAGTTTATCGTCGCCAACTTAGTTGTGGCACATTGAGCGTGACACCAAATTGCCCTATTGAGTTACTTGATGAATTATTTGATATTGCAGAAAGACGCAATCCTAAGCGTGCATTTTTATTTGTCAGTAAGGTATTAGGTCGTCATATTCCAGTTTCACCGAAAAAAATGCGTGAAACCTACCAAAAACTTGCCAAGCAATTTCCACCTTCACTCGAAGGCCCTATTTTGTTTATTGGTATGGCAGAAACCGCCGTAGGTTTAGGAGCTGGTATTTTTGATGAGGTGAGAAGCCGCTATCAACAAGCGATTTATTTAACATCAACACGTCATCCTGTTGATCAAGGTGAATTGCTATGTGAGTTTAAAGAAAATCACAGCCACGCGACCGATCACTTACTCTATTTGCCTAAAACAGCAGAGCAACGCCAGTGGGTACAACAAGCAAAAACTGTTGTATTAATTGATGATGAAGCCACTACGGGTAATACCTTTATTAACCTGCTTTCAGCACTACGTGAAGAAGGTGGATTAACGCATATTCAGCAGGTTATCGCTGTAACCTTAACTGATTGGAGTGGTGATTCTATTGCTGAGCGCTCCCCATTACCGATTAAGACTCTCTCTTTAGTTCAAGGTGAATGGCTATGGGACGCAGATCCAAACGCGCCTTTACCTGTTATGCCTAATGTTAATATTACTGCATCAGGGCAAGTTGCGATCACTGGTAAACAGAGCTGGGGTCGATTAGGGATGACAACGCCGGCAAGTGATCTAGGCTTATCCATCAATGCTTCTTTGGGTGAAAAGATCCTTGTTTTAGGATCGGGAGAATTTGTCTGGGAACCGTTCTTACTTGCTGAACGTCTTGAAAAACAAGGTGCTATCGTAAAATATAGCTCGACAACCCGTTCACCTATTTCAACCAATTTTGCCATTCAATCAGCGATTACATTTACTGATAATTATGGTTTAGGTATTCCTAACTTCGTCTATAACGTGGCTCATCAACAATTTGATCGCATTTTGCTTTGTTGTGAAACACCAGCCGAAAGTATTGACCACCAACTGATTGAAGCCCTCAATAAAGTTGCCCCTATTATTGAGGTAATCAGTTATGACTAAGCCTGTTATTTTAACTGATCTCGACGACACCTTATTTCAAACACGTCGTAAAATGGTCGATGAGTTAGCGCTTGAACCCTATAAAACCGGGGCATTGGATAGAAGTTTAGAGCCTCGTAGCTTTATGACGCAAGAACAAGCCATGCTGGTAGATTGGATGCTAGAACATGCTGACTTAATTCCTGTTACTGCGCGTGGTACAGAGGAAATAAGCCGAGTCACAATCCCTTTTCACTCATGGGCAATTACCACACATGGTGCTGTGGTATTAACCCCTGAGGGTATAGCTGATGCCCAGTGGCAAAACCATATCACCCGAAGCTTAACGCCATATACACAACGTTTACTTACACTACAACAATCAATTACGCAATTAATGGCGGAACGACATATTGATGGCTGGGCACGAATTAACTATGAATATGGTGATTTGCCTATTTATTTAGTGATGAAGCATAACGATAGCACTCGACTAGAAGAGTTATACACCATTGGTGATGAGATAGAAAAAACATTCTCAACCGAAGGTTTTTATATTCATCGCAACAGTAACAATATTGCTTGGTTACCTGAGCCTATTGAGAAAGGCAAAGCTGTCACCTATTTGCTTAATAAATTAAAAGCAGAACGTGGCATTTTCCCTGTTATTGGTTTAGGCGATAGCCTAAGTGATCATCGCTTTATGAAATTATGCAATTGGTATGGGCTTCCTCGCCAAAGCCAATTCGCTGATGCGATCAACACAAAAATTTTTGGAGAATAAACATGATGGATCATAAACCGTTTTCAGGATCTTATGTATCAGGTGATGTCGATTTTCTACTTCAACCCGTCAATATTGAAATGACGCCTGTTGAGTTAAAAGAAGAGCTAATACAATCAGGTAAACGCCACTATTCTGACATGCTAAGCCAAGAGCCAGAACCTACAACATGGCATCTTGATCTCTTTGAAAAAGCGCTAGAAACCGGTGCGACACGCTTAGCAACTGAAGTCATTATGCTGGCAAAATCCCTTATTGAACGCTTTGGTGATACCCCGATTATTCTGACAAGCCTTGTCCGTGCGGGTGTTCCTCTAGGTGTGATGTTGCAACAAACATTGCGCAAAATGGGGAAAACCTCTTATCACTATGGAATAAGCATTATTCGAGATAGAGGTATTGATAGCGAAGCACTTTCATGGATTGAACAACATCACGGCACAGAAGGAATTGTTTTTGTTGATGGTTGGACGGGAAAAGGTGCTATTACAGGTGAGTTAATTCGCTCATTAACTGGTCGCGAAGGCTACCCCCCACAGCCACGCCTTGTCGTCCTTGCAGATCCTTGTGGTTGCGCATGGTTAAGTGCCAGTGATGAAGATTGGCTTATCCCCTTTGGGATCATGGGTGCTCCCGTTTCTGGATTAATTTCACGTTCAATTTGGACAGAAAAAGGTTTTCATGGTTTTGTCGATTGCCAACATTTAAAACAATATGAATGCAGTCGATATCTTGTTGATATTGTTGGAAAAAATATTGATTACTTGATTAAAAACGATATCCCACATGCCACATTTAAAGAACAACAATCAGATTTAAAAAAGCTGAGCGAAAACGTCGTTAGTTCACTTGCAAAAAAATATGATATTTCAAATATCAATCGTATAAAACCCGGTATTGCCGAAGCCACACGCGCTGTTTTACGCCGTGTACCTGACCATGTTCTTGTGAGAGAGATAACTGATCCTGATGTGGCATTACTGGTTTATCTTGCGCAAGAAAAAAATATTGCTGTTATTGAAGCAGGGCAAGCGCTTGGTCAATATCGTGCAGTGACTATCATTAAAAAGGTGAAATAATGATTGAACGATTATCCCCGTGGAATTTAGGGGCAACCCTTTATATGCCAGCAACTCGAACAGATATTGCGACAACAATTATCGATCAGAAAATTGAAGGCTTACGCTCTTTAATTATCTGTTTAGAAGATGCGGTTAGCGATGCTGATATTCCTGTTGCATTAGAAAATTTGGCTACGTTATTAACTAAGTTGGCAGAGCATAAAAAGAACCATGATTGTAGCCATTGGCCTTTGCTATTTATTCGCCCTCGCCACACGGAAATGGGTCAATGGATCACAGAAACACTTGATGTCAGTGCTATTGACGGTCTTGTGCTACCTAAATTTACTCAAGCCTCTTTACCTATTTGGTGGAATATTATTGAGAATACGCATTTATGTATGATGCCAACTCTTGAAACCGAAGAGGTGTTTGATGTTATTCAAATGACAGAGCTTGCAAACCACCTACTGACTCACCCTTGTCATAACAGAATTATCGCATTACGTATTGGTGGTAATGACTTAATGAATGTGATTTCGCTAAGACGTAATCGCCAGTTAACACTTTATGATGGCCCAATGGGTTATGTCATAAAAATGCTAGTTGCTGTATTTGGTGCTCGTCAGTTTGCACTTACAGCCCCCGTTTGTGAGCATATTGATGATCACCATATTATGGATAAAGAGCTTGCTCTTGATATTGCCAATGGTCTTGTGGGTAAAACAGCGATACATCCAAAGCAAATTCACAAGATTGAACAAGCCCTCATGGTATCTCAATCAGATCACTCAGATGCTTTACGCATCTTAAATTCAACGCAAGCTGTCTTTAAATCACAAGGTGCGATGTGTGAACCTGCAACACATCGTCGCTGGGCATTGAGTATTTTAACCAGAGCTAAAATTTATGGCATTATTCCTAACCAACAAAATAATGCTCAACGTTTTAATGCAACATAAAATACTCTATAGCAGGTGATGAACTCAATAAGATAAAATAATTATCTTATCTTGATTTTGATTTATAAGTTTCTAGTTAAAACATGTTATCTTTAGCTAGAACTTATAAAAACAAAACCGACTTTTTATTTAAAAAGTCATTTTTTTCATTTGAAATATTATTTTATACTACATTTAATAGGACGCTTATTTTATTTATAATTTTAATGTTTCTGATACTTGTAAATAATGTATAAGAACAAGAATAATAAAATTTAAAGCTGAATATTTTAACACACGAATGACAGAATAAGTGGTAACTAAGCATGCAATTAAGCACTCGTCAGGTCAGAGTCTTTACACTGGCAATCCTTTTAAGCTCGGGAAAAAAGGTTCCAACCATTAAGATTATTTCTGCTCTTGAATGCTCGGAGCCAACGTTAACTCGCGTCTTAAAAGAGATAAGAGATTCTTATGACGCTGAAATAAAGTACAGTAAAGCGTCTCGAGCTTATCAAATGACCGAGCGTGGTCAACTTGATAATAAAGCATTACGCCGTATGCGTGAGGCACTATCAGCCAGTGAAGATCTTCGCCATAATGGAATGACAAGCCGAGTTTATCTCGATAAAGATAAGAAAAAATCGGTTTCACTTTCATTAAAAATGTCAGCATTACGCAAAATTGATAGATTATCTTATTTAAATAATTCCACACGCAGCGAAGCGGTTGAATTATTGGTTGACCATTATATTGAAAATTTAATTCAATCAACACTTGCTGAATTAGCTGAAAAAGAAAAAGATGGTTTAAAAAAATCATAATATATATTAATAAATAACTTGATACATTAGTATCAAGTTATTTATATAATCAACAAAGAATTAAATACATAAAATCACTTATTCAATAATAATATATTTAATAAATTGTAGCTTTACTTTTAATTATTTTAAAAACCAAATTAACACAAACATAATTAATTGAATTTACTTATTTTTTTATTTAATTACTTGATGTTATATAAATAAAAAGTATTTATACCTACTCTTTATTAGCTCTTCTTTTTACATCACTCCAATTAAGAGTAATCAATAAAAACATCTTTGATAATAAATGCCCGTCAACCACTCAAAATAAGGGTGAATATGGGTTAATTTCTCTTTTATTTTACTTTTTATGCGATCTTCTTTCAGATTAATAATATTGGACAATCATCACTGCGTTTTTTTCCTAATTTAATTAAACTAAGCATAATCTCAATTCAACACGTTCATCAGTCGGTTAGTATATTAACCGCTTATTCCTACCTCACTAACAGGATAAATGCATGAGAAGATTGCCAGTTTACCTTTTACTTGATACATCGGGTTCTATGTATGGCGAACCTATTGCAGCAGTAAAGAATGGCGTTGAAATGCTCTTATCAACATTACGCCAAGATCCTTACGCATTAGAAACCGCCTATATTTCTATCATCACCTTTAATTCAACCGCACAACAAATTGTTCCACTCACTGATTTAATTAACTTTAGCGTGCCTGATTTAGTCGCAAGTGGAACTACGGCATTAGGTGAGGCACTCACATTAGTTTCTGATCGAATTGAAAATGAAGTGCAAAAAACAACTGCTGAAACTAAAGGTGATTGGCGCCCGCTTGTTTTTGTAATGACTGATGGCGCACCAACTGACGATTGGAAAAAAGGCGTTGAGAAATTTAAAGCTGCCCGTACTGGTGTTGTGATTGCCTGCGCAGCAGGACAATCTGCACAAACGGATGTACTAAAAAATATTACTGAGATTGTATTACGGCTAGATACGGCGGATTCTAACACGATAAAGTCATTCTTTAAGTGGGTTTCAGCCAGTATTTCTGTCGGTAGTCAAAAAGTCGATTTAACCAAGAAAGATATTAGTGATCTTGATGACTTACCACCACCTCCTCCTGAGGTTAACGTTGTACTTTAAATAAAAAAGGAATGAATATGTCAGTGAGTTTAAAAAAAGGACAAGGCGTTAGTTTAAAGAAAAATGAATATGACCTTTCCTCTGTCACTATCGGTTTAGGTTGGGATATTAACGAAGAGAAACGTGGATTTTTGGGCGGACTTTTTGGTAAGAAAAGTGAAGAATACGATTTAGATGTTATCGCCTTTTTATGTGGTGAAAACGGCAAGGTCAATGATCTGGGTAAAATTGAAGGCGGACAACCTTCTCTTGTTAATGGTGATATTATTTTCTTTAATAGCCTTAAACATAAATCTGGACAGATTTGGTTAACAGGTGATAACCGTACAGGCGCTGGTGATGGAGATGATGAACAGATCATCGCAAAATTAAATACCCTAGATCCTAAATTTACCAAAATCGTCTTTATTGTTCAGATTTACAATGGGCGTGAGCTACAACAACACTTTGGTAAAGTACAGAATGCCTTTATCCGCGCCGTTGATGCCAAAAATGTAGAAATGGCTCGTTTTGATTTATCAGGAGGCGAAGCCTTCAATAATCAACGCTCGATGTTATTTGCTGAATTAGTCAGAGAAGAAAATGGCTGGAAACTTAACGCTATTGGTGAGCCTTCAAGTTCAGATAGTTTTGTTTCTTACTTAAAGGACTTTACCTAATGAGAAGACTTCCTGTTTACCTACTTATTGATACATCAGGATCAATGAGAGGTGAATCTATTCATGCCGTTAACGTAGGAATACAAACAATGCTAAATGCATTGAGACAAGATCCCTACGCATTAGAAAGCGTACATATCTCTATTATCACTTATGATAATGAAGCACGTGAGTTTATTCCCTTAACGGCATTAGAAGATTTCCAGTTCACTGATATTACCGTTCCTAGCTCTGGTGGCACATTTACTGGTGCGGCTCTTGAATGTTTAATCAAGTGTGTTGATCGTGATATTAAACGCTCTGATGGTGATCAAAAAGGTGACTGGCGTCCGCTGGTCTTCTTAATGACAGATGGTACCCCTTCTGATACTTACGCTTATGGTGAAGCCATTAAAGAAGTGAAAAAACGCTCATTTGGTTCGATCATCGCCTGTGCAGTTGGTCCAAAAGCCAAACATGATCACCTTAAAGAGCTCACATCTCAAGTGGTAGCATTAGAAACATTAGACTCCAACGCCTTCTCAGGCTTTTTCAAATGGGTCTCTGCGAGTGTAGCATCCGGTAGTTCCAGTGCAGGCATTAATACTGATAAAGATACACTACCGCCACCGCCGCCTGAAATTCAGTTGGTACTGTGATCCACAAAAGCAAAGCGCTAAAACAGGCTTTGCTTTTATTTTATTTAGGCTTTGGTTTATCCATCACAAATATATAACAGCCACTATAAAGTGATAAGGTATAACAATGAGAAGGCTACCTATTTTCTTTGTTTTAGATTGCTCAGAATCGATGATAGGTGAAAACCTAAAAAAGATGAATGACGGTCTTACGACTATTATTAGCGATCTCAGACGAGATCCTCACGCTCTTGAAACTGCTTGGGTTTCTGTCATTGCCTTTGCTGGCGTTGCGAAAACCATTGTTCCACTCACTGAAGTTGTCTCTTTTTATCCCCCTCAGCTTCCTCTTGGTGGTGGCACATCACTAGGCAGTGCGTTACGAGAACTTACTCACCAAATTGATACTCAAGTTAGAAAAACCACGCTTGAGCAAAAAGGTGATTGGAAACCTGTTGTTTACCTCCTTACTGACGGCAGACCAACTGATGATTACGCACAAGAAATTAAACGCTGGAAAGCCCACTACGCTAATAAAGTTAACTTAATTGCGATTGGATTAGGCTTAAGTGCTGACTTACACGCGCTATCACAATTAACTGAAAATGTGCTGTTATTTACTGAAGCACAAGAAGGCGATTTCACCCGTTTTATAAAATGGATAACGATGTCGGTGGTTTCTCACAGTCGCAGTGTTGGCGAAGAAACACCTCCCCTTTTAAGCAAAACCGAACAAATTGTTCGCCTTGCCAAAGATGATGTAGCTCGTGCCTATGATGAATCTTGTGTCACATTTGTCGGCCGTTGTAGCCACACTCGATCGCCTTATTTAATGAAATATGAACGCCCACCAATGAAAGCCTCTGGGCTCGATTTTAATCTAAACCTTAATGGGTTTAATTTAACGGGCTGTTACACCTTAAACGAAGATTACTTTGCATGGAGCGATCTCAGCGCTACGGCATATCAAGTGAATACCAGTGAACTTCATGGCACTCCTGGTTGCCCCTATTGTGGCAATGCCACCGCCTTTGCTGTTTGTCAATGTGGAAAATTACTCTGTGTAAATGGTCCTGAAACAGTTATTTGCCCATGGTGTGATAACAGCATCACCTTTGGAAATAACAGCAATCAATCTGACTTTGATGTCACTCGAGGTAAAGGCTAATGGATAAAAAAGCCCTACTCACAAAACTGATTATTGATGATACGCTAACTTCACAACGCATTCCTGTACATGAAGAGCTGATTATTGCGTTATACGAAGACACAGAAATCGCTCAACATATTGATTTTATTATTGATAAAATAAAAGCAACAACGGCAAAAAAAATAACACCACAAGATAAAGTACAATCTATTCTTCTGTTATTGCCACCAGCCCGCAATTTAACCTCTGACGAAGCATCATTACCAAAAGAAAGCCCATTAAAACCGGGGCAAATCCCAACACACTCATCACCAATGCCAATAGAAAAACCGATTATTCACCGCCCTACAGCCAAAATTACCCTTTCTAATGCCAAAGTAGGTAGCGAATTTAATTCTTCGATTAATATTGAATTAGATACGCTTGATACTGCACAAATTGAGTCCGTGAATATTCAGGAAGATCTCGGCATAACCTTTGATGCCGAAAGTTGTTGCTTAGTTGGCACACCAACAAAAAGTGGTAATTTCACACTAACCATAAACTGGTCTGTAAATTCAGCGCATTACCACAATGATGTATTATTAATCATTAATCCTGATCCTCGTAGCTTATGGCAAATTAACGAACCTCCTGCAGATAGCCTTTATCCTAAAGCACATATTGATAGCAAACTTATTCTTAAAGACGACATTCGTATTGCAGGAGCAAGTCGTCGCGGTCGCTCTCATGAACATGCAGGTACATTTCGTGATGACGATTTTTACATTCATCACAATAGCCAAAGCCAATGGAATATTTTAATTGTCGCTGACGGTGCAGGTAGTGCTCGCTACTCTCGTGAAGGTTCACGTATTGTCACTAAAGTTGTCAGTGAATACCTTGAAGAACAATTGAACATTGAAAAAAATCCAGCATTAGCACCTTATCTCAACACCATTCACCAATGGGATGATGAGAGTGAGAAAAGGCAAGTAGGCAACTTTTTTTCTAAGCTATTTCACAATGCGTCACAGCTTGCAATTAATCACCTAAAAAATGAAGCTATTCGCATTAATGAACCCGTAAAATCATTTTCAACTACACTGTTGGCAACAGTGACTCTACGTATCAATGATGAGCTATTTGCAGCTGCCTTTTGGATGGGTGATGGTGCAATTGCAGCTTATGGACCAGCTGGAAAAGTCCGTGTTTTAGGTATTCCTGATAGCGGTGAATATGCAGGACAAACTCGTTTTCTTGATGATAATGCGCTTAATGATATTGAATTTAATCGACGTATTATTATTGGTAAATGGAGTGAGATTTCACACCTGATATTAATGACAGACGGTGTGTCTGATCCTAAGTTTGAAACAGATAACGGCTTACAAGATCCCAATAAATGGGCAGCGCTTATTGATGAAATATCGCCTTGTTTAGCCTCACCGGAAACCGCTGATCAAACACTGGCCGAATGGCTAAATTTCTTTTCAGCAGGCAATCACGATGACCGCACTCTAATTGTGGCTTGGTGATCATCAAAGAGAAAATAGGTGAGTTTCATGGCAGATATCATTACCTGTACAACGCAAAGTGGAAAAACAGTTCAGTACGTCAATGAAATTATTGGCTCTGGCTCAATGAAAGATGTCTATTTTTCCCCTGACAAAACCTATGTTGTTGCCTTTTATAAGACAAAACAAAACGCACAAGCCAAAGATAGGATAGATATGATAACAGGCTCTTATCGTCATAATATCTTTGAGCAAAGTGGTGGTGAATACTGGAAAAACCTTTTTTGCTGGCCAACTGATGTTGTTGAACATCAAGGCAAAATCGGTATTGTAGTGCCGACGTATCAATCCCACTTCTTCTTTAAATATGGCTCTAAAAACAATGATTTTCTTGCCATAAAAGGTCGTGAAAAAGAAGGTAAATGGTTTGCAAGCGCCAACAACCAAAATAAATTTCTCGATCCTAGGGAAAGAGGCAATTTATTAAATTATCTAAAAGTCTGTTTATTGCTCTCTCGTGCAGTACGCAGAATGCATGCGGCAGGCTTATGTCATAGCGATTTAAGCTATAAAAACGTCCTTATCGATCCTGAGCAAGGTCATGCATGTGTGATTGACATTGACGGTTTAGTAGTGCCTGGAAAATATCCACCTGATGTTGTCGGAACACCTGATTTTATTGCACCAGAAGTGGTAAAAACCAGCCATTTACCGAAAGAAGATCCTAACCGTATCTTGCCAAGTATCACGACTGATAGACACGCCCTTGCGGTATTAATCTATATGTATCTATTTTATCGCCATCCATTACGTGGCGGTAAAATTCACGATCTTGACGATGAAATGCGTGATGAAACTCTCTCTATGGGTGAAAAAGCGCTGTTTATTGAACACCCAACAGATCGTAGCAATGTGGTAAAACTTAATCAGATAAAACCGTCATCTCTACCTTGGGCTGATCCTGAAAAAATCCCATACACTATTATGGGGCCTTACCTGACGCCTCTTTTTGAAAGAGCCTTTATTTCAGGATTACACGAACCTTCACAACGACCTACCGCAGATGAATGGGAAACTGCTTTAGTCAAAACGGTAGATTTGGTTCAGCCTTGTCAGAATAAAGATTGTGAACAGCAATGGTATGTTTTTTCTGGAAAAACCCAGCCAGTTTGTCCTTATTGTCATACGCCATATAAAGGGCAATTACCGATTTTAAATCTCTATTCTTCACGTAAAGCTGGTAGTTTTAGACCTGATGATCACCGTTTAATGGTTTGGAGTAATCAATCACTATTTCCTTGGCATGTGAATCGCCTTATTGCCCCCAATGAACGCACCACGGATGAACAAAAAAAACGCGTAGGTTATTTTGTTTATCACAATTCAACATGGTGGCTTGTTAATGAGCGTATTGATGGATTAATGGTATTGCCGGAGAAAAAACAGATAGCGATTGGTGATAAAATTGCCCTAACTGATGGATTGCAATTTGTATTATCAACAGAAGAAGGCGGGCGACTTGTTGTGGTGCAATTAGTCTCAAATTAATAAAGTAAGAGAATAATCCATTTAATTAATAAAGGGTTATTCTCTTTTATTGATTTAATTCCCAACTTATTTATATATATTATTCTACAGACTCCAGTTTAATCTAATAATCATTTTTATTTCTAAGCCTTCATTTAGTTAAGAAAAACTGTGCAATTTATCAAATTCTCACCTTTTATTTGATATCAACACAAAATCACATTTTCAGCATAAAACCCCTCAATGCTTCTCTAACGTTCAATATTGGATATCAAGATCTCAGTTTATTAAGCCCCGTTATTTACAATACCCCACAGTGATAATTGGAGGCATGAATGAAAACTAAAAATAAAATCAATGTTCTAGAACTTATTTCGCCAGAGATGAAGCAAGTTATGCAATTTTATGCAGATAATCCACAACCTGCGCCAGACAATGAGGGCTATCCATCGATGCGCCTTGCTTATAATAAAGATAGGCGTTATTGGAATGCTGACGCACCAAAAATGTTTGACGTAAAAGATATTTCGGTTAGTACTTCTTATGGGAATGTATTAACGCGTCTTTATAATCCCAAAGAAAAAACACCCGCAACTCTCTATTATCTGCATGGTGGCGGGTTTATTTTAGGAAATTTAGATACCCACGATCGCATTATGCGACTGCTTGCCTGCTATACCGGTTGTACCGTTATTGGCATAGATTATTCACTGTCACCGGAAGCTCGCTATCCCCAAGCCATTGATGAATCTGCACAGGTTTGTCGGTATTATCATCAAAATGCAAAACACTACGATATTAATACTCAACATATTGGTTTTGCTGGTGACTCAGCTGGTGCCATGTTATCGCTTGCCACTGTATTATGGTTACGTGACAAACACATTCACTGTGGCAAAGTGAGTGCGGCTTTACTTTGGTATGGGTTATATGGCTTACGTGATTCCACCAGTCGCCGCCTTTATGGTGGTGAATGGGATGGATTGCGCCAGCAAGATTTAGAAGAATATGACAATGCGTATTTAACCGCCCTTGGCAGTCGTGACGCACCTTATTATTGCTTATTTAATAACGACTTAACGCAAGATATTCCACCTTGCTTTATCGCCAGCGCACAATACGACCCACTTATAGATGATAGCGTGACACTATTTAAAACCTTAGAAGCGCATCAATTACCTTGTGAATATAAAATGTATTCCGGCACATTACATGCCTTTTTACATTATTCACGTATGATGAAAGTGGCAGATGACGCCATTCGAGATGGCGCTCACTATTTTGTAAAACAACTCGCTTTGTAAAACAATTGGCTTTATAAACAAGTAGCTTTTTAAAACTCAAGATTACGAAGAAACCGATAATCCGCAGACGCCTCTTTAAGTCGATACAGACTAGCGGGGCGCCCTCTTTCAGCCCGTTTTTCTCCTGTATCAATCAATAAATCCGCTTGTTCAATGCGTCGCCTAAATGATTTTTTCTGGATCTCTTTACCAATTAAAATTTCATGAACATGCTGTAACTCCGGCAAGGTAAACACTTCGGGTAATGCAAATCCGGGTACAATTGAATAAAGTGATTTTTGCTTTAAACGCTCTCTTGCTTGTGTAATTAATTCTTGATGATCAAAAGCTAAGCTTTGTTGTGTAACCTCATCAATCGGTAACCACATTACCGAATCCACGGTATCAATATGAGCCTCGCACGCTTGATGTGCCATTAACGCGGTATAACAAACCGTCACTGACCAACCTCTTGCATCACGCTGATCATTTCCCACTGAACAGAGTTGCTCAATATAAGGGGGGATCACACCTGTTTTCTCTTTTAATTTTCTTAGCACCGTATCTTCAAGGCATTTATCTTGGACTTCATCGACAAATCCACCGGGTAAACCCCATTTTCCTTTTTCAGGATGTTCCCCTCTTTTCACTAACAACACTTTTAACTGCTCTTCATGATAAGTAAATAGTACAGCATCAACAGTGATCAGTGGCGATAGGAAATCACGGCGGTTATAACTGGCTAAAAAATCTTGTTCATTCATGGCGTAAACTTTATTAGGAAATGATAAGGCTATTTTAAGGTTAAACAGCAGAAAATCAAATTTTGTCATAAAGACACTAAATTAGTTGACAACAATAGTGTCTATAAGACACAATGCAATTATTGTCATAAAGACACTTAATAAGGAAATACTATGTTTAACTTAAATTATTTTAAAGCTGACTCATCAACCTTCATCATTAAATCCGTTAATGGCAAAATCCGCCAACAAGGTAAAGGCTTGAGTTTTTGGTATAACTCAGCCACAACCTCCATTGCGGCCTTACCTTTAAATGCACAAGAAGCGCCATTTATTTTTAACTTTCAAACCGCAGACTTTCAGGGTTTACGCATCCAAGGACAAATTTCATTTCAGGTCAAAGCCCCTGAAAAAGCGGCAGAAGTGCTCAACTTTAACTTGAGTAAAAACGGCAAGTCTTATGCCTCTGAAGATCCACTCAAACTCAGTGATCGCGTTGTACGTATTGCACAAACCTTAATTCAAGCAAAAATCCAAAGTACCCCACTTAGAGAAGCGTTATTACTTAGCCAATCATTAGTGACTTTAGTGATGGAACAATTGATTGAACACTCATCATTAGAAGCATTAGGCATTGCCATTTTAGATGTTTCTATTGCAGCAATCACTCCCTCACCAGAAACCTTAAAAGCGCTAGAAGCCGAGGCAAGAGAATCCTTACTGAAAGAAGCCGATGATGCAATTTATGCACGTCGTAAATTCTCAGTTGAACAAGAGCGCACCATTAAAGAAGCAGAATTAGAAACTGACTTATCCGTTCAACGTAAACGACAAGAAATTGAAGAGGCGCGTTTAGAAAACGAACGAACATTATTACGAGAACAAGCAGAAATTGAAAAAGAACGCCTTGAAGCCAAGGTTAATGCTGAAGCAAAACGCAAAGAATTGGTCGCATTAAGTGCTGAAAATCAGCGAACACAATCAGAAGCAGATGCTTATGCTATTGAAGCGACCATGCGTGCTTATCGCGAATTGCCAGTTGAAAACTTAAAAGCCATGGCACTAGCAAAAATGGACTCGCAGCAATTAATGGCAATGGCATTTGAAACCTTAGCGCTGAATTCAGGAAAAATCGGCGAGTTGAATATCACACCTGATTTATTTAGCCAATTTATGAAAAAAGGCAGTAAATAATGCAACGTAACGAAGATTTTCGCTTTGTGCTGGTGATGAGAAAAAGCCGCTTACAGGAATTAATTGAGCGCTTTAATACTTGGTCACAAGCCAAATTCTATTTAGAACACAATAATGTTGAGGTAAAGGATTACCTCAATGAACACAATTTATATCAAAAGCAACTCACTGAAGCTGAGCTGATTTTAAAATCATTAGGACGATTTCAACTTTTAGAAAGGGGTTTATTACCTAGCTATCAATTCTCACCTCACGATATTGTGGTGGTAATTGGTCAAGATGGGCTTGTAGCTAATACGCTGAAATACCTTAATGGACAGCCCATCATTGCGATAAACCCTGATCCATCAAGATGGGATGGTAAATTATTACCCTTTGAAATAGGACAATTAAAAGAGACAGTCATCAATACCATTAATAAAAAAATGCCATTTAAAACGGTCACTTTTGCACAAGCGACAACCAATGATGGTCAATCCTTATTAGCGGTTAATGACTTATTTATTGGCCCTAGAAGTCACACCTCTGCACGGTATATTTTGCAATGGAGTGGCGCTCAAGAAGCACAATCCTCATCAGGCATCATTGTATCTACAGGATTGGGATCAACGGGGTGGTTTCAATCCATACTTGCAGGTGCAATGGCAATAACTGGAGAAGCTTCGCACCCTCTGTTACAAGGTTTTGACTGGGGTGTTCGAAAGCTACAATTTAGTGTCAGAGAGCCATTTCCTAGCAGAACAACAGGTGTCGCATTAACTTTTGGCACTATTGAGCCTGACTCACCGTTACAATTAGAATCTTTAATGCCAGAAAATGGGGTTATTTTTTCTGATGGCATCGAAGATGACTATTTACAGTTTAATGCAGGCTGCATAGCGCATATTGGTATCGCTGATATACAAGGACAATTAATTAGCCAAAAAGGACGTCAGCGGATTTAGATTTATTGAGTGTTGTGTAACACGGTTTCAAGTCCTGAAATCATTACATCAAGGACAAATAAAAACGCAGCATCACCATTATCACTATCCATAATTGCAACGGCTTGAGTTAATAATGGCGGATAGTGAATAGTATTGAGCTCTGTTTTTTCACGCTCTTTTTGGCTTTCTTGATGCTCTTGAGTTTCAAGAACTGAACCTAATGTAAAATGTGCAATAGAACTCAACGCATACACGGCTTGAGATAAACTAAATCCAGCATCACATAAAAACTGTAATTGCTGTTCTGATGTTTCAAATTGGCTTTCAGACGGGCGAGTTCCTGCATGAATTTTGCCACCATCTCGATACATTAATAAGGCTTGGCGAAAGCTTTTCGCGTTATTTCGCAAAAAATCCTGCCATGTTTCATTAGGTAATGGCAAAACATGATGATGATGTTTTTGCAAAATAGTTTCTGCTAATGCATCTAACAACGCACGTTTATTCTTTACATGCCAATACAATGTGGGTTGCTCTACTCCTATTTTTTGCGCTAATTTGCGCGTTGTTAGGCCTTCGATTCCCACCTCATTAAGTAAAATTAATGCATTATCAATAACTTGTTCTTTATCTAGCTTTGCCATTATCTACCTCAAAATAAAATAGCCTTGACAATCTATCACTGATAGAGATATTTTACACCCACTCTATCACCGATAGATTTTTTAGGATCTCAATGAATAAATCAATAATTATTATACTGCTGATCACCGCATTAGATGCCATTGGCATTGGGCTTATCATGCCAGTACTCCCTACGCTATTAAATGAATTTGTCAGTGAAAATTCACTTGCAACTCATTACGGTGTGCTATTAGCGCTCTATGCTACCATGCAGGTTATTTTTTCACCTATTTTAGGACGACTGTCTGATAAATACGGCAGAAAACCTATCTTGCTATTCTCCCTTTTAGGTGCAGCGTTCGATTACCTCTTAATGGCATTCTCAACGACTCTTTGGATGCTCTACATTGGGCGTATTATTGCAGGCATCACTGGTGCAACCGGTGCTGTATGTGCATCAGCCATGAGTGATGTGACTCCGGCCAAAAATCGAACTCGCTATTTTGGTTTTTTAGGTGGTGCTTTCGGTGTTGGTCTTATTATTGGTCCAATGTTAGGAGGATTATTAGGTGAAATAACTACCCATACTCCATTTATATTTGCGGCTATTTCACACTCGATCTTATTGATACTCGCATTACTGTTTTTTTATGAAACACAAAAAAGAGAAACGCGAGTTACAAATACATGCACTCAAATATCATCAAACTCAATCACGGGATTTATTAAAAAAAGCCTCTATTTTTGGCTGGTAGCCTATTTTATCATCCAACTTATCGGTCAAATTCCTGCCACAATTTGGGTGTTATTTACACAACACCGTTTTGATTGGAATACGACATCGGTCGGTATGTCTTTGGCTGTTCTGGGTATATTACATATTTTCTTTCAAGCCGTTGTTGCTGGAAAATTAGCGCAGAAATGGGGCGAAAAAAACACCATTATGATCAGTATGTCTATTGATATGATGGGCTGTTTATTATTAGCGTGGATTGGTCAAGTTTGGGTAATATTACCTGCATTAATCTGCTTGGCGGCAGGAGGAATGGGACAACCTGCTTTACAAGGCTATTTATCAAAATCTGTCGATAATAATGCACAAGGGAAACTGCAAGGCACGCTTGTCAGTTTAACCAATATCACAGGGATTATTGGCCCACTCTTATTTGCCTTTATTTATAGCTATAGCATCGCTTATTGGGATGGTTTGTTATGGTTGATGGGAGCAATATTTTATACTTTGTTGCTTATCACTGCTTATTTTCACCAAAGAAAAGCAACACCTAAAACCGTTATCTCAGCACCTTAATACTAAAATAACAAACATCATTAATTTAGCTATTAACTTTATTAAAAAATTCTATTTTTAATTAATAATCTATCTTCATTATAAATACTATAATTTGTATAGGATTGCATAATAGAGTATTTTGATTACATAATTATCTTATGATGATTATTTTTAACCACACCCCAAGTAATGACACAAATAATTTATTATTTTTTTACTTTTCATTTACATTATTTTATCGTTAAATCAATAAAAACAAAATAATATTTTTATTGATTTAGTTTTATTCAAATAAGAATTATTTGTAAAAACCATTATATATTGTTTTAGATCAATATAGACCAGTCTTTTTTAGATGGGCAATAAAAAAAGTTCTAATTTTTTTATTCCTATTCTGTAATTTTTCGTATAAACCACCAAAACAAATCCAGAAAAGACACATTTCATTTAATTATTTCTTAATAAATAAACATATTAGTATAAAAAAGTGTATAAATGTAAAAAAATGTTTTTTTATATAACACTAACTAGTTATTAACATATAAAATTTCTTATTTGATCATCGACGAAAACTCTCATTTAGAGTAAAAATACGCAAACTTAGTTAAAATACGCTTATGAATTGTTTTTTCAGCATAAAACCCTATGAAATTAATCCTATCCAATTTAATATTTTTATTCGTAAAATTGTCCTTAAATCAAGTTTGTAAATAAACAAGTAATCAAGGAAAGAATGAATATTCTGGCTTTTGATTCATAATTTTTTTTGCATATTAATTAATAGATATAAAGAAAATAGATATTCACAAACTTCAAAATATGGTCCATTAGAAAAATATGTTTTATTTAAAATAAGTATATTTAAAGTTTATTTTAAATAAGCATTTAACTAATAGACAATCAAATACCTAAATAACTGAATGCTGTTATTTAAAAATATTATGCTGTGAAAATAATCAATAAAGGATACTTCAATATGAAAAAACTGACATTAGCAGTTCTTGCAGTTGCTATTATGGGTGCAACGACTCTTGCTCAAGCTGATACTCGTAAAGCAAGTGCTGTTGCTTCATGGGATGCTAAAGCATACAAAGATACTAAAAGTATGTTAGTGGTTACACCATTAAAATCATTAACTTTCAATTACGCTGAAGGTGTTAAAGCGTTTAATACTCAAGACGGTGCTTTTGACATCACTATCCAAGGTCAACAAGGTGCAACTGATTTCAAACTGACATCAAAAATCATCTCTGACAAATTAACGCGTGCATCTGACGATAGCGAATTAACTGTTGGTGTTAAATGGAATGGCACTGCATTAACTGACACTACAGAAACCACAATGGTTGATGTTAAAGCGGGTACAACGGCAGGTCTTGATTTCTTAGCACAAGATGGTGCTTACAACGGTAAAGATCGTGTAAGTGGCCAAAGCCAATTTGCCTTCAATATCGCTTCCGCAAAAGTTGCTGGTGCTGAAACTAAATTCTCTGAATTAGCAGATGGTTACTGGGATGGTGATGTTAAAGTTCAGTTTACTGCAACTTGGGAAGGCGACTTCACTGCTACACCATAGTCTATGATCCAAAAAATTGTCTTTTAATAATAAAGGATGAGCGAATTTTTCGCTCTTCCTTCTAGGATCCATGATGAAAAAAATAATATTAGCCTGTTTGAGTCCTTTGATTTTTTATAGCCAATTTGCAGCAGCCATTCATGTCGGTGCTATTACCGAAACTATGCTATCTGACCAAACTATTCTTGCCAAAGAAATTGAAAATAATGTCGATCAGGCTCGTTTAGTCGGATTATCTATTGAGCGCATTTCATCACCTTTGGAAGATGGAAAAGTGCTCCCTTTAGTCAATAACGAGATTTTGATCTCACCAGCAAACTTAATTTTACCCGGCAAAACTAAAGAAAGTTTTAAAATTTTCTATAAAGGCCCTAGTGATAACCAAGAACGTTACTATCGCTTAGTCTGGCGTGACGATCCGGTAACTGAAACAGGATCAACGCAAAATGCAAAAGCTGCAACGGCAACGACGTCTGCCATGATAAGTACCATTTTAGTGGTTGCTCCTCGCCAAGAAAAATTTGATTACCAATTTGATAAAGAAGCGCGCGTCGTGTTTAACACGGGGAATAGTTCATTCCGCACTGTGGCCACCGGTGATTGCATGCCAGATGCTGTGACAAAAAATGAAAATAACCGCTGTAGTGAACGCTACTACGTTATGCCTGGTATTGGCGTCAAGTTAAAACAAGTCGATGTTCAAAGTAAAAAAGCAACTGTCGGCATTTGGCATAACGACGATTTTATTATTGTAAATTAATTTTTAATTTCATAAGGATCTATTGTGCGTAAATCTGTGGTGGCACTAGGCATTGCTATGTTCCTATTGTCCGAGAATACATATAGCCAACCCGCCAATTTAAAGATAGGTAACTATATTATTCCTAGTGTCTTTGCCACAGCATTAGAAGAAGGTATGACGATCCCAGTCTATTTACGTTACAATCTTTCCGAACAATCCGTTTTAGAAGAGCAAAGCCGTAATAAAATTGCAGATGCACTGGTAGTGCTTAAAGATAATAAAATTACCATTAACTCCGTGACTCCCACACTTGATGAAGGTGAAACACAAACGGCTTCTATCAATGAACAGCTCGTTCAATCATTAAACGAACTTAAAGATAAGCCTTTTGATCAAAATAACAAGATAACGCTTTCTCCGGATGCGACACTTAATTTTGATTTAAGTACCTTTATCATGTCGTTAGATGTTAATGAGGCGGGTCTTGCCACACAAGTCAAAGCACGTTCGGAAATGTTAGGAAAATCAACAGTTGATAATCTTTCCTCCGTCACCACCTATGATTTAGGTGTCTATAACAATCAA
>NZ_JBEEWH010000010.1:0-133512 GCF_040140305.1 Proteus sp. fly-1008
AATATATAATAATAATGAAGTGCCTAAATATACTGTTTCTGGTTTTAATAGTGAAATGGTTTTGTTAGAAAAAGAAGGTAATAGTTCATTATATAGTGCAGAAATCCCTTATAGAGGAGGTGGGAAATGTGATTGGCAATTAAGTAATGCTACATTAGTTTTAAATTTAAAAAATAATGGAACCTTTGCTAACAATATTAATTACATATCAGGTTCAGGTATTATAATTATTTTTGATAATAATCAACCCCAAAGAATAGGAGGAAAAGAAATAAATAAAAAAGGAGATTTTGAAATTTATTCGCAATATTTCCCTTGGGTTAATCAATTATATAGAACAAATTATGATAAGTATTTGTTATTATATGGTGAAAAGCTATTTATTTATTATAAATCACGTGATGCTAAAGAAATTACTTGGAGACCAATTATACATACTGATGCGGTCGTTTACTCTGAATATCCTGCAGAACGTAAAACAAAAGGTATCCAACGAACATTTTACTACTCTGATGGTACACAAGAAATAACTAATGAATCTAATCCTAATTACCAAAAATTACTCTCATTAATTAAGTAATTATTTCTATTTTAAAATATAGATTAAAATGCGTAGCACAATTCAAGGACGAAAGATCATTTTAAAAAATGATACGACCAATACAAAAGGAACCGTATTAAGCGGTTCTTTATTAGCGAAACAACTCCATGAAATAGCTTGCCTTGGTGATGAAGTTTATTGTCCCGCTTGTCAGCAAACAGGCAAAATTATTGAAGGCGATGCGATGATGAAAATAAACAATATCCCCGTCGCATTAGAAGGACATAAAGTACAATGCGGTTGTTTAAATGGCTGTGTATTAGTGGCTATTGAGTAATTAATAATTTTGCTAATTGTTCGTTGCTATCGCCTCACAAATTTGCTGTGCTGCATTAATAATGCGCGGTGAAGGGCGACTAAAACTGTCTTCATCAATAGCAATAACGGGAACAGTAAGCTGGGGTTGCCAAAATGTTTGTACGGTAGGTATTTGCTCTGCTTTACCACTGAATATAATTAAATCAGGTTGCTTTGTAAGTACTTGCTCACGACTTACTTGAGGCCATGCCACAGGGCTATTAGCGAAGATATTTTCACCGCCACAAAGTTCGGTAATATGGCTTTGTAATGTACTGTTTGATGTAGTAAATAACGGTTGCATCCCAAATTGAATAAACACTTTTTTCTTGGGTTGATTTGATATATTTGATGCATATTGTTGCTGCAATACTTGATATTGCTGACGCAATTGTTGGGCATTTTTTATTGCAATATCAGGATGATGGCTATAATTGGAAAGGGTAACAAGATCGTCTGCAATTTCTTCAATACTTTGTGGATCAGAATAAATAATAGGAATCCCCAAAGCTTTTAACTGATCTAATGGACGCTGTGGATTACCGCCTTGCCATGCAATCACTAAATCGGGTTTTAATAATAGAATGCGCTCGATATTAATACCCTGCCAATTAGCGACTTGTTCAATATTTTTAGCAGCCTTTGGATAATCAGAGTAAGCACTAACTCCGACAATATTATCTCCCATTCCTGCGTCATAAGCCATTTCGGTGGCTGACGGCGATAGCGTAATAACACGATCAGCAGGCGTAGTAGCAATAGAAAAATTTAGCCAAAATAATGAACAGAGCAATAATCCAAGATTGATAAATAAACGCATTACTTTTCCAATAGTAAAAATACCCCCCTATTTTTTATCTTAGAATAAGCAAAAAATAAAGGTGGGGTATTGATAAAGCGATATTAGGATTATCTCGACTTAATTAGTCTTTTAATTTATCCAACATCGCTGTCACCATTAAGCTCGATTGTTCTGCGGCAACAGATAAAAACTCATCAAAACTTAAATGCGATTCTTTATCGGCTACATCAGAAATAGCACGAACCACAACAAATGGCGTGTCGAATTGATGGCAAACATGGCCAATCGCGGTTGATTCCATTTCTACGGCAGCAACATCTGGGAATGTACGACGAATGCGTGCTAAAGGCTCTGCACCATTAATAAAGGCATCACCGCTACAAATTAAACCACGAACAGCATTTAATTTTAGCGATTCAATACACTCTTCTGCGATGCTAACAAGTTTAGGATCTGCAATAAAAGCAGGAGGACATTGTGCCATCTGGCCAGGTTCATAACCAAACGCAGTCACATCAGCATCGTGATAACGAACTTCTGTTGAAATAACGATATCACCGACATTTAATCTTGAATCTAAGCCGCCCGCAGAGCCAGTATTGATAACGACATCAGGACGAAAATGCTCAAGTAATAATGTTGTGCCAATTGCTGCTGCAACTTTACCAATACCTGACTTTAATAATGCAACATCAACACCGTTGATTGTGCCTGTATAAATTTCACAACCGCCACGCGATAAGATTTGGCAATCTTCAATTTTCTCACGCAGAAGTGTGACTTCTTGCTCCATTGCACCTATTACGCCAACTCTCATTGTGTCATACTCACTTGTAGGTTAATAATAAATAGAAATTTAAATAGAGTTTAACATCTATCGGAAAAACACGATATAACACAAAGAATAGAGAATTCGTTTCATCGAAACCAGAAAGAGGACAGAAATGATCGATTTTAAGCTGAAGTTAAATTATCAACGCAAATATAACAGCAGTGATATCGATATTAACGATGAAATACAGGTTTCTCGTCAATTTGAAAGTGATCGCGGACGTATTATTAACTCAGCAGCTATTCGCCGTTTACAACAAAAAACGCAAGTCTTCCCTTTAGAGCAAAATTCCGCAGTCCGTAGCCGTCTTACTCACTCTCTTGAAGTTCAGCAAATTGGTCGTTATATCGCTAAACAAATCATCGGTGAATTAAAAAAGCAAAATAAGCTTGAAGCTTATGGCTTAATTGATCGCATTGATAGTCTTGAAAGTTTAATTGAGATGGCGTGCTTAATGCACGATATTGGTAATCCCCCCTTTGGACATTTTGGTGAAGCCGCAATTAAGCATTGGTTTGAAAAAGTATTACCACCAGAGGCAACAGCCGAATTCGATAGTTGTCCGTTTATCCCAATGCAGTATTCAGCTAAAGTGCAATTAAATGAATTACGACAAACTTTACGCCAAGATTTATGCCAATTTGAAGGCAATGCTCAAGCTATTCGAATGGCACATCATCTTCTTAAATTGAATTTAACCTATGCTCAAATTGGCTGTGTATTAAAATATACTCGTCCTGCTTATTGGCAAGGAGAAATCCCCAAAGAATATAGCTATTTAATGAAAAAACCGGGGTATTACTGGTCTGAATTAGCTTTCGTAAAAGAAGTACAAGAAAAATTAGATATGGGTGAATTTTGTCGCTTTCCTCTCACATATATTATGGAAGCTGCTGACGACATCTCGTATTGCATTGCGGATTTAGATGATGCGGTAGAAAAGGGGATTTTTGATATCAACCGTCTTGTTCACCTTTTACGGGATGCTTGGCGTGAAAATGGCGATGTGACTGAAGGTGATTTATTCGATATAACAGTTAATCGGGCTTATAAAAAAGTTGATCAAAATGAAGCCAAACGTAGTATGCAAGATCAATTTTTTATGTATTTGAGAGTTTATATTACAGGGAAGTTAGTCCCTTATACGGCACATCGATTTATAAAAAATCTTTCTCAAGTTTATGAAGGAAGTTTTAACCATGCCCTATTGGAAGGTAATAGTGCAGAGCATCGTTTATTAACAACCTTAAAAAGTGTCGCTAAAAAATGGGTGTTTAGTCATCCTGAAGTTGAAGAGCTTGAAATGAAAGGATATCGCGTGATCAGTGGATTACTCGATATCTATAAGCCCTTGCTTTTATTATCAGCTGAAGATTTTGTAAGGTTGCATAAATATAACGAACACCCTAAATATGTTATTGAGACTCGTTTATATCATAAGCTTTCTGTTAAACATAAACTGGCTTATAACGAAATGTTAGAAAAGCTAGATGATATAAATACTGAAAGAGGAAAAATTTTAGAATTTTATTATCGCACAAGATTAATTCAAGATTATATCAGTGGAATGACCGATCATTATGCTTATGAAGAATATAGAAAATTAATGGTTTGTGATTGATTTGTAATCATTAAGAGAAATGCTATCTAATTGATTGATGATAATTTTTAGGCTTTTCTTAGTGATAAGGAAGATTTATTAAAACAACAGAAAATAGATGTTGTTAATTGTAAATATATTCAATATAAAAGTTATATATAATATTTGTTAGTTATAGAACAATATAAAATACATAAGACTAGTGTCTTAGGTTGTTATCATTAAAAGTTTTCTCAATTTTTAATAAAAATATTGCTTATATCAGTTAAGTAAATAACTTGTTCGATGTTATACTCCTCCCATGTTTTCTTCTGAAATGCATAGTCATTCATGTAACGCTGAAAAACATACAGCGTATTCTAAAACGATGTCATTTCACTGTTAATCCATCATTGAAACTTAATTTAATACTATGGTGCAGTTTTATTCCCCTAAAAAACGTCCTGTGAAAAAACAGGTAGCAACGTTGGAAGTGACCGCCAGTGCATTGGATGCAAATGGTCAAGGTATTGCTCATGCTGAGGGCAAAACAATTTTTGTAAAAGGATTACTCCCACAAGAAACTGCTCGAATTCGTTTAACAGAAGAAAAGCGCCAATTTGCTAAAGGCGAAGTTATTAAGCGTTTAACAACCAGTGAACAGCGTATAGCTCCTCATTGTGAATATTATGAGCGTTGTGGCGGTTGTCAGCAGCAACATGTACCAATTACATTGCAACGAACAACAAAGGCGAGTGTGTTATCACATCTTATTAAACGCGAAACCGGTGTGGTGATTTCTGCCGAGCCTGTGATTGCAGGCGCTGAATATGGTTATCGTCGTAGAGCAAGATTGGGATTACGCTATCAACCTGAAAAAGGTTTGGTAATGGGCTTTCGTCAAGAGCGCTCTAATGACTTGGTCATGATAAAAACATGTCCAGTGTTAAAACCACAGCTAAATGATTTATTAACGCCTCTTTGGACATGTCTTAAAAAATTAACGTCAGTGCGTGATTTAGGGCATGTTGAAATGGTGCTTGCCGATAATGGGCCATTGGTGATTTTACGTCATTTATCACCATTGCCTGAGCACGATAAACAAAGTTTGCGAGATTTCTCTCAAACTCATCAAGTTACGATATATCTTGCAGGTGATAATAGCGAGATAGCACGATTAACTTCAATTGAGAAGGAACCCTTCTATCAAATTGAAGGTCTTAATTTACGCTTTGCACCCACTGATTTTATTCAAGTGAATGATGAAATAAATCCTAAGATGGTTGCTCAAGCCATTGAATGGCTTGATTTATCGCCAGAAGATCGCGTATTAGATCTGTTTTGTGGTATGGGAAATTTTACCTTACCTATCGCGAAACGAGCCCGTGATGTGGTGGGTATAGAAGGTGTGCCCTCACTGGTTGAAATGGCGAAACAGAATGCAAAACTAAACCAATTAGGTAATGCGCATTTTTGGCATGCAGATTTATCGGCTGATTTTTCTGCGATGCCGTGGTCGAAAGAAGGGTTTAACAAAGTATTGTTAGATCCTGCAAGAGCAGGGGCTTTGGAGGTAATGTCACATATTGTGAAGTTATCCGCAGAAAAAATCGTGTATGTTTCCTGTAATCCGACCACGTTAGCCAGAGATAGTAAGATATTATTAGATTCTGGATATCAGTTAACCAGTTTAAAAATGTTGGATATGTTTCCACAAACGGGTCATCTGGAATCAATGGCACTGTTTAGTCGAAAATAAACAGTTAGCCAGTAAATAAGTCGCAAATAAGATTTATACCGTGTAGGGAGAGAATATGGTTGCAGTAAGAAGTGCTCACTTAACACCTGCAGGAGAGTTTGCTGTTGATAAATGGGTCAACAGTTTGAACTTAACCCATGTCAATGCAGGTAGTGAAATAATGCAAACCTGGGAATACTGCCATCGTACTGTTCAAGGGCGTGAAAATGCCGAACTGTTATTGTGGCGTGGTGTTGAAATGGTTGAGCTTCTTTCGACACTAAGCATGGATAAAGACAGCATGAGGGCGGCGCTCCTTTTCCCGCTTGCTGAAGAAAATCTTATTGATCAGGAAATCGTTACTGAACATTTTGGTGATGCCATTTGGAGCTTAGTGCGCGGTGTTATGGAAATGGATGCCATACGCCAATTAAAAGCGACACATACCAATGAAACAAGTTCAGTTCAGGTGGATAATGTACGTCGTATGTTGTTATCCATGGTGGAAGATTTCCGTTGTGTAGTCATCAAACTTTCAGAGCGTATTGCCCATTTACGTGAAGTGAAAGATGCCACAGAAGATGAGCGCGTACTGGCTGCCAAAGAATGTTTTAATATTTATGCGCCATTAGCCAACCGATTGGGTATTGGTCAATTAAAATGGGAATTAGAAGATTTTTGTTTCCGTTATCTTCATCCTGATGAATATAAAAAAATAGCAAGCTTGCTTCATGAGCGTCGTATCGATCGCGAACAGTATATTGATAATTTTGTCAGTACCGTACGTGGTTTTATGAAAGAAGAGAATGTCGATGTAGACATCTATGGGCGTCCCAAACATATCTACAGTATTTGGCGTAAAATGAAGAAAAAGAACCTCGCATTTGATGAGTTATTCGATGTGAGGGCTGTTCGTATCGTCGTTGAACGTCTTCAAGACTGTTATGCCGCATTGGGAATTGTGCATACGCATTTTCGTCATTTACCTGATGAATTTGATGATTATGTTGCAAACCCAAAACCTAATGGTTACCAATCAATCCATACTGTTGTGTTAGGACCTGAAGGTAAAACAGTTGAAATCCAAATACGTACTCGTCAAATGCATGAAGATGCAGAATTGGGTGTTGCTGCGCACTGGAAATATAAAGAAGGTGCAACAGGTGCTGCGACGAAAGGCGGTACAGGTAGTTATGAAAACCGTATTGCATGGTTACGTAAACTGATTGCGTGGCAAGAAGAGATGGCGGATTCTGGCGAAATGCTCGATGAAGTTCGTAGCCAAGTTTTTGATGATCGAGTGTATGTCTTTACACCAAAAGGTGATGTGGTTGATTTACCTGCTGGTTCTACGCCACTTGATTTTGCTTATCATATTCACAGTGATGTAGGGCACCGCTGTATTGGAGCGAAAATCGGCGGACGTATTGTGCCATTTAGCTATCAATTACAGATGGGGGACCAAATTGAAATCATCACACAAAAACATCCTAACCCAAGTCGCGATTGGTTAAATCCTAACTTAGGTTATGTCACTACAAGTCGTGGACGTGCGAAAATTCACAATTGGTTCCGTAAGCAAGATCGTGATAAAAATATTCTTGCGGGGCGCCAGATTTTAGATAACGAATTGGCACATATGGATATCAACATGAAAGAAGCAGAAAAACTGCTGATTGCGCGTTATAACGTGCATAGTGTTGATGAAGTATTAGCTGGTATTGGTGTCGGTGATATCAGAATTAATCAGTTAGTGAACTTTATTCAAAGTAAATTAAATAAAGCCACTGCGGAAGATGAAGATAAAGAAGCGCTGAGAACACTCGAGAGCAAAACACCAGCACCAAGAACCACAGGCTCAGGGAGTAGTATTGTCGTTGAGGGTGTTGGTAATTTAATGCACCATATTGCTCGCTGTTGCCAACCTATTCCGGGTGACAATATTGTTGGTTTTATTACTAAAGGCCGAGGTATTTCGATTCACCGTGCTGACTGTGAACAACTTGCTGAGTTACTCTCTCATGCACCAGAACGTATTGTTGATGCGGTATGGGGGGAGAATTATTCCAGCGGTTATTCATTAGTCGTTCGTGTTGTCGCTAATGATCGTAGTGGATTATTACGTGATATTACAACTATCTTAGCGAATGAAAAAGTAAACGTACTTGGTGTGAGTAGCCGTAGTGATGTGAAGCAACAAATAGCGACCATTGATATGAATATTGAGATTTATAATCTCCAAGTATTGGGTCGTATTTTGGCAAAACTTAATCAGCTACCTGATGTGATAGAAGCGAAACGCTTTTCTCACTAAAACATTAAAATGATAAGATGCCGAGACAACTGTTCTCGGCATTTTTTTATCTAAAAATCAGAAAAACTGTATATTTAGTTGGTGATTAAATTGCTAGGGTTTATTTAGAATAAGTATGGTTTTAAATAAAAGGGATCTAGTCGACAAATATGAATATAACTAAACAATATTATATTAAGAATATGTATTGGGGATGGTTTATTGGCGCTCTGTTTTTATACTCTTGCTTAGAGTATGAGTTGAAGTATGAAAGTCTAATATTGTTAATTAGTATTGCTGGTATTGGATTATATCCATTGGCTAAATGGGGGATCGAATGTTTTTTTCTTCAATTTACTACCAGAGAATTTTGGAATCGAGGATTATTTTCAGATACAGCTGGTAAAGCTGGTGGTTTGGCTTTATATAGTTTCACGGTGTTTTTATTATCTATACCAATTACAATAATTTTTATATTATTTGTGTTAGTGAGAAGGTTGTTCCTCTAAATAAACAACCTTTAAAGTATTAATTAAATACCAATCAAATTATTGGCTTTTTCAATTAAGTCGTTATCAATCAATGCTCCAATACTTGCTATAAGCAATCCATATCCTAATATCCCTATGGGACCACCTAGAAGTACACTAAATGTAAATCCTGCTACAGATGTAGCCGCCATTCCTACAAATATAGTCTCTGCTTTAACAAAAAATGGACGCCAATTATCTGTTTCTGTTGCTTTTATTAACTCTATCGATAGATCTTTAACGTCAAGAGCTTTACTTACAAAAAACATACCTTTACTAAATTTTTTTAATTTTTGAGCTATATCATCGAGTTTGATCGATTCCAATGCAGTTGCAATAGCTTTACGATCTTTGGCATTAATTCTTCTATTGATATCCGCTTTGTATTTTTCGTAAGCTTTTAGTGCATCATCAACGTTACGGATGGTTTTTCCTCTGGCTTGTTGTGCTAAAGACTCCGCTAATTTCCTTGCTTTATCACCATAAGCATTAAACACTTCTTTATAAAAATCAGCAGTAAACTTTATTGAATCATGCAACTGCTTAAAATCATCGTTTGTTTGTTCTTTTTTATTTGCTTGTTGCGCTAAAATATCAGCAATTTGGAAATTGCGATGTGTAAACGTCATATTCTTGTGGAAATTTTGGCATGCTGATTTAAAGTCTTGTTCTCTGATATATTTTTGCATTTCAGGGAAATTATTTATATTGTCTGCACCTTTATCTGCATATAAGGCATGTAAAGCTAATCTAACTGAGGGTAACCAGCGGGAATATTCCCCAAATTTTTCACCTATATTTTGTAACATAGGGTCTGGATGAGGACTAAAATGAATATCAAAAAGAAAACCATTTATATAGTTCATTTTTTGGTAAAACATTCTACTTAGATTCAGGTCTGCTTCAAATATACGACCTATATTTTCATTATTTAATGGAATATTATTTTCTTCCATAGTTAATAATAGCAATGGAGAACTTTCATTAAACTCGTTTGATCTATGCATTAAAGCACGGCCATAAGGTCGCATTCTTAATGCTTTTTTTAATGCTAATTCGGTTTTCTGTTTTAAGTAAGATTTACATTCATTTTTAAACGCAGGGCAATTTTTTCTTCCGCAAACAGGGCATTCTTGTTTTTTATCCTGTATAAAATTATTACAAATAATATTTGTAGCTTGATTAAAAGAAAAACCATTATTAAAAGCATACTCAGGAATATAAGCATTATGTGGCGTTACAGTTAATGAACTAAATTGAATTATATTTTCACTCATTTTATTAATCCTTTGATAAAAATGACGTATTTATATGGTGTTGAAACGTGGATTTATAGCGAGGAGTATATTTGTAAATAACAAATTTATAGTTCAATTTAAAATGTCATTATTCTTTCAAAAAAGTTATTTTTAAGATCTTGAGCTTGAAATGATAAAATGCCGAGACAACTGTTTTCGGCATTTTTTTATCTGAAAAAGTGTTAAGCAGGATAAGGTCAACTCTTATTTAAAAGGCAATATGATGTCAGAAAATTGTGAAATTTTTCGTTTATTAGAAATTATGGCGCAACTACGTGATCCTGATACGGGATGTGATTGGGATAAAGTGCAGACGTTTGACACTATCGCGCCTTATACATTAGAAGAAACGTATGAAGTGCTAGATGCCATTACACGTAAAGATTTTACTGACTTAAAAGAAGAGTTAGGTGATTTGCTTTATCAAGTTGTGTTTTATTCACGAATGGCGCAAGAGCAAAAGTTATTTGATTTTAATGATATTTGTGAAGCCATTAGTAATAAGTTAGAACGCCGTCATCCTCATATTTTTGCCTCTGAAAGCGAAAACAATTTATCAACAGAAAAACATCGCTGGGAAAAACTTAAAGCACAAGAGCGTGAGGCAAAAGCACAATTTTCATTATTAGATGATATTCCTGTCACATTACCAGCTTTGATGAAAGCAGAAAAAATTCAAAAGCGATGTGCTTCTGTTGGATTTGATTGGAATGAACTTGAACCTGTTTTAGGTAAAGTATTTGAGGAAATTGATGAAGTGATGACTGAAGTGAAAAAAACACCTCAAGATGCATCTAAAATTGAAGATGAATTGGGGGATTTACTATTTTCAGTTGTAAATTTATCTCGACATTTAAAACAAAAACCAGAACAAGCCTTAAACCGAGCATGTCAAAAATTTGAACAACGTTTTCGCTTTGTTGAAAAAATGCTTTCAGAAGAAGGCATAGGCATAGAAAATGCCTCATTGGAAGAGATGGAGATCTGTTGGCAGAAAGCTAAAATACAATTAATTGAGTGAATTGTGACTCGCAAATGTTTATTGGTGTGACATTAAATGCGATAAAAAGAATAGCAAAAGCCATTGTTTTTTATCTTATTTTATAAAAAAATGAAAAAAAGCGAAATTATAAAAACTAATTTCGCTTTTTTGTTTTTAGGTGACTTAAAATATCGTCATTTCATTTTCTTGCACTAAAAATGTGATTGACCTCAAAAAAATTAAACGCATGATCAGAAGCAAAATATCGCACTAGAAACCTGCTACACTTAATATCGTGAAAAAAATAAAGCATCTCTTCTGTAAAAGTGATATCTTAGCTGAAAGGATTAAGCTAAAATGCTTGAGAAATATTTTCACGGGTTTAGTTTATTGAATTTTTACTGTTTTTTCGTGTTTAAACGGATAAGTGGCGTGATGAAAAAGAACTTTATACTACTAAGAATGTTTGTAGCGAAAATAAGGTTCGGGTATACTGTGTTCCCGTCCAGTTATATCCATCATCCTAATACACCTAAACTTTCAGGTTCAGCATGAAAACGAATTATATTTTTGTGACCGGCGGGGTCGTATCCTCTCTGGGTAAAGGCATTGCCGCAGCCTCTCTGGCGGCTATACTCGAAGCCCGTGGACTCAATGTCACCATGATGAAGTTGGATCCGTATATCAACGTCGATCCAGGTACTATGAGCCCAATTCAGCACGGGGAAGTCTTCGTTACTGACGATGGTGCTGAAACTGATCTCGACTTAGGGCACTATGAGCGCTTCATTCGCACTAAAATGACTCGTCGTAATAACTTTACGACAGGTCGCGTATACTCTGAAGTATTACGTAAAGAGCGTCGTGGTGACTATCTTGGGGCTACAATTCAAGTTATTCCTCATATCACTAATGAAATCAAAGAACGCATCATCCGTGGTGGCGAAGGCCATGATGTCGTTTTAGTTGAAGTCGGCGGGACTGTTGGTGATATCGAATCTTTACCTTTCTTAGAAGCGATTCGCCAAATGGCGGCAGAAGTGGGCCGTGAGCACACATTCTACCTGCATTTAACATTGGTGCCTTATTTAGCCGCTTCAGGTGAAGTGAAAACCAAGCCAACACAGCACTCTGTAAAAGAATTACTGTCAATCGGCATTCAACCAGATGCGTTGATTTGCCGTTCAGACCGCGTTATTCCTGCTAATGAACGTGCAAAAATTGCACTGTTCTGTAATGTACCAGAGAAAGCGGTTATTTCATTAAAAGACGTCGATTCCATTTATAAAATCCCTGCACTATTGAAATCTCAGGGATTAGATGATTATATCTGTAAACGATTCAGCTTAGATTGCCCAGTTGCAAATCTTGCAGAGTGGGAACAAGTTATTTATGAAGAAGCTAATCCTGAAGGCGAAGTAACCATCGGTATGGTTGGTAAGTATGTTGAATTACCAGATGCCTATAAATCAGTGATTGAAGCATTAAAACATGGTGGTTTTAAAAGCCGTGTTGCTGTAAATATCAAACTAATTGATTCACAAGACGTTGAAACCCGTGGCGTAGAAATGCTTAAAGGGTTAGATGCAATTTTAGTACCGGGTGGTTTTGGTGAACGTGGTATTGAGGGCAAGATTATGGCTGCTCAGTATGCGCGTGAAAATAAAATCCCTTACTTAGGCATTTGCTTAGGTATGCAGGTTGCTATGATTGAATTTGCACGTAATGTTGTTGGTATGGAAGGTGCGAACTCCACTGAATTTGCACCAGATTGTAAATATCCAGTTATCGCATTAATTACCGAATGGCGCGATGAAGACGGCAACATTGAAGTACGCTCAGATGATAGTGATTTAGGTGGCACGATGCGCCTCGGTGCTCAGCCTTGCCATTTAAGTGGTGATAGCTTAGTACGTACACTGTATGGAAAAAACACCATTACAGAACGCCATCGTCACCGTTATGAAGTAAATAATCTACTTTTAAAACGTATCGAAGATGCGGGTTTACGTATTGCAGGTCGTTCAGTAGATAACAAGCTGGTGGAAATTATTGAAAATCCAAATCATCCTTGGTTTGTTGCTTGTCAATTCCACCCAGAGTTTACCTCAACGCCGCGTGACGGCCATCCGTTATTTGCAGGCTTTGTGAAAGCAGCCTTTGATAACCAAAAAGGTTTGCTGAAATAGGATATATGAGAAGAGATAGGGTATCTCTTCTCGGAAATTTAACTTGTACAGAGGAAAACCGAATGTCCAAAATCGTTAAAGTACTTGGTCGTGAAATTATTGATTCTCGTGGCAACCCAACTGTTGAAGCTGAAGTTCACTTAGAAGGTGGTTTTGTTGGTATGGCGGCTGCTCCATCAGGCGCATCAACAGGTTCTCGTGAAGCATTAGAATTACGTGATGGTGATAAATCACGTTTCTTAGGTAAAGGTGTTCTGAAAGCGGTTTCAGCTGTTAATGGCCCGATCGCTAAAGCTATCCTTGGCCAAGATGCAAAAGACCAAGCTAACATCGATAAAATCATGATCGATTTAGACGGTACTGAAAACAAATCAAACTTTGGTGCAAACGCAATCCTAGCGGTTTCTTTAGCAAACGCAAAAGCAGCTGCAGCTGCAAAAGGTATGCCTTTGTACGAGCACATTTCTGATCTGAACGGTACTCACGGTCAATATTCTATGCCTCTGCCAATGATGAACATCATCAATGGTGGTGAGCACGCAGATAACAACGTTGATATCCAAGAATTCATGATCCAACCTGTTGGCGCACCTTCACTGAAAGAAGCTGTACGTATGGGTTCAGAAATCTTCCATCACTTAGCAAAAGTGCTGAAAGCAAAAGGTATGAACACTGCAGTTGGTGACGAAGGTGGTTATGCACCAAACTTAGAATCTAACGCTGCTGCATTAGCTGCTATCAAAGAAGCAGTTGAGAAAGCAGGTTATGTTTTAGGTAAAGATGTTACTCTGGCTATGGACTGTGCAGCTTCTGAGTTCTACAACAATGAAACCGGTAACTACGAACTGAAAGGCGAAGGCAAAACCTTCACTTCACAAGAGTTCACTCATTACTTAGAAGAACTAACTAAACAATACCCAATCGTTTCTATCGAAGATGGTTTAAACGAATCTGACTGGGATGGCTTTGCATACCAAACTAAAGTTCTTGGTGACAAAATCCAACTGGTTGGTGACGACCTGTTTGTAACTAACACTAAGATCCTGAAAGAAGGTATCGACAAAGGCATCGCTAACTCAATTCTGATCAAATTCAACCAAATTGGTTCACTGACAGAAACTTTAGCTGCAATCAAAATGGCGAAAGATGCAGGCTACACAGCTGTGATCTCTCACCGTTCTGGTGAAACTGAAGATGCAACTATCGCTGACTTAGCAGTGGGTACAGCAGCAGGCCAAATCAAAACGGGTTCTATGAGCCGTTCTGACCGTGTTGCTAAATATAACCAACTGATCCGCATCGAAGAAGCATTAGGCAACAAAGCGCCTTTCAACGGTTTGAAAGAAGTTAAAGGCCAAGCATAATCTTGCTTTTTGATTAAAAAATCTTATTAATCTAAAAGAGGAGAACCTTAAGTTCTCCTCTTTTTTTTGATTTTTTTTCAGAGAAAACAGAATATTTATTTTTAATACCTTTGAAAAAGTGTGATGTATAAGAGGAAATAGTGTTCAATTATTACTCTTTTATTAATAAATTGGTTAATTCTCGTGGATGAGATCCCAATTATTAGTTTTGCGCATTTTCAATGACGAGAAATGTTTTTATATTTCACATATAACCTATTTCGTTAACAATTATGGCTTAGTGAACCCAATGTTCATATCAGCTAATGTGGAGTATTATCATGGACGCGTCCAATTTAGCCCCATCGGCGAAGTCGAGCCCGATAAACAAACGAGGGTTAATCATTCTGGCAATCGATGTAGTTTTATTATTACTTTTGCTAGAATTTTTACCTTATGATCCAAAGGCCAATGCAGGTTTAGCATTAATGGTGTTTGTGGGTGTGTTATGGCTGACAGAAGCTATTCACGTTACGATAACAGCATTATTTATACCTATTTTAGCCGTTGTACTTGGGCTAATGAATACCAATGAGTCATTAAAATCATTTGCGAACCCCATCATTTTCTTATTCTTCGGTGGTTTTGCGTTAGCGACGGCACTTCACATTCAAGGGCTAGACCGCTTAATTGCTAACCGTTTGTTGATGATTGCAAAAGGTAAACTTTCAATCGCCGTATTGCTGTTATTTGGTGTCACTGCATTGCTTTCTATGTGGATCAGTAACACCGCTACAGCTGCGATGATGTTGCCTTTAGTATTAGGTATTTTATCTAACTTAGATATTCGTTCAGAACGTAATACTTTCGTATTCGTATTATTAGGTGTTGCTTATAGTGCGAGTATTGGTGGTTTAGGTACGTTAGTGGGTAGTCCACCAAATGCGATTGCTGCAGCCCAATTAAACTTAGATTTCATTACGTGGATGAAGTACGGTGTACCAATCATGTTGGTATTATTACCTATCATGTTTATCGTTATGTATCTGATGTTGCGTCCTAACTTAAAACATAAGTTTGATCTGAAATTAGAAGTATTAGAGTGGAATAACAAACGTGTTATTACCATGATCATCTTCTTAATTACGGTATTATGCTGGATCTTCAGCTCTTTCATCAGCAGTGCTTTTGGTGGTGTAAAAGATTTAGATACTGTGATTGCAGTTAGTGCAGCAATTGTTATTGGTGTAACCGGTGTAGCAAGTTGGAGCCAAATTCAAGAGAACACAGAATGGGGCGTATTAATGCTGTTTGGTGGAGGTTTAACACTGAGCGCAATTTTACAATCATCTGGTGCAAGCTTGGTTATGGCCGACTTTATGAAAGATACCTTTGGTAATAGCCACTGGTTTGTCATCATCCTTGCAGTAACGACCTTTATCATCGTATTAACTGAATTTACCAGTAATACAGCGAGTGCAGCGTTATTAGTGCCAATCTTTGCAACCGTAGCTCAAGCATTAGGTATGCCAGTAATGGCGTTAACGATGATTATCGGTATCGGTGCATCTTGTGCGTTCATGTTACCTGTTGCAACCCCACCAAATGCGATTGTCTTTGGCTCCGGCTATATTAAACAGACCGAGATGGTGCGAGTAGGTGGTGTGCTGAACTTAGTGTGTATCTTAGTTATTTCTCTGTTTGCTTGGTTCTTCTGGTTGTAAGTCAATACACTAAATTAACCTTGATGAGATAAAAATAGAGTGCTTGATAGTTATATCGGGCGCTTTTTTATTGCCTTTTTCTTATCTGTCATTTGGATTGGTATTCTCGTTAACATAGGGATTACTCTAGAAAAATGAGAGGTGATATGACTTTTATGGACTATAAAAAACCATCAATATTAAGACTAAAAATGTCGTAACATTGATGGCTATTTAAAATAGAAAATAAATTAATTATTTTGTGTAAAGTGTAAGTTGTGTACCCGGCTTTAACATTTTAATGTCTGAGTTCCAACTCATTAATAATTTGAGGTTAATACCGTGACGACGAGCGATGCTGTAATAAGAATCTCCCTGCCGAACTTTGTAATAACTCGGAGACGGTTTTGTCGGTTTTGTTACCGGAGTATTACTGATACTGCCTGCATTATGAATTTTTAATGTTTGTCCTACTAATAGGGTGCTTTTTGCATTTAATCCATTAATACGTTGTAAATCTTTTATGCTCATATTGTAGCGACGAGCAATAGCGTAAAATGAATCTCCTGAGCGAACTTTATAAACACCTTCTTGCTTAATTGACTGATTTGTTTTGGCAACTGCTAAACGAATAGTCTCTAATACCGCTTCATCTTCAAAAGCGTTACGGAATTGATCAAGCTTATTACGAGGCAACATAATGACATGAGGGCCATTAGGTGCGGTTATTCCACGTTTATAGCCAGGGTTATAATCTTTCACAGTATTAATAGGTAGCTGACTTAATTCAGCAACTTTATTTAGCGTGATTTGTTCACCGACATCAATGGAAGCTAATGCTTTATCACGATAATTACTTTTAGGAAAAGTAATGTTTTCTTCGTTTTCACGGATAACTTTACTTAAAGCGAGAATTTTAGGTACATAATTCATTGTTTCTTTAGGTAAAGAGAGTGACCAATAGTCTGTTGGTAGATTTTTACTTTCATTTGCCTTTATTGCTTGCATAACACGGCCTTCACCAGCGTTATAAGCAGCAAGGGCAAGTGCCCAATCACTATCAAACATTACATACAGGCGTTCAAGTAAATCAAGAGCAGCTTTGGTTGATGCCATGACATCACGGCGACCGTCATACCATTGGTTTTGTGCCAAGCCATAGTAATTACCGGTTATTGGAACAAATTGCCATAAACCGGCTGCATTTGCAGAAGAGGTAACATGGGGATTAAATGCACTTTCAACCACAGGAACTAAAGCTAGCTCCATCGGTAATTCACGTTTTTCGATTTCATCAATAATCGAATACATATAAGGTTCAGCGCGAGAAGCAACGCTTTGTATATGTTTGGGATTATTTAAAAAATACAATTCTTGCTGCGAGATCCTTTCATTCTCAGGGAGGTCCATTTTCAATTCACTTATCACATAACCCCATAAATTGGTTTTTACATCATATTGAGGTTGATGAGAAGTTGAAGTCCCTTTCGTTGATATTGGCGTAGTCGCAGACAAATTAGGTTTAATGCTCTCTGATTGCTGGCAACCCGCCAATAGCAATATGGAGAACAAAATCGCTTTTGTCTTCATAATAGAAAAATTCATCCTGTGTGTTTTTTGAACCAAATAATACTTAGTGTGCCAAAATAAAACAACTAATAGGTATTAAAAGTTGTCTTTTAATTCCCTTAATTTTGTAAATGTCTTAATTGGAGCATAAGTATTAGTGGTTATACCTAAAATCCTTTGTAAATCAATATCGTCAGATTTCAAAAAAAGATTAATGTTCTTTTCGTTTTTCAGTGTTATTGGCACTGTAGGTTGTAATTTCTTACGCATTTCACTAACTTGGGCTAAATAATCGGTAATAAGCGCATTTTCTGGCATGATATGGTGTGCAAAGGTCATATTTGATAAGGTGTATTCATGAGCACAACAAATTAATGTGTTATCAGGTAATGCACTTAATCTTTGTAATGAACTAAACATTTGTTGTGCAGTACCTTCAAATAAACGACCACAACCTCCTGAGAACAGCGTATCGCCACAAAACAAATAAGGTTCGCAATAATAAGCTACATGGCCAAGAGTATGACCAGGGGTGCCAATTACGTAAAAAGAAAAAGAGCTGACAATAATATGCTCTTGGTTATGAATAATGTTTTCAGCACCGTTACTTTGTGTTTCTTGTGGGCCGAAAACGTTAATATTAGGATATTTTTTTACAAGTTCAGCAACACCACCCACATGATCATCATGATGATGGGTGAGCAAAATCGCGATAGGTGTAAGCGAACGCTGTAAGAGCATTTCTATAACAGGCTCGGCTTGTGAAGGATCAACAATCACACATTCACTATTTTCATTACTTAATAGCCAAATGTAGTTATCGGATAAAGCAGGAATTCTGATAAGCTCCATATAAGTTACCTTACTTATAAATTATAAAGGGTTAAACGATGAAAGCAGCACGTTCAGCAAAACCAATTATGATGCCAGATTCTTGGCGTGATATTCCCTGGGGGGAATATTATCGCATAGCTATCGAACTGCGTTTACAAAATTGGTGGCCGAAAATTTATGGCTTTCATTTATTGAAACTCGGTCAACTCAGTGCTGAACTGGATACCAAATTAAGTATCGTGTCACATCAAGTCAATGTGACATCTAATAAAATAAATGCAGATGTTATTGCCTCTTTAGATTATTTACCCTTTGAAAATAAATCGATTGATGTTTGCCTTATGGCACATGTACTGGATTATAGTGCAGATCCCCATTGGCTATTACGAGAAGCAGATCGCGTTTTAATTGATGATGGCTGGATTGTATTAACGAGCTTTAACCCTATTAGTTTATTAGGGCTTGGGAAATGCACGCCGATATTACGACAAAAACAGCCTTACTCTAGTCGTATGTTTTCACTTCGTCGCCAAATAGATTGGCTTAGTGTGTTAAATTATGAAGTGATGACACAACAGAATTTTCAGATTATGCCATTTTCAAGACCAATAAAACGTGATGGTAGCCGCTATCACATCGGTGGCTGTTTAAATTTAATCATTGCACGTAAAAGAACGCTTCCTTTAACACCCACAGCCATGAAATTTGCATTGCCACGCATGAGTGTAAAAGGTCGAGTTTTAGGGGCTACACGTAATCATCCAGAGCCATAATATTGACTAATCTGTGGTTTTATCTTTTTGGCTTTCGATATAACCTGTGTCTTCTTGAGTTGGTGCTTGTGCGGCTGCTTTTGCTAATTCATCACAACGTTCATTTTCATCATGACCAGCATGGCCTTTCACCCAATGCCATTCAATTTCATGACGAGTAATAGCACTATCTAAGCGCTTCCATAAATCGACATTAAGCACAGGGCTTTTGTCTGCTTTACGCCATTGACGCTTTTTCCAGCTATGTATCCACTGTGTGATCCCCTGTCTGACATATTGGCTATCTGTTGTCAGTGTAATTTTACAAGGGAATTTTAATGTTTCTAATGCTACGATAGCGGCAAGAAGTTCCATTCGGTTATTGGTGGTCATAAAAAAACCTTCACTTAGGGTTTTTTCATGTTGTTGATAGCGTAAAATAGCGCCATAACCACCGGGGCCTGGGTTGCCTAAGCATGAACCATCGGTGAATATTTCTACCTGCTTGTGCATAAAGGCGACTTATCCTTATTGATTAATACAAAAAACTAACCCTAAGTCTGACATAAAAACGGATTATGAGCACTCCAATCACACGACAAATTGTACTTGATACCGAAACTACCGGTATGAATAAGCTGGGCGTTCATTATGAAGGTCATAATATCATTGAAATTGGTGCCGTAGAGGTTATCAATCGTCGATTAACAGGGCGAAATTTTCATGTGTATGTTAAACCTGAAAGATTAGTCGATCCTGAAGCGTTTGAAGTTCACGGTATCAGTGATGAATTTTTAGAGGATTGCCCTTCTTTTGCTGATATTGCTGACGAGTTTTTAGAATATATTCGTGGTGCAGAGCTAATCATTCATAACGCATCGTTTGATATCGGCTTTATGGATTATGAGTTCAGAAAGCTTAATCGTGACATTCCGCCTACCGAAACGTTCTGCCAAATTACTGATAGCCTTGCAATGGCAAGGGCATTATTCCCCGGTAAGCGAAATAACCTTGATGCCTTATGTGATAGATACTTAATAGATAACTCTAAACGTACCCTTCACGGCGCGTTACTGGATGCTGAAATACTTTCTGATGTCTACTTGGCAATGACCGGTGGACAAACAGCATTAGCATTTTCAATGGAAGGCGAATCAAGTAACGAACAAGAGCAAAATGATATTCAACGTATTGAGCGTCCAGTTTCAGGATTAAGAGTAATAAGAGCAACCGCAGAAGAACTTGCTGAGCATGAGTCTCGATTAGATTTAGTTGAGAAAAAAGGTGGGCATTGTTTGTGGCGTCCTGCATCAAATGATGAGGCCGTTTGAATATAAAAAAAACAGAAATGGTTAACTGAGATTAAAAACTATCCAAATGCATCTTTTTGTTAGAAAAACAGTTGACGACAAGGCAAGAGATTCGTAATATTCACCTCGTCCGAAAGGATACGCGGAGCGGTAGTTCAGTTGGTTAGAATACCTGCCTGTCACGCAGGGGGTCGCGGGTTCGAGTCCCGTCCGTTCCGCCAACATTCCAAACCCCAGCATTTATGCTGGGGTTTTTGCATTTATAGCCTCAAATAATTTTCTCTCTCCATATTTTTCTAAGTTATTATTCCTTGCTTTCAATATTTGATATCACTATCTTAAAATTTATTAATGATATTAGTGCTATATAGAATGGCATTCTGCAGGGTAATTAATATGGAAAATAAAGTACATTTATGGATTGGCAGTAATTTTTCTTCTGAAGAAGAGTATATGCATTATTTTGAGTTAGATTACTCCGAGGAAGAAGGGATTGATTCTCCTAATTATAGAGTATGTGGATTTTGTAAAGATCTGGGAATAATGTGGTACGACGAAGATTTTATTGGTGTTATTCCTCGCTTTGATAACGATGTTATGCTTGATGAAATTCTGGTAGATGCTGCTGTTGATGGAAATGAAATCTCGTTCATTAAAGCTAAATGTGAAGAACTAGGAATTAAAAGTGCCAACGCTATATTTTGGTATCAAGATCCTGAACTTGTTATCAAAAAGAGCGATAATCAAACCTATAATAATTTACATTATGTGGGCGAATATAATGGTGATTAATTGGTTTAAAAATACCCTTAGGCTGGGCTGATCATGCTATTAACGCTTGATGAAATCACAAAAAAGCTAGAAGATAAATTTTCTCCTTTAGGTGAGGATTTTAATGATTTAATTCTTTTTAAAAGAACGACACCTCTTACTGATTTAGATTTGCTAGAACAGACGCTAACGCTTTCCCTTCCTGATGATTTTACCTCTTTTATCTCTCTTTATAATTTAGATAATTTCTCATTATTTAATATCAGTTTTGGCTGTGGTGAAGGTTATCTTGAAAGACTTTTTATGCTAAATAGCCTCAATGAGTTTGCTCAGTGGTGGATTGGTGATAAACGACCTGAAAACGTTATTGTTATTGCACTGTCAGATCCTTATACCCTCTTATTAAATACTCAAACAGGGAATGTTTTTGCAATGACGAATGAGTCATCTATGGATAGTTTCGAACATATTGCAGTGAATTTTTTTGCTTTTTTTAGCGCAGTTGCCACACTATTTTTAACGGATATTTCGCCAGATAGAATTATTGAGCTAACCTCATCTAAAACAACTTCATTTTGGTATCAATTAAAACCTGAATAAGATGAAAAATATAAAGAAAAAAGCGCTAATTTATGATGGTTTTGAAGATGATTTTTATCAACTAAATCATCTTATTCAATGCTCTTATTATGATGAAGATATGTTAGTTAGCGTAACGCAATTAAGAGATTTAAACAGCATAGATGAAGATGTAAAACAGCAGGTAATAAGTAAGGTTAAAGAACTCACCTTAAATCTAGGAACGTGCTATACCTATGATGGTTTGTCGGTAATGTACGATATCCAAAAGTCAAAAAAAGAGAATATGCAGTTATTTGGTTTATTTGCTATTGGTGAAAGACAACCCGCACGATATCAAATCATAGTTTTAGGGATATTTAGGATCAAATTATGAACATGGAATTTTATTTACGGTTAAGTATGCTATCTAAAACACTTGACCATTTTTATTATCAAGAATTTGAAACTGAACAAGCCGAATACAGTAAAAATAAACAGATAAAACAGGCTATTGTTCAGTTTATCCTTGAAATGAAAGAACATGGTGAACTCGCATTAATTGATGAAGCGCTAAACCTTATATTTCATAATACTGGTTGTCATATTGATTGCGAAATTCTAGATGAGATCATGCTTCCTGTGATTGAACAAAACATTATTACGCCAGAATTGATTGATAAAAATCTGAAAGAAAATTCCCCTATGGGGCGTTGGTTTTAATACAGAGGAAAATAATGAAAAAAGATGAGCTTGTTATTAATGAAATATACAAAGAGTTATTTGAAGATAACCTCAAACTATATAGTGAAAGACTAAATAGGCAAGTTCAAGAGAGTCAAAATAGAGGCTCTTTCTCTCAAGTGAATAAGATTTTTGTTAATTTATCAGAAAAAGAAAAGCAATCAGTGATTGATATGATGAAAATCGTGATGACAGATACGGCATCAACAATATTTGGAACACTAGACGGTACTCATTTCGTTAATAATATAAATAAGGATTTTCAGCTTATTTATGATGATGAAGAAATTCAAGGCGATCTTCAAGATCATTTTTTAGCGTTAGTGGAAGATAATAATCGTTAAACTAAAATTTATTCTAGTAGGGATCTAATCACTATAAGGATATTATGCATTAAAATGAAAAAAATAGAAATTTACTCTGAAATGCTATGGTGGGCATTATCCCATATTCGAAATGTTCAAACACACAGTTTTATCCGTAAGGGGAAAAATAAATCCTGTGGTTTTGAAGCTGAGTTGCTACATAATATTGTTGGCACTTTACCTACCGAAGAGATTACTGATAATGATATCTACTTTCTTAATGTACAAGCTAAATATTACTTAGATAATGCTAATGAAAAAATTTGTGATAATTATAATATACATAAGAAAAATATTAAGAGTTTATTTGAGATTGTACCTGAGCATTTAAAAGATCAACTAAAATGGGATGGGCCAGAATAAGAATGAAATACTTTGCTAGAGTTATTTCTCTTAATCCTTATGTGGAAGAAGAGGTTATCCTTACTTTGGGTAATATAAAGTTTGTTGAAATCAGACAGAGTTAACGTAGAAATAATTGAGTCTATTAACTATGAGTTTTTTTAACGAAATCCAACAAAAAATTGGCATTACATCTTTCTTTTCTAATATGGGACAAGGAAGCTTTGATGATAAAAAAATTATCTATTTTCAAAGTATTCAAACTTGTTTTGAATCGTCTTTAAATATCGAATGGTTGCCAACGTCTCCCACTCAAGATGATCCTTTCTATATAAAACAAGAATATCCCAAAGATTTAGTTGAGATGCGATTAGTTGTCAGTAAAGCAATAATAGAAAGTTTAAAAACGTTTCCTGTAACTGACAGCCATTTTCAGTACGATGTACATAACTTTAAAATTGCAGCAAGAAATGCGATATGTTACGCATTTAGGCAGTATCTTACTGAAAAATATTTCAATTATGGAGACAACTGGGAAAATATCGTTAATATCTATTATCAAGGGTATTGGCCAGTAGGGATCTACCATAAAAAAATAGTCGTAATTTAACTTTATTCTTTTTAAGAAAAATAGAGTAACTTAAGGAAGTAGAGAAATGGATATCACTAAGATTTATCAATATAAATTAAGAAAATTATTCAATCCGAGAGTGCTTCCTTTTGAACACGATACCCTATTTTTACAGCCTTGGGATGGTGAATTAGAGGAAATCATTTCAGTCAAATTAAAAAATAAGCCAGCTCTTTATCTTTCATGGTGGAATGAATTATTTAGCTCACAGAAAGTTGATGAAGTGATTAGTGTTGAACCTTACGATCAAAATTATTATAGATTCTTTTATTTTTTAAGACTTTTACCTAATATATTATCGATAAATCGAAATGAAAGTTTTTATGATAAAAACTTAGTTTCTACTTATATTATTTCTCAGTTAAAAGCGACTCTCTCTTTTTTAGGTGAAGAGAAAGAAAATATCTATAAAACTGAACTTATTAATTATTTATTCTATGATATGGGATTTGCTGATTTTTATTATCACTATTTTATAGTGAAGGATAATCAACTTTATTTTCGTTATTCAGATGATAAAATAATGAGAGTTGATTTATTAATCAACTTAACTCACGATCTTGTTTATCAATATAGAAAGAAGAATAGTCATAAAGATTTAAATATCATTAGGAACCAACAGATGGAAATTATTAAATTTCTTCTTGAGGAAGATGAAAGTGTTATTTTTACGTTAGAAGATCACTGTTTATTTTATCTGTCACCTGAAAAATTTATCAAAACGTACCAATGTGATACTGATAAAATATTTAAATTATTAGTGAGTTGTTTAAGTAAAGATCAATCAGCACTTAATCTCTTCGTCTCTAAGATGATCATCATGAATTATAACTATTATATTTTAAAAAATAATCCTGATGAAATTTTAAAATTAAAAGCGTTTTGTAAAAGAGATAACTTACAATTCTTTCTATTATTAAAATCAATTATCGATTTGCATTTCTTTATTAGAAAAGAAGATTTTAAGGAGTTACACTTAGAGTATTTTCTATCTAAAATTAACTAAGACTAAGTAGAATATATAGATACATTGCTTTTTAATAAAAAGAATAACAATTAAGTTACGCAGAGTTTTCCTTTTAGCTATATATGATATAAATAAGATTTTTATCACTGAATCAGTGAATTATCTGCTTTTTATCTTTTTTAAACACTTATAATTCTACGTCTTTGTAACAAGTTCAGTCAGTTATTAGGTTATAATTAAAACAAATACGGTATTTATTTGATTTGATGGATAATTAGGTAATGAATTTTTATCTTGATTAGTCATATCAAGCTAAGGTTTAATAGCACGCTTCTCAATTGCGCAAATATTTGTCTTTTTTGCTTTTTGTTGCGCAACAATGCAGTGGTTTAATGTTATTTTCCGCTTTAATCGTAAAAAACGCCGTACAAATCAAAGAACTATTGATTTAAGCTAATTACGATAGCCACCTTGGTGGATTTTTTATATTGCGGTTTTTTGCCTGCATTGAGAGAATCAGCTATCTAGATGCTTTTTATCCGACTTGGAGTAGAAAATGACCACTCGTAAAACCCTTGCTAATGCGATCCGTTTTTTAAGTATGGATGCTGTGCAAAAAGCGAAATCAGGACACCCTGGCGCCCCTATGGGTATGGCTGATATTGCAGAAGTATTATGGCGTGATTTTTTAAATCATAATCCGACAAACCCTAACTGGGCTGATCGTGACCGTTTCGTATTATCTAACGGCCATGCTTCAATGCTGATTTATAGCTTACTGCACCTGTCTGGTTATCAAGTTTCTTTAGATGATCTGAAAAATTTCCGTCAATTGCATTCTAAAACACCGGGTCACCCAGAATATGGTTATACCCCAGGTGTTGAAACAACAACGGGTCCTTTAGGTCAAGGTATTGCAAACGCAGTGGGTTTTGCTATTGCAGAACGTACATTAGCGGCTCAATTTAACCGTCCTGGTCATGACATCGTTGACCACTACACCTACGCCTTTATGGGTGATGGTTGTATGATGGAAGGTATCTCTCACGAAGTGTGTTCTTTAGCTGGAACACTACAGTTAGGCAAACTGATTGCATTTTATGATGACAATGGCATTTCTATTGATGGTCAAGTGCATGGTTGGTTTACTGACAATACAGCAGAACGTTTTGACGCTTATGGCTGGCATGTTATCAGTGGTATCGATGGTCACGACGCAGCAAGCATTAAAGCCGCTATCGAAACAGCAAAACAAATTACAGACAAACCATCACTGTTGATTTGTAAAACCACTATCGGTTTTGGTTCCCCACATAAAGCAGGTACTGCAGATTCTCATGGTTCTCCATTAGGTGATGCAGAAATCGCTGAAACACGTAAAGCGTTAGGTTGGGAATATGGCGCATTCGAAATTCCACAAGAAATCTATAAAGAGTGGGATGCGAAAGAAGCGGGTAAAGCTAAAGAAGCTGCATGGGATGCTAAATTTGCTGCATACGCAGCACAGTTCCCTGAATTAGCGGCTGAATTCAAACGTCGTGTTTCAGGTGAATTACCAGCAAACTGGGAAAAAGATTCCAAAGCATTTATTGAAAATCTGCAACAAAATCCTTCAAGCATTGCAAGCCGTAAAGCATCTCAAAATGCATTAGAAGCATTCGGTAAAGTATTACCAGAATTCATGGGTGGTTCTGCGGACTTAGCACCAAGTAACCTGACTATGTGGTCTGGTTCTAAAGCGCTGAATGAAGACAATGCGGGTAATTACATCCATTACGGTGTACGTGAATTCGGTATGTCTGCAATCATGAATGGTATTGCATTACACGGCGGTTTCGTCCCTTACGGTGCAACCTTCTTGATGTTTATGGAATATGCGCGTAATGCAGTGCGTATGGCTGCACTGATGAAGATCCGCAGTATCTTTGTTTACACTCATGACTCTATTGGTCTGGGTGAAGATGGTCCAACTCACCAACCAGTTGAGCAAATGGCAAGCCTGCGTGTTACTCCAAACGTAAGCACATGGCGTCCATGTGACCAAGTTGAATCAGCAGTTGCATGGAAATATGCGATTGATCGTAAAGATGGCCCAACAGCGCTGATTTTCTCTCGTCAAAATCTTGCACAACAACCACGTACTCCAGAGCAACTGGCAAATATCGAGAAGGGTGGTTATATCCTGAAGGATTGTACTGGTACGCCTGAATTAATCTTTATTGCTACAGGTTCTGAAGTTGAATTAGCGGTTAGCGCTTATGATCAACTGACTGCTGAAGGCCGTAAAGTACGTGTTGTTTCTATGCCAGCAACAGATGCATTTGATAAACAAGATGCAGATTATCGTGAAGCAGTATTACCAGCATCAGTGAAAGCTCGTGTTGCTATCGAAGCAGGTATTGCTGACTACTGGTTCAAATATGTTGGTTTAGATGGTGCGATTGTAGGTATGCATAGCTTCGGTGAGTCTGCACCTGCAAACGAATTATTTGAAGAGTTTGGTTTTACTGTTGAAAATGTGGTCACACAGGCAAAATCTTTACTTAAATAATCAATAAGTGTTAACAAGAGCACATTTTTGGGAAGAATTTCTCAGATGTGCTCTTTTTTTATCCTTCCATCTTTGTTTACTATTGCGATCTTCTCTCATTTCTCGTAATCTGATTACCAATAAGCTGAACCGTTTCAGTTAATGCTAAAATGTCGGTGACTGCACAATTTCTAGATTTACTTGATTTATCGTTGTTGATTAGTATCTTGCTCTATTATTCTAAGCGGTTGCAAATCACAAGTTATCAAGGAAGTCACATGACAATCAGAGTCGCTATTAACGGTTTTGGTCGAATAGGGCGTAATGTGTTAAGAGCGCTTTATGAATCAGGCAAACGGGCTGAAATAACGGTTGTTGCAATAAATGAATTGGCTGATGCACAAGGTATTGGGCATCTTCTCAAGTATGACTCCAGTCACGGACGTTTTGCTTGGGATGTACGAATTAATAATGATTTATTGCAAGTAGGTGATGATAGTATTCGTCTTTTTCATCATGCTGATATTACTGATTTACCTTGGGGTGAGATTGGTATTGATGTTGTGCTTGATTGTAGTGGTGCTTATGGCTCTCGTGCTGATGGCGAAGCTCATATTGCACAAGGTGCCAAAAAGGTGCTCTTTTCTCATCCGGGAACAACAGATTTAGATGCAACAGTGGTTTTTGGTGTTAATCAACATGAACTTAAAAAAGAACACCGCATTGTTTCAAACGCATCTTGTACAACAAATTGTATTATTCCCATCATTAAAATGATGGATGATGCGTTTAATATAGAATCAGGAACAGTAACTACAATCCATGCAGCCATGAACGATCAACCCGTGATTGATGCATATCATAAGGATTTACGCCGTACTCGTGCCGCAGGACAATCTATCATTCCTGTTGATACGAAATTGGCCGCAGGAATTACTCGAATTTTCCCAAAATTTAAGGATCATTTTGAGGCAATTTCTGTACGAGTTCCTACAATTAATGTGACGGCAATTGATTTAAGTGTCACTGTAAAAACCGCTGTAAATGTGTTAGATGTCAATCGGTTAATTCAAAAATCAGCAACTGGCGCATTTCGTGGTATAGTGGATTACACAGAATTGCCATTAGTCTCAACTGATTTTAACCACGACCCTCATAGTGCTATCGTTGACGGCACTCAAACAAGAGTCAGTGGGCAACACCTGATCAAGACGTTAGTCTGGTGTGATAATGAATGGGGCTTTGCTAATCGGATGCTTGATACAACGTTAGCAATGGCTACAACTGGTTTTAAATAATCATGTTTTAATGACGGTGTCGCGTAAAATACAACACACTGAACAGAAGATTACTAAATTTTAGAGAATCAATGAGAGGATTCATCATGTCTGTAATTAAGATGACCGATTTAGACCTAGCGGGTAAACGAGTTCTTATCCGTGCTGACCTGAACGTTCCAGTAAAAGATGGTAAAGTGACTTCAGATGCGCGTATTCGTGCTTCTTTACCAACAATTGAAGCCGCGTTAAAACAAGGCGCTAAAGTGATGGTAACTTCTCACTTAGGTCGCCCTACCGAAGGTGAGTACAACGAAGAGTTCTCTTTAAAACCAGTTGTTGACTATCTGAAAGACAAATTAACTGCACCTGTAAGTCTTGCTAAAGACTATTTAAACGGTGTTGAAGTTAATGCCGGTGAATTAGTGGTTCTTGAAAACGTTCGTTTTAACAAAGGCGAAAAGAAAGACGACGAAACACTGTCTAAACAATACGCTGCATTATGTGATGTGTTCGTAATGGATGCATTCGGTACTGCTCACCGTGCTCAAGCATCAACTCATGGTGTTGCTAAATTTGCACAAGTTGCTTGTGCTGGCCCTCTGTTATCAGCAGAGCTTGAAGCATTAGGTAAAGCATTAGATAAACCAGCGCGCCCAATGGTTGCAATTGTTGGTGGTTCTAAAGTTTCAACTAAACTGACTGTATTAGATTCCTTATCAAAAATCGCTGACCAATTAATCGTTGGTGGTGGTATTGCAAATACCTTTATCGCAGCAGAAGGTCACCCAGTAGGTCGTTCTTTATATGAAGCAGACTTAGTAGATGACGCTAAAAAACTGATGGAAAAATGCGATATTCCAGTACCAACTGATGTTCGTGTTGCAACTGAATTCTCAGAAACAGCAGACGCTGTTTTAAAATCAGCAAGTGACATCAAAGACGATGAACAAGTGCTAGATATCGGTGATGTGACAGCTGAACGTTTAGCTGAAATCCTGAAAAATGCGAAAACTATCCTGTGGAATGGTCCAGTAGGTGTATTTGAATTCCCTAACTTCCGTAAAGGTACAGAAATCATTGCTAAAGCGATTGCAGATAGCGAAGCATTCTCTATCGCAGGTGGTGGTGATACGCTGGCAGCTATTGATTTATTTGATATCGCAGACAAAATCTCTTACATTTCAACCGGTGGTGGTGCTTTCTTAGAATTCGTTGAAGGCAAAAAACTTCCTGCTGTTGCAATGTTAGAAGAACGCGCTAAACAGTAATTAAGTCAGCTCATACAGGTAGAAAGTTATTTTCTACCTGTTCCAAATATAGGATCTTATTACATGTCTAAAGTTTTTGATTTCGTGAAACCGGGTGTCATCACGGGTGATGATGTACAAAAAGTATTTGCAGTAGCAAAAGAAAACAAATTTGCTCTGCCAGCGGTTAACTGTGTAGGTACTGACTCAATCAATGCTGTGTTAGAAGCTGCTGCGAAAGTTCGTTCTCCTGTTATTGTACAGTTCTCTAACGGTGGTGCTGCATTTATCGCAGGTAAAGGTCTTAAATCTGATGTACCTCAACAAGCCGCTATTTTAGGTGCAATTTCTGGTGCTCACCATGTGCATCAAATGGCTGAATACTACGGTGTTCCTGTTATTCTGCACACTGACCACTGTGCAAAAAAATTATTGCCATGGATTGATGGCCTGCTAGATGCAGGTGAAAAACATTACGCTAAAACAGGTAAACCACTGTTCTCTTCTCACATGATTGACTTATCAGAAGAGTCATTAGAAGAAAACATCGAAATCTGTGCTAAATATTTAGCGCGTATGGCTAAAATCGATATGACTTTAGAAATCGAATTAGGCTGTACTGGTGGTGAAGAAGACGGTGTTGATAATACAGGCATGGACAGTTCTGCTCTGTATACTCAACCAGAAGATGTTGCTTACGCATATGAAAAACTGAGCGCGGTAAGCCCTCGTTTCACTATCGCAGCCTCTTTCGGTAACGTTCATGGTGTTTATAAACCAGGTAACGTTCAATTAACGCCAAAAATTCTGCGCAATTCACAAGACTACGTATCAGAGAAATTCAATCTGCCACACAATAGCCTAGATTTCGTTTTCCATGGCGGCTCAGGTTCTTCTGCTGAAGAAATCAAAGAAGCTGTTGGCTATGGTGTTATCAAAATGAATATCGATACTGATACTCAGTGGGCAACTTGGGATGGTATCTTACAATTCTATAAAAAGAACGAAGGCTATCTGCAAGGTCAGCTAGGTAACCCAGAAGGTGCTGATAAACCTAACAAGAAATACTACGACCCACGTAACTGGTTACGTCAAGCACAATCATCAATGGTTGTTCGTTTAGAGCAAGCATTTAAAGAATTGAATGCAGTTGATGTTCTTTAATTGATTAATTCTTCAAGATGACATAAACCCGCTTATTGAGCGGGTTTTTTTGTATCTAGTCAAAGAAAGCAGGACAATTTTAGTCTCGATTATATTTAGCATTAAAGGTTTGGTCTGAAATACACAAATAATAGATACCTTCAATAAAGCCAATGATAGCGGGGATCCCCGTCCAACAAAAAACTAGATATAAAATCCCCATACCGACTTTGCGAAGATAAAATTTATGTATTCCTAGTCCACCTAAAAAAATAGCCAGTAATGCTGCTGACAATTTATTTTTATCGTTCATTAAACTACTCCTCTTTCCAACATGAGTGCTGTTAATGGTAAATATAAAACAATATAGGTTCTTAGCTGTTTTCTATTAAGAGTAATCGTTATAAAACAGATTAAAAGAAGATAAAAGAGAATGGGGATGATAAAGATAAAATTAAGAAAATGGCGCATTTCGTAAAGCAGAAAAAGACAATGACATTAAAAATGTATTTCCGTTTTTTTCCTAAAATAAAAGCGCCTATTGATAGGCGCTTTAAATAAAACAACAAAATGGAAAGAGAATTAAACCGCTTTAACGTCCTTGCTTTCTTCTTTCATCATTCGGTTAAGTAGAGGCACTGTTGCCCACATAACCAGACCTACAATTAAGGTCACTATACCAATTTTACCAAACACATCGGTATAAATAGGTAAAGTCTGTAGTGGATCTGTAATACCTTCTGGTGCTGCTGTAAAAGTTGCAACGTAACCACCTAACAAATAGGCTGTTGCTTGAGTTAAGAACCACATACCTAAAATAAAGCCCATCATATATTGCGGTACGAAAGCCGCAACCATGGCCAAACCTAATGCACTGATCATTAGCTCACCTAAACTCTGGAATAAATAAACCAGAACGATAAACCAAGGTGATGTTAAGCCTTGAGCATCTGCAAACCACATACCCGATGCGGCGGCTGTAAGGAATCCTAACGAGCACAGAAGCATACCGGCGGTAAACTTCGCTGGCATTGAGAAGTCTTTGCCTTTCGCGCCTAAACGGCTATACACGATGGCTAAGATTGGGCTAGCAATAATAATCCAGAATGGGTTTAAAGCTTGGAAGCTTACAGGGTGGATCTCAAAACCCAATAAATTATGATGAACGTTGTGAATAGCAAAGAAGTTTAATGAGGTTGGCATTTGTGCATAAAGAATGTAGAAAATAACAGCTTCTAACATCAGAACAAAAGCAACATACATTTTATTACGTGCAACACGGTCTTTTTGTTTAAACGCTTCACGGAAATAAATGAAGACAACAATAATAGACAAGCTGACTAAAACAATATTCGCAATCATTACGTTGTGCAGTAACCATGCACAAGCAAATACCATTGCGACAGATCCGGCAATGACTAATAGCAGCTTGTTGTAATTCATTGGTAAATGGTCTGGTTCAGAACCAATATTTGCTACCATCTTACGACAGAAGAAATAAACCAATAAGGCGATAATTAAGCCAATACCACAAATATTATAAGTCAGCCCATATCCATAATGATCGGCAAGTACTGGCGCAACAGATAAAGAAATTAATGAGCCAACATTTATCGACATATAAAATAGCGTAAATGCGCCATCAAGACGGGGATCTTTAGGTGGATAGCACTTTGCTAATAAGCTTGCAGGATTCGCTTTAAATAAACCGTTACCTACAGCGATAGTTCCTAATGCATAGAAAATTAAATTAGGATACATAATTGACATACCAGTCATGAAATAACCGATAGCCAAGACAATAGCACCTAAAACAATAGTTCGTTTTGTTCCTAATAAGTGATCACCAACATAACCACCAATAGAAATCAGCCCATAAACCAGTGCAGAAAATGCACCAAAAGTAATAAAAGCCTGTTCTTGAGAGAATCCGAGTTTACTAACAAAATAAACGGCAAGAATACCTTGTACGCCGTAGTAACCGAAACGTTCCCATAATTCTACAAAGAAAATCATAAAGAATGGTTTAGGCTGTTGTAATAAACCGACTTGAGCGGGTTTATCCATATCTGTAATGCCCCTAATTATTATTTATTTTCAACAACGATGTTATTTACTCAAACTTATGAGATATGTTACATGACGATAACATTATCTGCCGTATTTAGAGTGATGTTTGCAAATTTAAGAAGGTAATCAGCAAGTCGAGTAGACTAATATATTGATGGAATGACTTCTCAAAGGTTGATCACACTGTAAGGAAGATTAATACCAGATTGAAAAAAATATTCATTAGTTTATTTTCAAATAAAGCAATTTAATTGGTTCTTGGTATAAAAATTCGCCGATAAGATTATTTTTTGTTTGTATTTTAATCTAATTAGAATAAATAAAGATGCATGGTGAAAATGAAAAGAAAAAGTTTTTTATGATGTGACTGATTGATTATAGAAAGAAATTTTTCATTATAATTTAAAGATATTCTTTTATAACAAACAGATGTTAATAAAAGTTTAATAAAGACCTAAAAATTAGGAATGGTTATTTGAATAAATAAGTATTCATTTATTTTGGATAAATATTTGGATTTATAAAGATATTATTAATAATAAAAAACGCCCTTATTGAAAGCGCGTTTTTATCTTGAGTCAGAAATAGTCGAAGTTTAAATGGAGATAGGTACCAATTCATTTTTAACAGAATGGAAACGGCGTTTAAAATAAATAAGTCCATCACCATCTTCACGTACAGCAATATTTTTAATTTCAGCCATATAAACAAAATGCGTGCCAACTTGGCGAACATCATAAATATCGCCTTCTAAGCAGGCTAGTGCATTTGTTAATATCGGTTGTTGTAGTTGCCCATTTTGCCAACCTGGTTGGGTAAAGCGATCTGCCATCGCAAGCCCTGTCATTCCGGCAAAATGACAGGCCATTTCTTCCTGCTCATGATTCAAGATATTGATACTTAATTTTCCATTTTCTTGAAAAGTTGTATTCATTTGGCTTTTACTGTTGATGCAAACCATCACGGTTGGTGGATTATCAGTGACTGAACATACCGCTGTTGCGGTTAAGCCACAACATCCAGCATCGCCATTTGTTGCAACGATATTAACTGCCGCACCTAAGCTTGCCATTGCATCCCGAAAAAGTGGGTTAGCCTGTTTTTCCTCAGACATTTTTTACTCCTACTGCCAGACTTCTCGTCTGTGGGCGTCTTCACTTAAAATAATGATTAATTAAGGTCGTTAAAATATGGTTTAACGACTCCGCTTAACAAAGTTGTTATGAACTTGCCGGTTTCTTCGTCGCACGAATTTAAAGGCGTAACGCTACCGCGCATAAACAAAGATAGCAATCTTTCTTTGTTACAACTTGTTAACTTTATCTCAAAAAAATGTGAGACAACCTTATCGCTACGATCATTATTCCTAATTTATAGCTAAGGCAATAGGCAAATTAGGCGACTTTTTTCAATAGATAGGGGGATAACACAAATTGCAAACTCATAATAATTGCATATAGGGCAAATGGTTGTGAAAAGTGGTGTTAAAACAAATAAAAGTAAAGGGTGATAAATTGCACAAAGAGAATAAAATTGCAAAAATTGAGTCAACTTTATTTATTTGTTAATATGAATAATTGTAACAAATAGTCTATTCTTAGAATATAGTCATTTTATAAACCATAAACAGCGGTACTTTTTCACTGTCTATATTGAGTGATTTTTCATCCATTCACCTATAACACCATATAAAGAGCTTCTTGATTATGCATGAATCATTAACTATCGCGCTATTGCAAGCTCGGGAATCTGCGATGGGTTTTTTTCGACCTGTTCTTAAAGAGCATAATCTGACAGAACAACAATGGCGGATTATTCGAGTGCTTGCGGATAAGCGTTCTATTGATTTTCACGAACTAGCACAAAAATCGTGTATTCTTCGACCAAGTTTAACGGGTATTCTTATTAGAATGGAAAGAGACGAGCTAATTTGTCGATTAAAACCTGTCAGTGACCAGCGAAAGCTTTTTGTTTCGCTTTCTATAAATGGTCAAAATTTATACGATAAAATTCAGCCTAAAATTGAAGAAGGTTATCAATTACTTGAGCAAAAATTTTCGACCGAGAAATTACAACGCTTATCTGGGTTATTAAAAGAACTGATTGCGTTAAATCCAGATGATACCGAACAATCAGAGAAATAATTTATTTTGATAATAAAAAAGGAGATGCAAGGGCATCTCCTTTTTGTTTGTTATGACTTAGATAATATTACTGTTTACCCAATACATGTAAGAAGTGGATGTGTTTTTCATATTGATCAAGAATATCATGAATGATTTGTTCTTTCGTCCAACCCATTACATCGTAGTCTTGCCCACCTTCTTTTAAATGAATTTCAGCACGATAATATTTATGTTCTTCGTCTTTTTCTTCATCACTTAACCCAGCTAAAGCAAAGGCGGGTTGAGTATAAAAACGCAGACGAACTTCATAGAAGAAATTCATGTCATCACCTAAATCGACTTCGAAGCCAATGCGATCATCTTCTTCATTATGGATATAGCATTGAGTTGCTTGTTTGCTTAATTCAGCAGAGACCATTTCCATTGAAGGTTGAATAACTTCATCCATAAAACGTTTTACATGGGAACGTTTTGGAAAATAAGCGATATTTCTTAAACGGCGTTGCCAAGGAATTGGATTACGGCTTGCTGGTGGCGCAATCGTAGTTAACTGTTGGCTATCACGTTTATATACATCCACTCGCAATGCTTTTATCAATCCATAAATAGAAGCAAGTAATACGATTGAGAAAGGAAGTGCACTTGCAATAGTCACTGTTTGTAGCGCTGTTAAACCACCGGCTAATAATAAAGTGATTGCAGAAATACCCATTAATCCTGCCCAGAAAATACGTTGCCATACAGGTGTTTCACTATCGCCACCTGAAGCCAAAGTATCAACAACCATAGCACCCGAGTCTGCTGAGGTCACAAAGAAGACAATGACCATCAGCATCGCAAAGAAAGATAAAACAGACGAGAATGGGAAATAATTTAAGAACTCAAATAAAGCCAGTGAAACATCTTGTTGTACGATATTGGCGAGGGCTTCTGCACCTTTATCTTTGATTAAATGAATAGCGGTATTACCAAAAACAGTCATCCAAAGTAAGGTAAAGCCAGCAGGAACAAACAGAACACCCACAACGAATTCACGGATAGTACGGCCACGAGAAATACGAGCGATAAACATACCCACAAACGGAGACCATGATAACCACCAACCCCAATAAAGCAGAGTCCATCCCCCTAACCAATCACTCGATTTGGGTTCATATGCATAAAGATTAAAGGTTTTACTCACAATTTCGGATAGATATCCTCCCGTATTCTCAACAAATGATTTTAATATCAATACTGTTGGACCGAGAATGATCACCAATAAAAGAAGGATAACGGCTAAACCTAAGTTAAGTTCGGATAAAAAGCGGATACCTTTTTCTAATCCAGAAACAACTGAAATAGTTGCAAGACCTGTTATTACAACAATTAAAACAACTTGAACGGTTGGATTAATAGGAACATTAAAAAGGTGATTTAAACCGGCATTAACTTGTAAAACACCGAAACCCAGAGAGGTTGCAACACCAAAAACTGTTCCCATAACAGCAAAAATATCGACGGCATGACCAATAGGACCATGTATACGATCACCAATGATGGGATAGAGTGCTGAACGTAGCGTTAATGGCAAACCATGACGATAAGAGAAGAAAGCTAAAATTAGCGCAACAATGGCATAAATTGCCCAAGCGTGTAATCCCCAATGGAAAAAAGTTAATCGCATTGCTTCTTTAGCTGCTTCAATGGTTTGCGCTTCACCTGTAGGAGGCATTAAATAATGCATAACAGGTTCTGCAACACCAAAGAACATTAATCCGATCCCCATACCAGCAGAAAAGAGCATGGCAAACCATGCAAAATAGCTAAAGTGAGGACGAGCATGATCAGGCCCCAGTTTTATTTGACCAAAACGGGAAAGTCCTAAATAAGTCACACTCAGCAAAACCAATGCTACGGCTAGAATGTAGAACCAACTTGCATTCGTGAAGAGGTTTTCCTGAAGATGACCTAATTTATCATTAGCCAACTCTGGAAATAATGCAGAGAAGCCAACGACTAATAGAATTAATAGCGCTGAGGTATAAAAAACGGGAGGATTAATTTTCATCCTAATTTTTTGAGGGGTAATATCGTTTTGTTGACTCATAGTTAACCTATTATTTGTTATTTTCCTAGAAAGAGGCTTTTCGCTATCAACTTTCTGATTGTTATTTATAACCAGAAAAGAAAAGTTCGTAAGAAAATTTGAATAAAACATCAAGTCAGAGTGATGTTTTATAAAAGAACGGAAGTAAATTATTTTTTCCGTAAAATGGAGAAAAAGAGCATTAAATCAATTGATTGCCATTATTGTGATATAAGTGCTTTCATTCTTTAATAGGTTTCTCCTGTTGAAAAAAGGAGAACATGGTTACATTTTTTGCTTAATCGATCAACCCTTGTCTTTTTTTTGTACAAAAAAAGCCAGTGTATTTTCACTGGCTTTTGATTCATCAAAAATTCTGAAATCAGATTATTTGTTCTCAGCTTTTAAATCATCAATTTTTTGTTTTGCTTGATCAGTCAATTGATCCGCTTTATCAAGTGCTTTATTTTCAGTCTCTTGAGCTTGTTGCTTTATATCACCACTTGTTTTTGAAGCATCGCCTTTTAGCTGATCAACTTTTGTGTCAGCTTCTTGCATCAGGTTATCAGCTGTTTTACTGGCATCTTGTTTTAACTCTGCCGCTTTTTCAGAGAGTTTATTGCTTTCAGCCTCTAGACTTTGCTTAATCTCTTCTGCTTTTGTTGCACTCGCATCTTTTAACTCATCAGTTTTTTGTGAGATGTTTTCTTTTAGCGTATCTGTTTTTTCATCAGCTTGTGTTTTTAATTCTGCGGCTTTTTGCTCTGCTTTATCTTTTAGCTCTTGAGCTTGTTGTGTTAATTCATCTGCTTTTGCTGCTGCATCTTCTTTTACGTCAGCAGCTTTATCTTTAGCCTGTTCTGTCAGCTCGTTAGCTTTATCTTGTGCTGTCTCAGTTACTTGAGTTGCAGTTTCTTTTGCCTTATCAATACTATCATCGACTTTTTTAGATGAATCATCACAACCTGCAGTGATAGTAACAAGACCCGCTAGAACCAATGAAGTAAGTAGTTTTTTATTCATTTTTTTCTCCAAAATGTGTGTTCAAAAACAATTCAGTGATATCCCGCGTAAGTAGTAAAAAGGCGAGAAGCTATTACGCTGATAGTAAGAGATTACAGATAAACTATCGTAATAAGTATAGTGTGAGTCTTAAAATCAACTAACCTAAGTATATTAAGTGTTTGTTCTTAGTCAAATCCCATGAAAAATAATTTTAATTTTTATCAGGATAGCGTTTTCTGCTTTATAATAATGAGGGCAAATATTATTGGAAATGTGAGATGCAAATGGAATATTACTTTCTGGTTATTATCAAATTTATTATTGGTTTTACTATCATATTAGCCCATATGAATTTATCAGGAAAAACACAACTTTCTCAATTAACTCCCATTGATTTTATTGGTAATTTTGTTCTTGGGGGTATCATGGGAGGCGTGATTTATACTGATGCTATTCCTCTTTACCAATATATTATTGTCTTTTTAATCGGTGTTTGTTTTATCTCTTTGCTCAACTATATCAGCAAACGATTCAATTTTTTTCGTGCGGTTACCATTGGAAATCCGATCCCTATCATAAAAAAGGGTGAGTTTATTATGGAAAACATCATGGAGAAGAAGAATAAAATAGACATTCTTAATATTACTTCACGTCTTCATGCTCAAGGTATCCATTCGTTTCAAGAAGTTAACTACGCACAAATTGAGCCTGATGGACAAATTACAGTAGTGTGTGATGGCGCTAAAATGCCGTCCTTGATTGTGATGAAAGACGGCGTTATCCGTACTTCAGAATTAGTACAAATAGAAAAAGATGAAGCATGGTTGCAAGAAGAAATGAAAAACCAGCATATTGATAAGCCTGAAGATGTTTTTTTAGCTGAGTTTTGGGATGGAAAAGTGAACTTTATTTTGCAAGATGGCAAGATAAAGCGTACCGCATCATTGCAGAATAATTAACTAAAATACAAATCGATGATTGGGTGAATGCTGTAGAGTAACAATGGCGACATAATGTCGCTATTGTTACTTTCTAGTAGTAGAACTATAACTTAAACACGGCAAAATCCGCCGCAATTTCAGTATGACTAAAAACGTGTTGGCATTCATTGAGTAATTCAACACAGTCTTCTGGTAAATAGCGACTACTAATATGGGTAATAATCAACTTTTTGACATTAGCGTCTTTTGCTAATGTTGCAGCTTGTACTGTCGTTGAATGCCCGCGACTATTTGCTTGTTCTGCCATTTCATGTTTAAACGTCGCTTCATGTACAATAACATCTGCGTTATTAGCCAGTTTTAATGCATCTGGTGTGGGCTGTGTATCACCGAAAATAGCAATACAGCGTCCTTTTATTTCAGGGCCGATATACTCTTGACCATTAATGACTCTTCCATCGGGCAATGTGATAGTTTTGCCTTGTTTTAACTCTTGTAACCAAGGACCCGTCGGAATATTTTCAGTTTTTAGCTTCAGGGCATCAAGTTTACCATGGCTATTTTCTTCTTCTAAGCGATAGCCAAAACAAGGTACTGGATGAGAAAGTGCTTCACAACTGACTTTCATTCCTTCTTCTTCAAACAGAAAACCAGCTGCGTCAATTTCAACAATATTAATCGGGTAAGTTAAATAGGAGTGACTTAATGTCAGCGATGTTTCTATAAAATCTTTGATGCCAGTGGGGCCATATACTGTTAATCCTGCCTCAGTCCCCCCCATTGAACGACTACAAAGTAGTCCCGGTAAACCAAAAATGTGGTCACCATGTAAATGGGTAATAAAAATTTTATTTAAACGTGGTAATTTCACGCGAGTATGTAGTATCTGATGCTGTGTGGCTTCACCACAATCAAACATCCACATACTTTTTTGTTTATTTTGTAAATCAAGCACCATACTTGTGACGTTCCGATCTTTAGACGGAACACCTGCATTAGTACCTAAAAAAATGAGCTCCATAATGAAATATTATTCTCCATGTTGAATTCGTTCCCAGCTTAAGCCAAATTTCGCAAGGTATTTGCGTAGACGATCGGCATCGTTGGGCTGTTTTTTATTTTGCCTTGATACTGCGAAAAGTTTTCTACCGGCTTCTGAGAGAGTTGATGATTGCTGACAAGTTTTGATAACCGTATTCAGTTGGCTGAGATCGAAAAGATCGATATCCAGATCTTTCAATAAAGAAGAAGAGGTTATTCCCCAGCTTTGTTTTAAACGGCTAATTTCTTCCTCAACAAGTGCTAGAGTGATGCGACCATTTTCAGCAAGTGTTGCCATTCGCGTTATACTAGCACTAAGTTCACGAAAATTACCACGCCATAATGCCTGCTCAGATGTGGCGAACCGAATATAGTGAGATTTTGCATCTGAATTAAAGCGGATCACTTTTTGATAGAGTGTTGCAAAGTGATGCAGCTCATAGTCAATATTGGGTTCAATATCCTCTTTGCGATCGACTAATCCCGGTAATGAAAAAGACCACATATTAATCCTTGCATAGAGATCTTCACGAAAAAGCCCCTTTGCAATTTGTTTATCCATATCTCGATGTGTACCTGCTATCAACTGAAAATCGCTTTGTACTTCAGTATCTGAGCCATACGGATAAAAAGATTTTTCTTCTATTGCTTTAAGTAGCATCGCTTGCTCATCAAGCCCTAATTCTGCAATTTCATCAAGAAATAAAATTCCTTTATCGGCTTCTCTTAATAACCCTTGCCTAGCTTGCAATGCACCTGTAAATGCGCCTTTTACATGTCCAAATAAAGTGGACATGGCGTTGTCACCGCGCAAAGTAGCGCAGTTAACTGCGATAAAACGCCCTTTTACAAAATGGCGTGATTGTCGTAATTCATAAATACGTTGAGCAAGAAATGATTTTCCTGCACCTGTGGGGCCAGTTAATAGAATAGGGGCAAAAGAGCGCAATGCGACTCGTTCAATTTGAGCAATTAAGGTATTGAAACGTTCATTTCGTGTGGCGATCCCTGATTTTAAAAAAGAGAGCGACTCATTATGGTAGTGCTCAAATCGGCTCGTTAATTTTGTATAACGGCTTAAATCGAGGTCAATAATGGCATAACTGCCCGTTGCTGACTGTATGGTTTTAGCACCATCTTTATTTTCTATTTTAGAAGTGGGTGAGGTTTGTAATAGTTTTGCAGGTAAATAATGTGCTTCTGTCAGTAAAAACCAACAAATTTGAGCAATATGTGTTCCTGTTGTGATATGCACATAATATTCTTCATTTTCAGTATCAAATGGATAATTTACTGCAAAATCAAGAAAATGGCTGTAAACCTCTTCAAGATCCCATGGATCACAAATATCAATTTCATATGGCCACACCTCTGTATCAGGTGAGACAGTATGGATATCTTCTGTGATTTTAGATGCTAGCATTGAGTCATTAGGCTGGTGGATCATCACTAATCGGCTAACAGGAAAATCCTTTTGATGACAAATGGAAATTGTTGGGCGCCATGAGTTCCACCTTTTATGGCTTTTACCTCTTTTATCTAATGTTGTGCCTAAAACACCAATCACTACTTTGCGTTTCATTAAGTTATCCCTACTTATTTTTTATCTATTTTTATAAATATATAGATAAAAAGATAGGATTCTGTTGTTTTAATTTAATAGATAAATATCTAAAAATCGTATTAAGAATATTTTTATTAATATAAACAATGAATTAAAAATATTTTTGGTGGTTTTTGAAAACTTGGCACGATATTGGCAATGTTATTACTGTCTTGAGCAGATTTTAAATCTGGTAGGCACATGAGGAACACTCTGTGGTGTTATCTAAATGTGTTCCTCTACATCGAGACTCTGTAGGTGAAGAGGGTTATTTTCAGGTTCGATTCCTGACACCAAAACCATTACAAATCCAAATGTAAAATTAACTATAAAAAATCGTTGTGACAGCTGTACCGTCACCTTGCTTGTCCACCAGCAACTGAGCTGGATTGATAGCCGAAGAAGAGACAAACAAAGCATTGTTCCTCTCTTGTTTTCCTTTCAGTTTCGCAAAGCTTGCCCGTGGAAAAGTAAGTCACGATAAATTGCACTATATAAAGAAGAATAAAAGAAGAAGGAACGAAAAATGATAAAAACAACAATTGTGGTAAAACAGGGACAGTTAGCACTTTTAAAGAAAAAAGATGAGTACATTGATGTGCTAACAGCAGGTGAACATAAGTTTTTTGATTTTGGGCATCAGCTCAGTGCAGATATTTTCCCTTTAAATGGTGGGGCATTAGAAAGCGAGAAAGCTGAATTTTTACGTCAATACTATCCTCAATGGGTGACTGAGTATGGTTTTGATATTGTGTTATCGGATGAGGAGATCGGTCTTTTATATGAAAACGGCTCTTTAAAAGAGATCTTAGCACCAGGAACGCGACGTTTATATTGGCGTTATTCCGACCGTTCTTTAGAAATAGTATCTATCGATGAACTTGAAGTATCTTCAATCTTGATGAAAAAACTCCAGCACCCTAAATTACGAAATCAAGTCATAAAGGGAAGTGAAGGGGTTCTTACTGTGGATATTCCTGCTTGGCATGCTGGTGTTATTCGGATCAATGGGGAAACACAAGCATTGTTGCCTCCGGGATTAAAAGGATATTGGCGTTATCAGCATAAAGTAGATGTTGAAGTCGTCGATATGCGTTTACAAACACTGGATGTTAGTGGGCAGGAGATCCTAACGAAAGACAAGGTGACACTGCGTATTAATTTATCGGCTAACTGGCGTTATAGCGATGTACTTTTAGCATATCAGCAACTGGCTTCACCATTGGAGTTCTTATATAAAGAGTTACAGTTTGCGTTACGTGAAGCCGTAGGAACAAGAACATTAGATGAATTATTAGAAAATAAAAGCCTGATAGATAGTTTAGTCAGTGAAAAAATCAGTGAAGTGACCGAAGGATATGGTATTGAAGTGGCTTCATTGGGGGTAAAAGATATTGTTTTACCCGGTGAAATGAAAACGATTTTAGCGCAAGTCGTTGAGGCAGAAAAATCAGCTCAGGCTAATGTTATTCGCCGAAGAGAAGAGACATCCGCAACGCGTTCTTTATTAAATACGGCAAAAGTGATGGAAAACAATCCAGTGGCCTTACGATTAAAAGAGCTAGAAACCGTAGAACGTATTGCAGAACGTATTGATAAGATTTCCGTTTACGGTGGTTTAGACCAAGTATTAAACGGGTTAGTACAAATTAAAGGAGCACAGGCATGATATTGGATCATCAAATAGTAAAAGAAGCAGGAACTGCTGAAATCAAAATGTGGACAAATGGTGTGCCAGTTGAGGCCGATGCTCTAAAGCAACTTATCAATACCGCTAAGATGCCTTTTATCTTTAAACATATGGCGGTTATGCCGGATGTTCACTTAGGCAAAGGTTCAACAATAGGTAGTGTTATCCCAACCAAAGGTGCGATTATTCCAGCGGCTGTTGGTGTGGATATCGGTTGTGGAATGATTGCAGTGAAAACATCATTACATGCAAATGATCTACCCGATAATTTATTTGCGATAAGAACAGCAATAGAACAAGCCGTTCCTCATGGAAGAACGAGTTATCAATCAGGGAATGATCGTGGTTCATGGAAGAACCCACCTAAACTTGTTGATCAACATTGGCAACAACTTGAAGGGCGTTTTAAGGTTTTAACTGATAAGTACCCACGTTTACGAAATACTAATAATTATCGTCATCTTGGAACATTAGGAACAGGGAACCACTTTATTGAATTGTGTCTTGATGAATCAGATAACGTCTGGGTAATGTTGCATAGTGGATCTCGAGGTGTGGGTAACGCTATCGGTACGTTATTTATACAAATGGCGCAAGAAGATATGAGAGAACATATTGCTAATTTGCCGGATAAAAACTTAGCGTATTTAAAGGAAGGAACGCTTTTCTATGATGACTATATAGAAGCGGTCGAATGGGCTCAGGATTTTGCACGACATAACCGAGAAGTCATGATGGAACGTGTGTTGGCCGCATTATCAACGCAAATCTCTAAACCTTTTACGACACAGCAACAAGCTGTGAATTGTCACCATAACTATGTGCAAAAGGAAATGCATTTTGGTGAGGAAGTACTGGTAACACGAAAAGGAGCTGTTTCAGCACAACATGGTGAAATGGGGATCATCCCTGGTTCAATGGGGGCTAAGAGTTTTATTGTAAGAGGAAAAGGAAATGCTGAAAGTTTCTGTTCATGTAGCCATGGTGCAGGGCGTGTAATGAGTCGAACAGCAGCTAAAAAAGCCTTTAGTGTTGAAGATCAGATCCGGGCTACAGCACATGTGGAATGTCGAAAAGATAAAGATGTCATTGACGAAATTCCAATGGCTTATAAGGATATTGATGCGGTTATGAAGGCACAATCATCTTTGGTTGAAGTTGTTCATACGCTAAGACAGGTGGTGTGTGTAAAAGGTTAATCATACTTTTTTTAAGATAATTCATAACTATCCCCAAACGGTAACGTAGGGGATAGTGAGATATGACAGCGTGTGCATGTAATGCAAATGAATAAAAATTTTAAGAACAGAAATTTTCTTTAAATAAGATCCTTATTTTCTGATTAAAAATCAAACAAAGAATGTTTAATATTTTTTATAAATAAAGATTGATATTAAATTTACAGCCTCCTAATAAAGATAATCAAAAAAAGAACTTTGATATTAAATTATTCTTTTACTAGAAAACGATTATTAATAAATTATTAATACCAGTAATCGTGATTATTTATTTAATATAAAACTATTCCTAAATTTTTTAATTAGATTGAAATTAACTTTATTCTTATTGAAAAAGTATAGCCTACTCTATTTAGTGTATTAATTCTCAGTAAGTATATTAATTAAAAACTAAATGTTAATTCCTTATGTCCCAAATGTGAAAAAAACGTTTTGAATTGCTTGCTGTATAGATAACAGTATGTGAAATATTCCGATGCCCCAAGTAATCCTGAATTAAACGCGTATCTCTACCTAAATCAGCAAGCGCATAGCCACATGCATGGCGTAACATATGGGGATGAGGGCTTATAGATACATTAGCTTCTTTACCTAAACGGCGAAGTAACCCATATACTTGTTGACGAGAGATTGGACCTGTTTTTTGGGATAAAAAGACCCATTCTGAGTCAGATTCTCTCCATGTTTCCCTTTTTTTCAACCAGTTAACTAACGCATCATATTCCTCTTCTATAATTGGTTGTGTTGTTGATAAACCCCCTTTCAAGCGTCTGACGTAGAGTATCCTACTTTCCAAATCGATATCGCTTAAGGTTAGCCTGCATAGTTCACTAACACGAAATCCATGTAAAAAACACATTAAAAACATACAGTAATCTCTTTCTGGGTACCGTCCTTCTTTTGCTTGCTTCAAAATAGCGTTGATCTCAAAACGTGTAAGAAACTTACGTTGCTTCATTTTCATAACCTTTTCAATGAGATAACAAGGAACAAAAGTCAATTGATACATAACTATAACAAGTAATATGCATCAATAAAGAGTTGTATTTTTTTTATGCTGTACTTTTACTTGTTAATTTTAAACAAGTTTATTGAAAGTTTATTTATTTTTAGAAAATGAAAGTGATTGATTGACAAAGTGAAAAGTGAGTATAGATAGGAATTCGGTCATCTTTAGAGAAATAAACAGAATACACCAAATTGTTTACTATTATTCTCTGGCTTCTCACTTAAGTCAAATTTAATATTAATCACATATCATCGATTATTTAACATATTGATATTTATCATTATTTCAAAAAGCAAATATGATTGGTTACTTTGTTTAAAATCCAGAAATAAATTTTTTTACTTTTTTCACAAATTATAGTAATTACACTTAGAATTATAAACTCTTTTTTCGCTATTTAAAGCCGTATTATCTAAATGCGTTTGATTTCGAGATGAAAATTTTTAACAAAACAATTTGGTGTATTTTGTTTTGTTTCTAACGAAATTTAATTTCGTTTTGGACGGGCACAAGTATACCAAAATTAAAAAACTCAATAATGAGTCATTCAATTAGGAATAATTCAATCCTAATGAATTTATTATTTTTAATGTCTTCGTCCTTTATATTTTAGGAAACAAAAAGATGAAATTAAATAAATTAGCGTTAGTTCTTGGCTTAGGTTTATCTGTTGCTGCGGGTTCTGCATTTGCTGCTGATCAAGGTCACGGTACTGTTAAATTTGTTGGTTCAATTATTGATGCTCCTTGCTCAATTACTCCTGATACAGAAAATCAAACTGTTCCATTAGGTCAAATTTCTACTGCTGCATTAAAAGATGGTGGTCGTAGTAATTCTCGTGATTTCAAAATCTCTTTAGAAAATTGTACAACTGAAACTTATAAAACAGTTCAAACAACTTTCACTGGTTCAGAAGATGCAGACATTTTAGCAGGTTCTTTAGGTATTGAAGGTATCGCTAAAAATGCTGCTGTTGTTATCACCGATGCGGGTGGCAAACAAATCAAATTAGGTACACCAAGTGCAGCTCAAAACTTACGTGATGGTAATAATGATCTGAACTTTGCTGCTTACCTACAAGGTTCTTCTGCAGAAGCCGCTGTTCCTGGTGACTTCACTGCAATTGCAACTTTCGCACTGACTTATCAGTAAGAAAAAATAAGTTCTGTACATGGATGTACAGAGCTTTATTTCCTGTGTCTATTTTTAACGATTTTTTTCTTACGGAGAAAAATATGAATCGCAAGATGACACCACTATGGCTATGCCTTATTGCCAGTTTACTGACAACATCGGTAATAGCAAGTGATGTAAAACAAGATAAAAACATGCATCAGCGATTTGGGGTACTTAATCTTTCAGGATCGATTTTAGAACCATCTTGCACGATTGCAGCAGGAAGTGGCGAACAAGTTATTCCACTGACAACGGTTTCTATTCCAATGTTAGTGACTGAAGGGCAAGGACCTATTGAGTATTTTTCTATCAGATTAACGGAATGTACGCTAATTGAACAAAAAGGTCAGGAAGCGGACAACCCTCGTTTTATTGCAACGTTTGAAGGACCTTCTAACGAAAATGGTAATTTTGCACTTTCTGGTGAAGCAAGGGGTGCATCATTAGCGATAGCTGATCGTTATGGTAGACAAGCTATTCCAGGGCAACCATTGCCCCCTGTTGGTATTGATTCGAAATCAATGGCGTTACTTTATCAAGCGCGAATAGTCAAAAATAACGAAATACCCAAAGCAGGGAATTACCGTACAACGCTGCGATTTAAGCTGGAATACTATTAAATGGATCGGGTTGGATAATTTATGGCGAGATCATTCAAAACCGTTGGTTTAGGGACGGAAAAAAAGAAAAAACAACATACTATTCGGCCTGTTGCTGTACTGATCTATTTAATTCTTACTGGAGCTTCCAGTATTTCAAGTTCAGCTTTAGCAAATAGTGATATTGAATTTAATGCCGATATTCTGGATCTAAAAGATAAACAAAATATCGACTTATCAGATTTCTCTCGTGCGGGCTATATTATGCCCGGCCGATATGAGTTTGTTGTTCGTGTTAACAATAATGAACTTCCTGAACTTTATAACATTAATTATGTAGTGCCTGCCAATGATCCTAAAGGTAGTGAACCTTGCTTGCCTCCAGAGTTGATCCATCAAATAGGCCTTAAACCTGAATGGGCTGAAAAAGTTAAATATCAAGATAATGGAAGTTGTCTTGATATGTCTTCCATTCCCGGCATGACAATAAATGCAAGTCTGGGAAGTGGCAATCTTATTCTGACTATTCCTCAAGCTTATCTAGAATATTCAGCACCAAACTGGGATCCACCTTCTCGTTGGGATCACGGTATCTCAGGCGTGCTTTTTGACTATAACGTTAATGCTAACGTGACAGATCCCGCTAAAGGAAAACAACGTCAACAAGTTACAGGTTTAGGAACCGTGGGAGCAAACTTGGGTGTTTGGCGCTTCCGTGCTGATTGGCAAGCAAGTTATCAGCATACAACGGGTCTTCCTGATAGCACTGAAAATAGTTGGAAATGGAACCAGCTTTATCTTTATAGAGCAATCACCCAATTAGGGGCTCGCCTTGTGATGGGGGAGACTTATTCACGCTCTGACATTTTCGATAACTTCCGTTTTACTGGGATTAACTTGTCTACGGATGACAATATGCTACCGCCTAACTTAAGGGGATATGCCCCTGAAGTAACGGGTGTGGCAAAAACGAATGCGAAAGTGACGATTAGCCAACAAGGCCGTGTGATCTATGAGACTCAGGTTGCTCCTGGGCCGTTTCGTATTCAAGACATTAATGATGCAGTGAGTGGCAAATTAGATGTACGTGTTGAAGAACAAGATGGATCTGTTCAAGAATTCCAAATGGATACTGCAAGTATTCCTTATTTAACACGTCCGGGCCGAGTGCAATATAAATTATCTGCGGGTAAACCGTCAGATATGAACCGTAATACAGAAGGCCCTGTTTTTGGTATGGGTGAATTCTCGTGGGGTATTAGTAACGGTTGGTCACTTTATGGTGGTTCATTAGTCTCGGGCGATTATAACTCAGTTTCTGCTGGTATTGGTCGTGACTTAATGGCACTGGGTGCTATCTCTTTTGATGCAACACATTCTTGGGCCAAAATTCCAAGTGATAACAAGCGCTATCACGGTGGTTCTTATCGCTTAAGTTACTCAAAACGTTTTGAAGAAATAAATAGCCAAGTGACATTCGCAGGCTATCGATTCTCCGAACGTGATTTTATGAGTATGAACCAATATTTAGATCGTCGTTATCGTGGTGGTGAAGAAGATAACAATAAAGAGCTTTATACCATTATGTTTAGTAAGCAGTTCCCTGAATGGGGATTGAGTGCCTACTTAAACTATAGTCATCAGACTTATTGGAATAAGCCTAATAATGATAACTATAACTTGTCATTAGCCAAAACGATGGATGTTGGTAGCTTTAAAAATATCAACCTCAGTCTATCGGCGTTTCGCAATAAATTTAATGGCACCAATGATAATGGCGTTTATATGAATGTCAGCATGCCTTGGAGCGATCGCGCAACCATTAGCTACAACACCGTGATTAACAAACACGGTAATTCACATAATGTCAGTTATTACGATCGTATTGATGACAATAGTAGCTATCGTGTTGGTGCTGGTTTAAGCAGTAGCGGTAAACCATCTGCAGATGCCTATCTTATGCATTACGCTGATGCGGCATTAATCACTGCTAGTGCGAGCCATATTAATGATGAATACACATCAGCCACATTATCACTGCAAGGTGGGGCAACATTGACACCAAAAGGTGGGGCATTACACCGTACAAGTCGTACAGGTAGTACCCGTTTACTTATTGATACAGATGGTATTTCTGATGTACCAGTGAAAAGTATCGGTGCTATTACTCGTACCAATACTTTTGGTAAAGCCATACTGCCTGATATCAATGATTATTACCGTAGTAGTGCCAGTATCGACCTTGATCAGATGCCAGATAACACTGAAGCATTACGTTCAATTCAACAACTCACCCTAACAGAAGGCGCAATAGGCTACCGTCACTTTGATGTGGTGTCGGGACAAAAAGCCATGGCTGTTATTCGTTTACAAGACGGAACTTATCCACCATTTGGTGCCAGTGTCACAACCGATAAAGGCCGAGAGCTCGGTATTGTCAATGATGGTGGGAATGTCTACCTGACAGGTATTAATAGTGGCGATGTGTTGAGTGTGCGTTGGAATGGACAAGAGCAGTGCAAAATTCATATCCCGACATTAGTTGAAGGCATGTTTATATCTTCATTATTACTAACTTGTGGTGATGGTAATACCGCACCGACAACAATCAATCAAAGAACCGAACCCTTACCTAAACCTCAATTGATCACAAAATAAGGTTAGGCAAAAGGGAAAGATAAAAATAATTTCAGACAAAAAGAGTAATTTAAAATGATGTTATTAAAGCGCTTATTTGTTGTAACAACCACTTTATTGACTGGAATGATGTTTACTAGTCAAGCCATTGCCGCGATTGCTTTAGATAGAACGCGCGTCATTTTTAATGGCGCGGATAAATCAATTAGTTTAAATGTCAGTAACCAAAATAAAGAGTTGCCTTATTTAGCACAAGGTTGGATGGAAAATGAGAATGGTGAGCGTATTGATTCTCCATTACTGGTTTTACCACCGATCCAACGTATTGAACCTGGCGATAAAAGCCAAGTAAAAGTGCAGTCATTGCCGGACATTGCTAAGTTGCCACAAGATAGAGAAAGTGTTTTCTATTTTAACTTGCGTGAAATTCCACCTCGTAGTGATAAACCCAACGTATTGCAAATTGCATTACAAACCCGAATTAAGTTGTTTTATCGCCCAGCGGCTATTTATGCCACTCAAACGGATCTGACTAATCCTTGGCAAGAAAAAATCATCCTAACGAAAAAAGGTGATCGTTACGAAGTGAATAATCCAACACCTTACTACGTAACATTAGTTGATGGATTGACAGGATTACAAGGAAAAAGCCTTGATGGTTTTCAGCCATTAATGATTGCACCTAAAAGCACAGGCACGATAAACCTAAATGCTTCTGCATTTGGCGCATCACCAGTATTAAGTTACATCAATGATTACGGTGGACGTCCACAAATGAAATTTAGCTGTAATGGCAATGAATGCAAAGTGACAGAAACATCAGCAGGATACTAAATAGGTCTATTTTATGAAAATGGAACAGCGGTTTAGCCCAAGCAAAGCAGTGTTGATTTTTATTCTGGCAACATTTACTGGAGGCCTAAGTTTTACTGCTGTTGCGAATTTACCCGCTAGAGCGGTGAAAGATGTTATTCCGGGAATTGTTTATATCAATATCACTGGAAATGTTATTGCCCCTCCGCCTTGCTTGATCAATGACGGCAAAATGATTGAGGTGAATTTTGGCGAGGTGATGAGTACGCGTATTGACGGCGCAAATTATAAACAGCCGGTTCACTATACCGCCACGTGCCAAAAGATGCCGACAAATGCAATGAAGGTTTATATCACTGGTAGCGCAACTGGATTCGATTCAAATGCACTACAAACAGATATTACAGGATTAGGAGTACGTATTTTATATCAAGGCCAATTATTAGATTTAGGCAAAGCTATTAATTTTACCTACCCTAATTTGCCTGATTTAGAAGCTATTCCTGTTCGTGATCAGAGTGCCACATTAAGCGGTGGTGATTTTGTCGCCAGTGGTACGTTGCATGTGGATTATCAGTAAGGGGTCGGAAAATGAATAAATTAAAATACATATGCCTGATTGCATTACTGAATTCTTACGCTGTCATGAGTGCAGATACACCGAATATGAAATTATTTGGCACTTTATTAGTTCCACCGCCTTGTGTAATTAGCAATAACCAACTGATTGATGTCTATTTTGGACACAACGTAGGTATTCATAAAGTAGATGGTATTAATTACACCGAATCAGTGAATTATCAATTGGTCTGCGACCCAAATTTAAAAGGATGGGATTTAGGCCTTTCTATTATTGGTCCTAAAACACAGTTTGATGAAGCTGCGCTACAAACCAATATTCCTGATTTAGGTATTCATCTCACACAAGATGGTCAGCCTTTTAAACTAAACGAACGCATTGCGATATCACCGGATAATCCACCAGTGATCCAAGCTGTGCCGGTTAAAAGACCGGGTAGCACGCTACCTGAAGGTGCATTTGAAGTTTCAGCAACACTTCTTGCTGAATACCAATAGGAGCGCATTGATGAAAATGAAAAGATTATCGATCCCGTTCGTTTTGGGCTTAATCACGTTTATGGGATTAACATCAACGGCGTTTTCTGCACCAGACAATATGTACTTTCACGGCATATTAGTTGATGAGCCTTGCACCATAAAACCTGGTGATGAAACCGTTGAATTAGATTTTGGTAATATTCCTGATAAGAATCTTTATGCATATCAAAGAACACCAAGCAAATTATTTCAAATTCGCTTATCTGAATGTGATCTCACTATTGGTAAAAGCGTCAAAATTACATTTAAAGGTGATGAAAACCAAGCCATGGCAGGGCAAGGCTTTTTAGCGATTAGCTCAAGTAGTCAAGCGGCTGGAATTGCAGTTGGATTGGAATCTGAAAATGGAAATGCCTTACCTGTTAATAAAGAGACAGACAAACTTTCATTAAATGCTGATGACACTATTTTAAATTTTTATGCCTTTATTCAAGGGGAGCCGGATGCGATTGCCAATCAATCCATTAAGCGCGGTCCATTTAGTGCAATAGCCACATTTCATTTGAATTATGACTAATTATTAGGGTTGAGGTTTTATATGTCCATATTAAAGCGACTTCCGGCTTTATGTATTGCAATAGGTTTGCTGTTTTCAGCGCCTGCGATGGCATCTATTTTTTCTTATATTACACATTCCGAAGGTGAGCCTGCTCACGCCACTTATACCTATGTTATCCAACGCTGGGACCCTGAAGATCCCTATACTCCCAACCCTTGTTATGGCTGGAGTAAATGCTGGATAACAATTAACCATAAGCATGATGCTAATGGTTCTCCAGGTTCGGCTGTAAGAAGTATTGTTCGCGTTGAAAAAGAACGTTATTTAGCTGGTGTTCGTGATGCTGTTATGAGGGTTGAGAGTTTTCCAATACAAGGAACAGCAAGACACGATGGTGATCCTTTGACCTCAAACCAAGAGTGTGTCGGTCTATTTTATGAATCTAAGGAAGGCGGCTGGTCTCCCAATGGACGTTTATTACCGGGATCATTATGTGGTATTGCACCGCCACCCGTTGGTGCCTGCAAAATAACAGAAGGAGCTGTAAACCTTAATTATGGCGATATTGACGAATTCAGTTTAGAAAATGCAGCACGCGCTCAAAATATTAATGTGACTTGCAACTTAGCAATGAAGGTTCTGGTTATTGCATCGGGCTCAGACAGTGGCCGAGTTCCATTACGACCTGATAATAGCCTTTATGCTGATTTATTTCTTGATGGTTATCCTGGTGAAAGAGGCTCTGTAATTGATGTTCCTAAAAACGGAACCATACCTGTAGAGGTTAAATCAATTTTACATACCAACGGTCGCGTTGCACCAGGCTATTTCTCTGGTTCAGGTTCAATTATTTTAACGATGCCTTAATCATGATAATGGGTGAATATTATGATGAATTACGATTTTACAGATATTAATGTTAATGCGTTAGTTGGAAAGCGAATTCAGAAAAAGCGTAAAGAGTTAGGTTATACCGGTATGCAAATTGCTGAAAAAATTGGTGTAAGCCAACAGCAATTCTCTCGATATGAGCGCGGGATGAACAAGATAGATTTAAGCTATCTTGTTTTATTAGCTAGCTATCTAAATACACCTATTTATTGGTTTTTTGAAGATTGTTTTATACCAAAATCCTCATCAGAAAATCTACGTGTTGATAAACGTAGCTGTATCATTGCTGAAGCGACACCCGATGTCTTTTTATACTAATACATACGACTAAATAATATCCAAAATTTGGTGTTTTAGTGTGTATGTGTTTCTTTGATTGATTACCTATTGGTAAGGCAAGGGGAACCTTGCCCTTTTTTTATATAAAAAATATTAAATTGAGAGATGAATTTGAGCAGTTGTTAAAGAAGGCAAGTATTACTTACCTTCTTTTTTTTATCTTTAAAAGATCAGTAATATTATTTTTAAATATTAACTTAACAATTTTAATCGTTCCTTCCTTAGATTATCGATTCTTCATTCTACTTATAGTTATACGTACAACATCTACTGTAAAATTACCTATTTATGTTACAAATAAACTAAGCTTTTAACCTATTTTGACCGTTTATTCGACATTGTTTTCTCTTTTATAGTAATTACAACCGTTACTATCAGGTTTATCAGAGTGTTTAATCGATTCTGGCTATTAATCAAAGATATTTTCAGTCACAAAAGGTTAATAAATAATCACAATAATGTTAAAAAATGTTACCTTATGCACATTTTTTGATTTTAGATATTATAAATTAATTTTAATGTAAGTGATTTGTAATTGTATAACTTATTTTTATCCAATTGTTTATTAAACTAAAAAATACATTATTTAATAATTTTGTCATGATGTTTATCTTAAATAAGACGGTTATAAATAGGATTAACAGATAGTCATAATAAAAAGGGTTGTGTACTGTGCATTTTCTGTTTTTTTATAAAAAGGATAAATGATGCAAACAAAAAAACAGGGAGGCAGTCGCTTTCTACGCACAGTGGAATGGTTAGGAAACGCGCTACCCCATCCCGTTATTTTATTTATTATTTTAATTGCTATTTTACTTGTCTCTTCGGCGGTTGGTGAATATTTTGGTGTTACAGTACAAGATCCCCGACCAGAAGGCGCAAAAGGACGCGCAGAAGATGGCTATATTCATATAATTAGCTTGTTAGATGCCGATGGCATTCGCCGTATATTGGCCAATATTGTCACAAACTTTACGGGGTTTGCCCCTTTAGGTACGGTGCTGGTGGCATTATTAGGTGTCGGTATTGCTGAACGTGCGGGCTTATTATCTGCAGTGATGCGTTTAGTGGTAATGAAAGCACCACGTAAAATGACTACTTTAGCTATTGTGTTCGCAGGTATAATGTCGAATACCGCTGCTGAGTTAGGGTACGTAGTGTTGATACCGTTATCAGCAATTATCTTCCATTCATTGGGACGACACCCTCTAGCGGGTCTTGCGGCTGCATTTGCGGGGGTTTCTGGTGGTTACTCTGCTAACTTACTCTTAGGTACGATAGATCCATTGCTATCGGGCATTACACAGCAAGCGGCACGTATTATTGATCCAACTTATATAGTGGGTGCTGAAGCGAACTGGTACTTTATGTTTGTCAGTACATTCCTGATCACTTTCTTAGGTTACTTCATCACAGAAAAAATCGTTGAACCACAATTGGGTCCATATAACGGTAATGAGCTTGATGAAGAAGAAAATGATTTAAGGAATGCAGCTGAAGTTACGCCGCTAGAAAAGAAAGCATTATGGGCTGCAACAGGTACATTTATTGCTATGGGCGTGATTTTAGCGCTAACAGTTGTTCCTGAAAATGGCATATTGAGAAACCAAGAAACAGGGTTAATTGGTAATTCTCCTTTCTTAAAATCTATTGTCGTCTTTATTTTCTTATTCTTTGCAATTCCGGGTATTGTTTACGGTTGGGTTGCTAAGACTATGCGAACAGATAAAGACATTGTTGATGCCATGGCGAATTCGATGAGTACGCTTGGACTTTATTTAGTCATTATTTTCTTTGCTGCTCAGTTTGTTGCTTTCTTTGGTTGGACAAATATTGGTCAGGTTATTGCTGTTAAAGGTGCTGCATTACTTAACAGTATTGATATGCCAAGTGGTTTGTTATTTTTAGGATTTATTTTAATCTGTGCCTTTATTAATTTAATGATAGGTTCTGCATCGGCACAATGGGCGGTAACTGCACCTATCTTTGTACCAATGCTAATGCTTGCAGGTTATGCACCAGAAACAATCCAAGCAGCATATCGAATCGGAGATTCTGTCACTAATATCATTACCCCTATGATGAGTTATTTTGGTTTGATATTAGCGGTTGCTACAAAATACAAGAAAGACACAGGTATTGGCACTATGATTTCTATGATGTTGCCATATTCTATTATTTTCTTAATTGGCTGGTCACTCTTATTCTACTTATGGGTATTTGTATTCCATTTACCAGTAGGGCCTGGCTCACCAATCTATTACACACCAACAGCAGGTTAATTCTCTGCTATAACAGAAGCTTATACAGAGATGTATAAGCTTCTCTCTTTTTCTTATTTATCCATTTCTTCTTTATGATTTGTCAATTTATCAGCTAATTGATTGGCGTAGTCTGCATGTAAAAACTGAGTATCTAAACCTGCTTGTTGTAATTTTAATTCAAGCAATACTAAACGCTTTTGTAGTGATTCATGCTCTTCTCCTGTTTCATTTAGCGTACTTAGGATTTCGGCTAAAGATAATGCTTCTTTTCTATCTTGCATTTCAGGAGGTAAGAAACCTGCATTTTTTAATAAATGATAGCTTGCTCTAAGTGATTTAGGTACATGACTATTATCATCGAGGAGCAACGGTTTACCTTCACCTTTTAGTGATGATAGCTCACCTTTTTGTAGTGCTTGTTCAATGTGGCGCTCAGCCCATTCATCAATAATTGACATTGTAAACCTCGTTATTTTGAGATTATTTTAAGCAGAAAAGATCACGCATACTCAATTTATCTTGATCAAATTATATAATTTGATATTATATTTTTATATTATATAAAAATATATATTAACTAAGGGATATCTAATGAGTAAGTACAAAGAAATAGTAACAGACATTGCAAATAACATGGGAGCATTGTCTCAAAATATTCCAGAAGTGATGAAAGCTTTTATGAGCACCACAAAAGCTGGTGGTAAAGAAGGCGCATTAGATGCAAAAACAAAAGAATTGATCGCTATTGCAATTGCTGTTGCTAATCGTTGTGATGGGTGCATTGGGTTCCATACTAAAACTTTAGTTGAACTCGGTACAACAGAACAAGAACTAGCAGAAACATTGGGCGTTGCTATTTATATGGGTGGCGGCCCTTCAGTTATGTACGCTGCCAACACTATGGGTGCTTTTAAAGAATTTAGTAAATAAGATTTTTATCATTATATAACTAAAATAAAATAGTCATAAAGCCAGAATAAGTTCATTCTGGCTTTTTTATTTCTTATATTTTATTTATTATTTGTTTAAGTTACAGCCGTAAAGTAAAAATATCTATTATTAAAAACGGATTAATAATAAATTAAAATATTATTATTTAAAGTAATCAATTCTATCAATTTACATATGTGTGATTCGATAAAAAATAGATATTTCAATTAGTTAGTGTCTCTTAATCTAGCGTGTACTAGTTAATTATAAATTAATAAATAATAATTGAATTTTTTATAAGATAACCATTCTAACTAATTAGCTATTTGTAAGGTGATTTTTCTATTTTAATGAGGAATGTATGAGCGTCAATTTTGTAGAAAGATATAAATGGTTTCTACTTTTTATTTTTATATTATTAACTTATTTCATTCCTTTAGAAACGCGGCTATTGTGGCAACCAGATGAAATCCGTTATGCCGAAATTAGCAGAGAAATGCTGACATCGGGTAATTGGTCAGTGCCTTATTTACTCGATATTCGCTATTTTGAAAAACCGGTTTTGGGGTATTGGCTAAACAGTATTGCACAATGGTTATTTGGGGGCGGTCATTTCTCCGTTCGCATTGTTGTTGTCACCTCAACGCTATTAACTGGCCTATTTGTTTATCGAGCTGCTTTGTTAGTTTGGCATAATCAAGCTCTGGCTTTTAATGCATTAGTGGTATTTTTATCCTCTTTTCTTGTGTTGTCTATTGGCACTTATAATATCCTTGATCCTATAGTGACCATGTTTGTTACTGTGGCAATGTATTATTTTTTAAGTGGATTATTGGTAACAGATAAAAAATCAAAAATTTATGCTTCTTTTTTAGTTGGTATTTTTTGTGGTTTAGGTTTTTTAACTAAAGGATTTATTGCTGTTGTTCTACCCACATTAGTCTTTATGGTTACAGCAATTAGCTTATCTCGTTTGAAGGAAGTCCTTTGTTATGCGCCAATAGCATTTATCGCTATGTTTATTATTGCGGGTCCATGGGTAATTTCAGTTGCACTTCAAGCCCCAGATTATTGGCATTACTTTTTTTGGATCGAACATGTGCAACGTTTTATCGCAAAAGGATCAGCAAGATCACAACCTACGTGGTTTTACTTGCCTATTATTATTCTGGGTATTTTACCTTGGCTGGGATTTCTATTTGGCACGCTTAAATCTGCGCTTTTTTTGAAAAAGGGCACTCTCTATTTTTCATTTTGGCTATTTCTTTTCTTTGCATTTTTTTCGGCCTCTAGTGGCAAGCTATTAACTTATATGTTGCCTTGTTTTGTTCCATTATCGATTTTGATTGCGAGTTACATGGAAGAATTGAAAAATAATCCAAATGAGAAAATTTATACTATCAACGCAATAATAAATACAGCCTTTGGGATAACCGGTGGTTCTATTATTGTTTATTCTCTTTATTCATCTCAATTTAGACTATATGAAGTAGATGAACAATATAAAGCGATGCTGGCGATAGGGGGATTTTTTATATGGAGTATGATGGGAATTGCTTCATTCTTTAAACCCACACGTTTGTTAACTTTATTTTGTTCTGTTGGATTAAGTCTTGCTATTGGATATGCGATCCCACATAAAATTGAAAGTAAAAATACTCCTGAAAAAGCAATTAATCATTATTATAGTGAGCTAGCAAATAAGCCTTATATTTTAGCTGATGAAGTTGGTATTGGAACGTCACTAGCATGGGGATTGAAACGTACAGATATTCGTTTAACTGAGACGAGAGGAGAGCTTGCCTACGGCTTAGCATATCCTGATGTGCAAAATAAATATTATGATCTTAAGCAACTAGTTAACTTAATTGAAAAGAATAACTATCAAGGTGTTGCTATTGTTTTGATCAGACCTGAGCGCAAAGACATATTATCCGTTATAAGCCAATTAAAGATAAAACCTATTGTAGAAAAACAGGGTGATCTAACATTTGTTTTCTTTAATTAACTGATTTTAAAGTCTATTTATATATTATAAATGAGGTCGAAAATGTTATTCAAGTTTTTGTATGGCTTAGATTTGATTTTTTGTGTTGTTTTTATGTGATCTAAGTTAAAAAATAGATTTTGTTGAGAAATTTATTTTGCTCTTTTCCCTTTTAATGATAGGTTTAGAATGTGTCCATTAAATCGGAGTTAGCTAAGCAATATATGACAAGTCACTTTACTTTATCAGAACCCCCGCCCAAACAAAATGTACTTATGAATGGGGGTAATTTATGCTGATTTTCCTAGTTGAATGTTTTATCGGTCTAGCATCAATTGCTCTTACTCACCGTGTATTAACGTTGTACGGTACTAAAAAGAAGTGATGATACCCGCTAGCTAAAGTAAGTAATCAAAAATTACTTAAATTAAAAGCCCTAGATCGATATACGATCTAGGACTTTTATATTTATATTAGTATTTCTTATTGAAAATATTTAATTACTCTATTGAAAATAATTTTCAATTAATTTTATTTTCTCAATATCTAATGTATTAGTATATTGATGTAATAATGTCCAAGCTTGAATATAATCATATTTAGCTTTAATTAAATCTTGTTGAGCACGATACAATAATTCTTCAGCATTAAGAACATCCACCATGGTTCGTTGCCCACCAATATAACTTTTTTGAGTTGCATCTAATTGTAACTTAGCAGAGGAAACAGACTGTTCATATGCATTTAGTTTTATATTACTGGTCGTACAAATTTGATATTGATAACGTAACTCTTGTGTAATTTGTTGAATAATAGCATCTCTTTCAAAAGCACTCATCTGATACATCGCAGTAGATTGACGCATTGATGCTGTCGTTTTTCCACCATTAAATAATGGTAAGCTGACATAAAAACCAATATTAGCAGATTGATATTTCTGATTTACTGTATTATTGCTATCAGAATCACTATTAGAATAAGAAGCATAGAGTTGTACGGTTGGAAAAAATTCACCTCTATTTTTTTCTACTTCTTGTTTCGCTATTGCCATTTCATAACGTGCAGTTTGAATATTGAGGTTATTTTGCATTACTTCCATTTCCCATGCTTCATAATTATTTGGAGTAATAGGCTGTAATATAAATTTTTGACTATTTAATTTTGCAATATGTTCATCATAAGGAAGTGGATTACCGATCATTGAACTTAATTTATTTTTAGCATTATCTAATTCAAGCTGGATATCCGTATATTGAGATTGAGTTAAATATAATCGAGTTTGGATCTCTGAAATATCTGTTTTTGTTCCTTCTCCTAACTCAAATAAGCGTTGGCTAGAAGTAAGCTGTTTTTTATAAATCTCTTGCTGAGAAAGATTTAATAATAATTTATCTTGGGCATAGGCTAATTCAATATAATGATCAACCAATCTAATCACTAGTTCAGAGAATTTCACTTGATAACGACTATCTGATAGTAACGTTTGTATAACTGATGATTTGTAGTCACTAAAAGCAGTGTAATCAAATAGAGGTTGACTAATAATTGCACTGACAGAGTGGCTTTGGTAATTTTGATATTCTGTTCTTTGTATTTCTCCTTGGCTAGTATTAATCGGATAAATTTTACGTTGCCAATTTCGCGGATTATTTTGGTAATTGACATGAACACTAGGAAGTAACTGAGATAATCCAATATTTTCATACTCTTTGCCTGCAATTTGTTCTTTTATTGCAGCATTAAAAGTCGGATCATTTCTTACAGCCAAAAAATAGAGATCAGATAATGTGATAGCAAAAGTATGAAAACTGAACATCCATATCAATATAATAATAGAAAGTTTTTTTATTAGCATAATTATTCTTCCGTTAAAGAAGTATGAACTCTATCTAATACAGGCTTAAAGAGATAATTGAGTAATGAACGATCGCCTGTATTAATAAACACATCAACGGGCATACCAGCCTTTAATATATTTTTATTATCAGCAAGAAGTGCATTATCTTTTACATTAATAAATACTTGATAATAGGGTTCTGTTGTTCTGTCATCAATAAGTCTGTCTGCTGAAATTAAAGTAACTTCACCCGGAATTTTAGGTGTTGTATTTTGATTAAAAGCACTGAACATTAAATCAACAGGAAGGCCGGGAGTTACTTTATCAATTAAATGAGGAGCTAAACGAGCCTCAATAATTAATTGATGATCCTGAGGAACAACTTCCATTAATGTTTGTCCTGTTCTAACAACACCACCTTGTGTAAAAACAGACAAATCCATTACTGTTCCTGAAATAGGGGCTGTAATTTTCATTTTAGCCAGCTTATCCATCTCAATAATAAGTTGCTTTTCAGTTTCACTTATTTGTAATTGAATTTGATTAAGTTCAGTACGTGCTGACTGATAAAAGTTAGCATTACGTTGTAATATTTTCTGTTCATACTCTAGTTTTTGTTTTTCTAAAGTACTTATTTGCCCTAAGGTATCATTAAGATGATTGTTATTTTCAGCGAGCTCACGCTCAACCTCTTGATAACGATGACGAGGAATATAGCCTTCAGTAGCAAGAGTACGTAAATCTTTTATTTGATTCTGTAAACTATTAATTTGATTTTGTTTGTTTAGTATTGATCTTTTTAGATGAATTAAACGATTAGAAATACCATCAATAATGGCGTTATAGCCATTTATTTCACTATGCAATTCAATATATTTTTCATTAAGTAATCTATTTTGTAGTTGCAAGAGTTTATTTAGGCTCTTTGAAGATGAATAGTATTTTTCGGTAGGGTCTAAAATAAACTCTGTTTTTTCATTGAGTTGAGCATAAAGACGTTGTTGAGTAATAAGTAAATTATCATATTGATCTGATAGGGATTTTACTAAGGCTTTAGATTGTATGGGACTTAATTGAATAAGTGTTTGGCCTTCAGTTACACTATCTCCATTCTTCACTAAAATATCAGTGATAATACCTTCTACGGATGCTTGAACACTTTTTTTATTGCCTGAAATTGAAACATTACCTGTGGCGGAGACCCCTTTATCTAAAGGTGCAAATGCAGCCCAAAAAATAAAGACCACCAAGCCTAAAAGAATAACAGACCATCCTATTATTAAGAATTTTTTAGGATCATCGGAAATATTTTTAACTATATTGATTTCATTTTTCTCTGTGATCATCATTATTTTCTCAATATTAAGAATTACTTTGAGTAATCGGTGTATTTGATGGTGTTGGGGTGTTCTTTATTATTGATGAGTTATTTAATTCAGCAATAACGGCGGTTGTAGAGCCAAATAATTTAGTGTGACCATCGAAAAGAACTAAAAGCTTATTCATCACTGAGAGTAATTGTTTTTGATGTGTGATTAATATAACGGTCTTTTTATTTTGTTTGAGAGTTTGAATTGCCTGTATTAACGCTTTAATACCCAAATCATCTAAATTAGAATTTGGCTCATCTAAAACAACCAGTGTAGGGTTACCATACAATGCGCGCGCTAACGCAATTCGTTGTCGTTGTCCCCCTGATAATCCTTCTCCATGCGCACCAATAACGGTTTCATACCCATTAGGAAAACGTAAAATCATTTCATGAACATTTGCCATCATTGCAGCTTGAGTCACTTTTTGAGGATCTATTTCGGAAAAACGAGCAATATTTTCGGCAATTGTCCCTGGGAAAAGGGCGATTTCTTGGGGAAGGTATCCAATATATTGACCAACTTCGCTTTTATTCCATTGATATATATCTGCATTATCAAGGCGAATTGAACCTGTTTTAACTTCCCATATTCCAACAATAAATTTAGCTAAAGAGGATTTACCTGAAGCACTAGGGCCAATAATACCAAGCACATCACCTGGGCTGAGTGAAAAATGAATATTATTTAATAGTGTATGTTCTGTTTGAGGGTATTGAGCCTGATTAATATTGACCGTTAATTCACCTTTAGGGGCAGGTAGTGCCATTTTTTTATTTTCTTCAGGATAAGCTTTTAATAGTGTGGCTAACCTTTTATAGGCTTCTTTACTACTATCCCAGTTTTTCCATACACCTATAACTTGTTCAATCGGTGCTAAAGCACGACCTAATAATATTGATCCTGCAATCATCATTCCTGGGCTAATTGTATTGTCTATTGCAAGCCAGCCACCTAATCCTAGCATTAAGGATTGCAATGCCATGCGAGTGACTTTCGTTATTGCATTAACTCCTGCAGCATTATCACTTGCTTGAGTTTGTGCTTGTAGATATTTAAAGTGGGTAATTTGCCATTGAGTTCGCAAATAATTTAACATGCCCATTGCTTCAATGGGTTGTGGATGTTCGAAATGATGGCCCTGTATGACTTGTGCTTGATTAGCAAATTCATTGGCTTTTTTTAATGATGTTCTAGACAAATATTCATTAAGAATAGCTAATGAAAATAAAATGAGTGCACCACATAATGCAAATAATCCTAACCAAGGATTAAATAAAGCAATAACAAGAAGGTAAATAGGAAACCAAGGTAAATCAAAAAAGGCAAAAATAGCATGACTTGTAATAAATTGACGAATTGTCACTAAATCATTAAAAGCTAAAGAAGAATTAATACCCGGTATTTTATTTAATCTAGCTTGATATGAAGCGGTATAAATGCGCGAATTAAGTGATAAATCAAGCTTATTGCTCATTCTAATTACAATGATACTTCTTAAATATTCTAGTCCACCCATAAAAATAAAGAGAGCTAACATAATAAGTGTTAGCATCAATAGTGTCATTTCATTACCAGAAGGTAATACACGATCATAAACTTGCAACATATAGATTGAAGGAACTAGCATTAAAATATTTATTAGTGCTGTAAATATTCCAATGGAAAGAAATACTTTTTTTCTCTCTTTTATAATACTGGTTATTTCATTGTTGTGTTTGTTTTCTGGCATAATGTTATTCCTGATTTTATTCTTATCTATTTGTTTATATTTGTGATTTTTTATCTATATGCATGATAATTTATATTTATTTTTTTAAAAAAATATAAAAATAACTCCATGTAAGTAAAAAGAGGGCAGGAGAATACTATTTCTCCTACCCAATAAATCACGACTTAAACAATAAAATCAGTTTCGTAATTAACAAATCCTACGATATCAATTTTGAAATCAGCACTAGAGTCATAACCATAAGCATTAATAGCGAGTTCACTTGAGTTTGTTGATTGATCATACTTAATGGTTGCCTCACCTGAACGACCTGTAAAATTATCAACAAAATTAAGGAATTTATGACTGAAGGTATTTTCGATTAACTCCGATAGGTCAATCTTATCAATGCCTGATTTGAAATCCATTATCTTGTCTGCTGCTGAGACTAGAGAGTCGGAGATTTCTTTATAGACAAAGGTGTTGCTACCTGTACCACCCCATAATGTATCTTGGCCACCGCCACCATACAGTATGTCGTTACCGCCACCACCGATGAGAATATTATCAGCATCATTTCCATAGATAATATCATTACCAGAGCCACCAATTGCATTTTCTATTGTAACGCCTTGGGCAATAGATATGTTTTTCTGTAGTCCGCCAACATCAGAGAAATGACCCTCACGTAAATCAATTACTTGATCTTGATAATATCCTGAGAAGTCAAATGTATCGTTACCACCACTGTCCCAAACAGAGAATATTAATTTATCATTACTGCTTGTTGCAGTGTAATAATCAATACCTGTATTTGAGTTGAAGCCGTAAACATCATCACCTGTTCTGGTTGTTGTATTTGCACCGTAGAGGTATTGCATTGCTGAAATATCATGAAGTAAAGGAGCACCAGCATAAGCACCTTGGAAGTGTGCACCAGTTTCATATTCATCCCAATAGCTCATAACGGTATATTGGCGACTATCTTCAGCATAATCAGATTTTAAATATCCAGGCACATTTTGACCTGCATTATAATCACCAGGATGCATTAAACCAAGAGCATGACCAATTTCATGGATGATTGTTAAGCGACCATAATTACCTAATTCAGGCGTTGTATTACCCGCATAATAATAATCACTAAACCAGGCTTGTCCTGAAATATCACGCCCATAATAATCAGGGGTATTTGGTAATGTTGCATAAGCTTGGAATTTACCGTAAGGATCAGTAATATTTCCAAAAGTAATATCTGATTTTACATTCGGTGCTACTTCTGTAAATTTAATATTTGCAATATCAGACCATGCATCTAAAGATTGTCTTGCATGATCCTTTTGTGCTGAATTAAACCCATAGGGATTTTTATCACCAAAGTCATTAAATTTTTTACCCGCCCAAGTTGGGAATGAATACGTTACTTCTGCCGCTTGTCCAATAACATATTTCCCATTCCATGTGGAATCTTCACGCGCGATATGTTTTCCTGCGGTATCATAATCAAAAGAAGGTAGAGTCTTAGCTGAGAAATTATAAAAAATTCCACTCTTATCTAATAAATCAGAAACATTAGATAATCCTACTGCTTTTTTTAATAAAGAAGAACCCATAATATCCTCCGGATATCAAGTTTAGGTTAAGTTTATTTTCATATTGAAAATAGTTTTATTATCTGGCGAATGCCAGCGATAATAAAGATAGCTATTTATTGATATTAATCTAGAGGGGGAAAATATGTTTTTAAATAATTGTGAAGTGAGGTGTGTTTTAAGTCAGAATAATTTAATTAAGTAAATACAATTGTAGTTATATTACCTTTCGAGATTTTTATTATCGTTATTATTTATAAAGGTTATTTTAAAAGAATAATCTTTTTTATATATGACTAATGGGGTCGTTTTTATATGTGTTTTATTAAGGTGTTAGAGTTTATTAATAGGGTGATAAATCAAATTACTTGATGATGGAAATTATCATCAAGTAATTTATAATAATAAGAGATTAATATTTGCTAATTATAAAAATAGAGCATCATGATTAAACTCACCAACCAAATTGATTATTAAATGATTTTGTGAAAATTCATTATCTGAATTTATTTTTAATGTTGTAACGTTTTTTTCTTTATCATAATTGATATTAGCTTCATTTTTACTTAGCCACTGATTGTTTGAAAAAGTGAGTGCTGTATTAATTTTTATACCATTTTCAATCTGATAAAATGTAAGTTTATCAATATTAGGTTTGAAATCAGTAATCAAATTGATCTCATTATTATTGCCTAAATGGAAAGCAAATATGTCTTTACCATCACCACCATTTAATTGATTATAACCTTTACCAGCATCTAAATAATCATCACCATTTCCACCATAGAGGTGATCATTACCTTCACCGGAAATTAAAATGTCATTTCCCTCATCACCCCATAAAATGTTATTTCCTTCATCGTCCCAAAGATAGTCATTACCTAATCCGCCCATTAATTGATCATTTCCTTGACCACCACATAGAAGATCATTGCCTAAATGACCTAAAAGAATATCATTACCCGCTTCGCCATAAAGTTTATCATCACCTTGACCACCATAAAGGGAATCATTACCATCACGACCATATAACGTATCATTTCCGTCTTTTCCAAGAAGGCAATTATTAATATCATTTCCTGTCATGATGTCGTCTTGGCTTCCGCCTATCGCATTTTCAATAACGGTGTCATAAGCAATAGAAAGATTACCTTTTAATCCTCCAACATCAGAAAATGCTCCTTCATTAAGATCTATTTTTTGATCAACATGATATTTTGATAAATCGAGCCAATCATTTCCACCGGCATCCCAAATACATGCAACAATTTTATCTTCTGCCGAATTTAAGCTATACGCTGTTCTTTCAGTATTTGAATTAAATCCATAAATAGTATTACCAATCCGAGTTGTAGTATTTTTTCCATAAAGGGTTTGAATAGCACAAATATCCATAATTTGAGGTGTCATAGGATTAATGCCATGATAATACGCATCTTGTGTAGGAGAACGATATGCCATTACTGAATATTGTGTGCTATTTTCTTTGTAATCGGTCTTATCTACATTGTTAAATGTATGATGCAAACCTAGCGCATGTCCTATTTCATGCCGATAAGCATGCTCTTTAAATGTTCCTTTTTCTGGTGCTTGCCCTTGATTATTATTATGAACATTTAAATTTTTACTTTCATATAAAATAAAATGAGTATCTGTTTCATGAAAATAGTAATTAATATTATCAGATTTTGATTTAAATAAATTTACTTTTATTTTTTGACTTGATGTTATTGATGATTTTTCAATAACATCAGCCTGTTTCACTTCAAATAAATTAATCCATACTTGACCGCTATAATTATAATCACTTACTTTTTCTATTTTATTTTTATAAAAGGCATTTTTTTCTGGGTATGTTGCAAATCCTGCAACAGAAGGTGAGGTATAATTAAATCCTTCATGTACATTATTATATAAACCAAATTTGATGTTTGTATCTTTATTTGGGGTGTGTTCTACAAATTTTATATTTGCAACATCTTCCCACTGTTGCAATATTTCTTTAGCTAATTGTTTCTGTGATTCATTGAATGTTGTTATTGTTTTATATTTATTTTCTCTTAAATCACTCCATAAAGGGAAACTATATGATACTTCGGTATAACCTTTTTCTGGTATATAGTTGTTCCATTTAGAGGTGTTTTTATTTCCTAACATTATATTATAAACAGCATTAAATCCATTTGATTTGCTTACCATATATTTACCTTTAATTAATACTATATTTATATAAAAAGAAGTTGTATTTTATTGTAGGCTAATTAAATAACTTTCAAAAAATTAACAATTAAATAATTAATTTATAGTTTTATCTTGTAAGTGATTTTTATTAAATATGATTTGAATAGATTCATATTTTTTAGGGAGGTTATGCTGTTATAAATTAAAGAGATATTTATAAAAACGGTAATAAATATAGAATGATTTATTACCGTTATATATTTATTACTTGCTCGTCATGGTTTTATATCTGAGTGTTCTTTTTTTTCTTTGAAAGCAATCACAAAGATAATCGCTAGAATTAATGTATATGAAGCAAAAATTAGCCAAATAGATTGCCAATCTTTTATTCCATCAATTGTAAAATGATCTACAACCATGCCACTTAAAATGGAACCAGCGTATGCACCAACACCATTAACCATAGTCATAAATAACCCTTGAGCACTGGCTCTTATTTCAGGTTTTACTTCATTTTCAATATAAATAGAGCCTGAGATATTGAAAAAATCAAATGCACAACCATAAACAATCATTGAAAGCATTAGCAATACGAAACCCCAAGGAGAGGGATCACCATAAGCAAATAATCCGAAACGTAAAGTCCATGCAATCATACTAATTAACATGACTTTTTTAATGCCAAAACGTTTTAGAAAGAAGGGAATTGCTAAGATAAAGGCGACTTCAGCCATTTGTGATACTGATAATAAAATTGATGGATACTGAACAATTAAACTATCGGAAAATTCAGGGTTTTTAGCAAAATCATGAATAAAAGGACTACCAAATGTATTAGTAATTTGAAGCACTGCACCTAATAGCATGGCAAATAAAAAGAAGACAGCCATTATAGGTTTTTTAAATAAAACAAAAGCGTCTAATCCTAAGCGAGAGGCCCAAGACGTTGATTGTTTATGCTGGGCTGTTGGTATTTTAGGTAAACAAAACGAATAGAGTGCCAAACAAAGTGAAGCGACTGATGCAATATATAGTTGAGTGTTACTGAGTTCTAATTTGAGTAAGCTAACACACCACATAGCGATAATAAAACCTATCGTGCCAAAAACACGAATAGGGGGAAAATTAGCAACAGAATCTAGTTTGTATTTATTTAAGCAGAAATAGCCAATTGAGTTTGAAAGTGCAATTGTTGGCATAAAAGCTAATGCATTAATGAACATAACCCAAAACATGATGGTTGGATCAGTCACTGATGCCGCAAAAAACAAAGCAATAGCACAAATCACATGACAGATAATATATAAACGATTAGCGGGAATAAATTTATCTGCAATTATTCCGAGTAAACCAGGCATAATGAGGGCGGCAATACCTTTTGAGCCATAAACTAACCCAACTTCAACCCCAGTGAAATGTAATGTTTGCATCATGTATGCACCTAGGGTGATTAACCAACTTCCCCAGATAAAATATTGCATAAACATCATGCCTTTGAGCTGTATTTTTATTCCCATAACAATCTCCACTGTTGGGGATAGGATTAGAGTGGAATATAGGCAGCTATCTATACTCCACTTTTTCTTTAATTGATAAAAAGTTATAAACGTGCGATCACTTCACTAATAAGTTTTAAGAAGGTAGATTTTACGCGCTCTGCGGTTTCAATCACTTCATCATGGCTAAGTGGTTGTTCTAAAATTCCACAAGCCATATTGGTTAAACATGAAATACCTATAGTGTTGATGCCGGAATGGCGAGCAATAAGTGCTTCTGGTACCGTTGACATGCCAACGGCATCAGCACCCAATGTTCTTATCATGCGAATTTCAGCCGGTGTTTCATATGTTGGGCCCGTCCACCATGCATAGACACCTTGGTGTAAAGTGATATCTTGTTCTTTGGCAATATCAATAACAATTTGGCGCATTGCTTTGTTATAAACTTCACTCACATCTAGAAAACGAACACCTAATTCAGGGTTATTAGGTCCAATTAGGGGGTTATTTGCTGTCAGATTAATGTGATCCGTAATTAACATTAGATCACCAGGATTAAAATCTGTATTTACAGCGCCACATGCGTTAGTGATAATCAATTTTTCTACACCCAGAGCTTTCATAACACGCACTGGAAAAGTCACTTCATCAAGAGATACACCTTCGTAGTAATGAAAGCGGCCTTTCATTGCAACTACCGTTTTTCCCGCGATTTTACCAATCACTAATTCATTAGCATGCCCTACAGCACCAGATGCTGCGAAGTGTGGAATAGTGTGATAAGGAATGTGTACAGCATCTTCTAAAGTATCGGCAAAAGGACCTAAACCTGATCCTAAAATGATCCCAATAGTTGGTTTTTCAGATGTTTTAGATTGAACAAATTCTTTCGCTTTATTAATTTCAGAAATCTGGTGCATGACACTCTCCTGTGTAAATCATCATTACGTTTTAAATTATGTTTGAGAGTACTTTGCCTGATATGCAGAAATGAACAACTTTCTTTTTCTCATTTTGAGATTAAGATCATGTTGTTTGTTTTGACTAAGGAACTATTACTTTTTTTACAGTAAGATAGCGGTATTCCTCTTTGACTAGCGAAATAATTTAATAAAGGAAATAGCTATGCTATTGAAAAATTTAAAAGAACTTCAATCTTCTAAGACATCAAAAGCATTAAAACTGAAAAGCCTTTATAAATTAATCGCAGAAAATGGCCCGATAAAAACAGAAACGTTGACTGAGTTAGCACAAATGAAGCCAGCGACTTGTGCCCGATTACTTGACGAATTAAATGCTCTTGGATTAATTACAACTGCAGAATTAGGTGAGTCAACCGGTGGACGAAAACCTATTTTGTATAATATAAATGCAGAAGGGGTGTTTTTAATCGGTATTGAGTTAAGCAAGGTCTATTCAACTATTGTCTTAATGGACCTAAAGCTAAATATGTTAGATAAAATTAAAATCTCACCTGAACCTTATTTATCTGCCTCTGAAATGACAGAAAAACTATTGCCTAAAATTGATGCTTTATTATTAAAAAATAAAATTAATTATGAAAAGGTGCTGGGATTAGGGATCTCTATTGAGCATGTTGTTGAACATCAATTAGTGTCTAAATCTCTTGATGAAGAATTTCGTGAGTTAGAAATATTATTGCGTAAAAAAATTCCTACTTACGTAACGGTAGGGAGTGGAGTACATTTTGCTGCATTAGCTGAGTTTCGTTTATATTACCGCCAAAAAACACAACGGTTTTTATTTACATCTTGTGATACTGAAGTCAGAGGTTGTGCAATTATTGCTAACCAGTTTTTAACTGATACATCAGTAACTATGAATTGTTTTGGCCATATGACAATTGATGTAAAAGGACCTTTGTGTGAATGTGGCTCTTACGGTTGTTTAAATACACTCTGTTCTTTAGATGCGATAAAAAATAATGTTATTCATCAAATAAGGCGAGGAAAAACCTCTTTATTAACATCGCTTATTAGTACTGATAATGAAATTAGTTATCATACTATTTTTCAGGCAATTGAAATGCGTGATCCTTTGTGTATTGATGCATTAGAAGAAGCTGCTTATTACTATGGATTGGCTATTGCAAACTCTATCTTAATGCTACAGCCTGATATTGTTGTGTGTGGCGGTACATTAATTCCTAAATATACATTTTTTGATACCGTAAAAAAAACGATTGAAGCTAAACTCGCACTTTTCCCAAATATAAAAACAGAAGTTTATCCCGCAAATCATGCTTATGAAATCGTGTCTCAAGGTGCAGGAGCAATGGTATTGGAACATTTGGTTAATTAATAAATGAAAAAGGCGCTGTAATATCAATTACAACGCCTTTTAGTTTTTTATTGTTGTTTATTTTTACTGCTTAACCCTGGTGAGGTTACCTGCTAGGAGACAGGTTTATTGATATAGACTAACTTTTTACTGCAAACTTTTTTTATTTACCTCATTGTGAGGAAGGTGATTCTTTTTATTTTGGGTTTAATTTAAACTATCTCAACTAACATCCTATTGTAGTGACGTTACTTTACCCTGGTACTTTGTGCATTTGGGAGCCAATTATAAATATGCCTTACATACCTAGAGAAAAAATAGATTATCAATCCATTGGCTATCGACTACGAGCTTACCGTATAGCCTCTTCATTAAAAGCTGAAGATGTTGCAGAAAGCTTAGGTATCTCTCGTGCTGCCGTATATCGATTAGAAAAAGGCGAAATTGTTAAGATTGAAACTCTCGATAATCTTGCTAGATTATTAAATACTTCATTAACGAGTTTATTAGGTATTAATACCGAATATTACTCAAGTGCGAATGGTTTTTTCGAACGAATGCGCCAACTTGAGACTCAATCTTCACATATTTATACTCACTTCGAACCTTTTTCTTATTTATTAACTTCAGATTGTTATGACAAAACATTGGTTGAAATGCTAACAGAAGCATCACCTTTAAATCTTTTATCTGAAAAACAACAAGAAGTTTTATCTATTTTAAAAGAACGTAAGAAACATCAATCCCTACATTCACCTCATATTTATAACCTTATTAGCCAACAACAAATCGAGAAATTTCTTTATGTTGGTATGCTAGGTTCGGTTAATTTAACGAAAACATTGCAACAAGAAAGAAAACAGCGAGCAAGAAGCGAAATTATTCATTTAATTGAAAAGCTAGAGCAAAAGAATAATTATCTTAATATTGCAATTATTTCAGATACTATGCCATCTCTCACTTTCCAATTATTTTATCAAGACAAAGTGCCTCTTTCTTTAGCTGTTAGCCCGTTCCGTTTAGGTGAGTTTCCTAATGTCAGTACGGGCATTGCCACTGTAACTTCTTCAACTGAGGCGATATTTCAATATCAATCTCTCTTTGATAAATTATGGTTAAAAGCGACCAAAGGGAATGATGCAATTAACCTTTTAAAACAAATAGTCAGTCATTATTGATTTGCTAATGTGCCTAATGTTTCTGCTAATAAATCTGCAGCGACAGCAATATCACTAAACTCGGTAAATTCATCAGGATGATGACTAATACCGGCAACTGAAGGTGTAAAGATCATCGCAGTTGGATAGAGTGACGCCATATTCATAGAGTCGTGGCCTGCACCACTTAACATGGTCATATAGTCGATATTGTGTTTTTGGCATAAGCTTTCAATAACTTGGCAAATTGTATCATCTAATTTGACTGGCGATTCTGCAGAAATTGGTTGAACATCAATAGCAACACCAAAATCTTTTTCTGCTTTTTCAACACTGTTATTTAAACGTTGTACAACCCGCTGAATACTTTCAGTATCAATACCACGAATATCAACAGAGAATTTAACTTGCCCAGGAATGACGTTCATGGAATTCGGAACAACGTTGAGTTTACCCACCGTACCTACAGTGCCATAAACGGCTTCAGTACATGCTGCGCGGTTGATATCGGTAATAATCTCCGCACTTGCCACTAACGCATCTTGACGCTGATACATTGGAGTTGCACCAGAGTGATCTGCATGACCATTAACAGTGACTGAAAAACGTGTCGGCGCAGCAATACCATTAACAATACCAATGGTTTTCTTGTCATTTTCAAGGCGTTTACCTTGTTCAATATGAAGCTCAACAAATGCACTATAACGATCTTTTTTAACTAAACAACTATTCAAATTATCGTGCTGATAACCTAATGATTTCAAAACTTCAAAGAAGTTATTGCCATCATCATCTTTATTTTGCTCCCAACGAGTTCTATCTATTTTTCCTGTTAAGACCTTACTGCCAATACATGAAAAACCAAAACGGCTAGATTCTTCTGCACGAAAAACAACAAGTTCAAGATCACGTTTAAGCTGTTGTGGTTTATATTGCATTAAAGCATAAAAGCCAGCAATTACACCCAAAGCACCATCATATGCTCCACCTTGAGGTACAGTATCAAGGTGAGAGCCCGTTCCTACTGCGGGTAATGAGCGATCTTTACCCGGTAAACGGGCATATAGTGTTCCAATGCCATCACGATAGACTTCAAGGCCAGCTTCTTTCATTAAACCTGCAATATACAAATGTGCGGCTTCATCTTCTTCACCATAGGCAATACGTGTGATCCCTTTGCCACTGTTGTCTTTTTTATAAATCTGCATTGTTTCAATTAATGTTTTCATATCATCAATTGAATAGTGGGTCGCTGTATCTTGTTGAGTCATAAGAGAATTCTCCCGTGGTTTCTGTAATATCTCTCTGTCTAAAAAATGAGACAATTTAAGGATTAAAAAAGCCATCTTCAAAGATGGTCACTGTTTTTATAATCATTACCTATTATATTTACTGCTGAAGTTATATTTCGTCAATGACAATTCAGGTGAATTTCATATTCTGTGAGATAGGTATTAATTAAAAAGAGATATATATATGGAGTATTTCTTAAATGAACTTAAATTGTATGATAAATGTTATAAAACAGATCGCTTTTTTAGGCTAAGTATATTTAAAATTATATTTTTAATTTCAAAATGAAAATAAGAATTATTATTGGTAGTGAATTTATTTTTTTAAGAGTTATTTAAATTGTGATTTATATACTAATAATAAAATATAATTAGAAATACCCCTGAGTTTTTTGTATTAATAATATATTGATTTTTATATTAAATAAAATTTATAAAATTTATAACATTTATAACATTATTAGGGGAATGTTTGGTTTTCCGTTAAATATCATAAATAATATGTAAATATAGAAAGTCTTTATATGAAATTATTTTTCTAATTATTAAAATAAATAATGATCTATCTTATATATTTAGATTTATAGTCTATTTATCTTATTGCTTTAGTTAAATGGACTTTTATCTCTCTGCTAAGTAGAAAACTAAATATTCACTATTGATAAGAATTATTAAATATTACACTATAATAGCCGATAATTTGGATGAGATATTACTTAAGTTTTTATTTTAAATAAGGATGTGAAAGAAATGACTGAGTATGAACTAGACTATAGTTATAGCGATGTATATAGAGATACATTAAGAAGAGAATCCAGTTATTTAAGAAAAATAGCAATGAAATTTGCCTATCAATATATTGGTGATTCTTTTGCAAGAATGATGTTCTTAAATGATATAGAACAACTTATTGCTAGAACAGAGTTAGAGGTAAGCAGTTATTGCTTAAGTTTATCAGCAGGGTTAGATAATATCTCAGATGAAATTGAAAGGTTAGAGTTACAGGATAATTTACTAAGAAATCGAAGCGTAATGCAATATGCACTTTTTGAAATAATACGTAAACAAGAAGAAAGTGAGGAAAATAATAAATTAACACTCAAACAAGTAGGTTTTGTCAGCGGAGCAATGCAAATATATGGAGGGGGAGCTTCTTGTGTGGGATCTGTCGGAACATTATGCAGTAGTTTAGGAGTTGGAATGGTATCTCAAGGTGTAAATAGTATGATTGAAAATGGATATTATTTATTATTTAGAGAGGAATATAGCGGACCTGTAAGAAACGGATATAGAGCAACATCTAAAGCTTTAGGTTATGGTGATAATGAAGCGGATATATTTTATAATGTGGTTGATTTAAGTTTATCTGGTGCATCACTACTAAAACCTGTTCTTAAAGAAGATTCATGGAAGTTATTTCATTATATTAAGAGTGATTTTATAACATCATGGCAATCAATGGGGCGATTATCACTTACTTCTGAGTTTTTCTTTGATGGTGTGACCTTCTATTCTACATACGATTTATATAAGGAAAAAAATAAAAGTGAATGATTTTGATGTGTTATCACCTTTTCCATTTGGCTGGTTGGAACTTTTTCTATTCTATCTATCTTCATTTCTATTATTTTATATTCTATATAAATTACAGATTTATCTTCTTAATAAAGAGAGTAGATTTTTAAATTTAATGTATCTTATATTTATTTATATTGTTGGTAGTAGTTGCCTTATTATATTTAAATTTGGTGATAAATTTTTTATTGGTGAATTATTTATAAGATCTGGTAATAAAGATATTATTCGCTATAGCTGTCTCTTTTTTGCACTTTACCTTTGTATATCACTGACATTTGGTAAAAAAAAGTAATTTATCATATTGATATTTTATGAAAGATAGATTTAATTAATGGTGAATCAAGATATTAAATTCACCATTAAATTTTCACTAGTTAACTTAGTTCAGAAATACTATATCCAGATGTTCCTGCCATTATATGGTTACAGGTGATACTTTCATATTGTATAGTGATAATTTCGCTAGGTAATGAATTACTTTGAGTTAAGGTACTTGCATGTATTTGTGAGTAATTGACAATAGAAGCATTGGTTAAAACAACCGTCATATATTTCTCTTGGGCGCCGGTATGAGAAGTTCTATAGTAATCAATTTCACATTTTAAAATTTCGTTATTTGTAATTGCCGTAATTAGTAATGGTGTCGATTTATCAACATGTTTGGTTATAGAAAGAGGGGCATGACTTAAATTTTGTCTTCTTGATATATCAAATGTGGATGCTATAACTAATATTTCATTTAAGTGAGAACTCTGATATTTATTGCCAAGTGAATCGTATGAAGAGCATCCTGCTGAAATATTACCCTGAATATTTCCATTTATTCTTAAATAAATATTATTAGACATTAATTATTTTCCTTTTTATATAATTAAACTTCATGTTTATCTAAAGCTAAATTTACTTTAAAGTTAATCTTATTAGATTAATTTATGTATTTATTATATTTAAAAATAGATAAATTACTATCTATGTATTGTGACAATTTATATGGTGCAATCACCAGAACGTAATCGCTATGTATATCGTATTACCGCTTTTCTAGTTTGGTGCTGTGAGTTGGAGTGGTGTAAATCTTGGATTTGTGACATTTTAAGAGGTTCAAAAGGCATGTGGCTGGTGCTCAAGAAGGCTAGTCAGTGCTATCCGTTCTGATTTCACATTTAAAATAAATCAAATGTCAAAGCCTACTTTTTTGTATAATTCAGGAATGTCAGTAAATAAAGCAAGAGTTTTACTTTCTGAATATAAAGAGGAGTAATTTATTCATCTTTATTTTTAGATAAATTATAGTTATTTTAAAACCGATTAGTATGCTTCCAAAGAGGAATTTTGTAATAACTAAATATATTGTAACTGAAAGTGATAATGATATTAATATTATCACTAGATATGGTAAGTTATTGTCTTTTTGAAAAAAATAGATAATAATAAAATGACTAAGGTTGTGTTTATTACTGATGATACACTTGACTTTATACTAATAAAGTAAGGTGTTGTTCTTGCTTTTTTTAATATTTTCTTTTCTTTTTTATTAAACATTTATTTTATACCATTTTTTGTTTTTACAGATTAATGATAACATAAGATTAATATTTAATACCATAATTGAAGATTGATTTTATTTTATGGTTAATTTAATTATCTTAAGTTAAATTTTTTGAGTGTATTTTTATGATTTTATTTTAAGTAATATAAAATCACTCTAATTAGGGGTTAATATAAATTACGAGAAAATAATTTAACCTACATACTAAGTATTCCTAGTGTTTGCTTTTTAAATATTATCTTGTTATTTTTAGCAACAGCCAATATTTCAGCAATCTGAAAGAAATACTTTCGGGTGATTACAACATTCATTAAATCAACTTTCTTTATTTTCCCCAAAAGAGAATTGCCTATGAAAAAGGAATTAATAGGTCGGACATCCTCACGGCAAAACTATCCTTATCACATAGTGACAAGTAAGATTATTGAAGCATTAGAGAAAGGAATAGAACCTTGGCATAAAGGGCTATCCGTTAATGCAGTAACAGGGCATACTTCAAGACTTGCTAGAAAAGGAAGTAGCTAATTGAGAGTTATTTACAATGAATTCATGCCAGTATTATATCGACATTAGAATACATTGATGAAAGTGTTGATAACTTGCGAGATATATTAGAAGCGGAATTGATGTGATGAAAATAACAGGAGGAGTATCAAGATTTGACAGTGATTAGGAAAGAAAGTAAAAGTTACAAATAAAAAAAACAGCCTTGATTTGAGCAAGACTGTTTAGTTTAAGAGTTTCAACATAAAGTGACAGTGCCAAATTATACTTCTCAACTCTTGATTGCCCTCTCAGTGATTTAACTCACTGACGAACAAATGGAAGATGGTGCCCGAACTCGGAATCGAACCAAGGACACGGGGATTTTCAATCCCCTGCTCTACCGACTGAGCTATTCGGGCAACGGGGCGTATTAAACCCGATATCGCCTTGCTCGTCAACGTTATTTATCACAAAACTGTTTGATTGCTGTTTTTTTAAACTTATTGGTTAATAAAACGCTATTTATCGCGAAGAAAGAGTAAAAACAAAGCTGAACATAGTTTGTAGTAGCTAGAATTATGGTGACAAAAAATACAATAAGACGGTTTCTTGGTTAGTAACAACAAACAAAGCTTACCCAAATTGATTGAGTAAGCTTTGTTTCTTTAGAGCAAATAATAATTAACGATAGTTGCGTTGAGCCGTACTGACTTTCTCAAGATAACGACGAGATTGGTCGGCAGGGTGCTTATTACGTAACGTGGTATACACTTGCGTAGGCTCTAAGTTGTTAATCATAGCGGCTGCTTGTTTCTTATCGCTATGGAATATACGTAAGACGCTGCCAGCTCCGCCATTGTAAGCCTGTATAACGGCGTAACGGCGGGAAATAGGATCTTTGATATCACCAAGGTAGCTGTTTTGCAGTATTGAAATATAAGCAGCTCCCGCATCGATATTATTAGCAGGATCGAACAAGTAACTGCGGCTTGGTTGCCCTGATTTACCTTGCATGCGAAATACATCTCGTCCTGCCGTTGCTGGCATAATTTGCATTAAACCTAATGCGTCTGAACTACTGACTGCATAAGGGTTAAAACTTGATTCAATTTGCATAATAGCTAGGATAAGCGAAGGTTCAACACCATATTTAGCTGCCGCTTGTTGGACTAATGGTAAGTATTTATGTGCACGTTTATCAAGGTGATTAGGGACTAAATTAATGGTGACATACCAAATTGTATTTATACCAGATTGGCGTTTTTGTAATTTATTGGCAATCAGATAATCAGCAAACTTATTGGCTCGCCATTCCCAGCGTATAGGCTGACCTGTATTATCAAGAACCTGTCCTGATAAAAAAGGTTCTGTACTGTGAGGGATGTTATTGACATCAGAATAGAGGTCTATAGAGCCAGGATCTTCACCCATTAATAATGTAGTGACAATCGCCTTATGTAATTGGAATTGAGGAGCATCACCACCTAGTGTTTCTATCGTGATGGTACCTGCTTCAAAGTTAATATGGCTACGGGTTTTATAAGCATCAGTATATTTTACGTAGTCTTTAGGGCCGGCTATTAAAACTTCCTTCATCCCCCAAATCATTTCGATATTATTGGCAAATTGCCCCATAAGAATATCGAATGCATTGGTGTCCTTTGCGTAATCAGGTTCAAATGTCTTAGAGGGTTGGCTACTACATGAAATGAGTAGTGGGGCGATAATTAGCAAGAGAAGGATTTTTTTCATGGTCAATTGCATCGCTATGGTGAATAAAAGACCAGAGCCTTAAAGGCTCTGGAAAAGTGAATATTATTTTTCAGGTGGGGTGTAGCCGTCAATATGAACATCATGACCTTCAAATAAAAATCGTACCATTTCTTGTTCTAATAGTTTGCGATCTTCTGGATTCATAGTGTTGAGTTTTTTCTCATTGATCAACATCGTCTGTTTTGTCATCCACTGAGTCCATGCTTCTTTTGAGATCTCATTGAAAATGCGCTTTCCAATTTCTCCTGGGTACAACTGAAAATCAAGTCCATCAGCTTCTTTGTTTAGGAAAGTACAAAAAATAGTTCTGCTCATAATACGTCCTCAATATCGCAGGGATTAGCTTAGGCTAATTGTCTAAGTAAATTCTCTACAGGCGCCGCTAACCCAACGGTTGCAGGTGTCTGTAAGTTATACCAAAGTCCTTTTTGCTCCTCCATCATAGAGGTAAACGTCGAGAGTTTTACGCAAATTGGCACAATATCTAAATGAAAGTGGCTAAAAGTATGTCGAAATGAAATCAGTTGTTCTGATTCATTATTTTCTAGTCCATGCTCAGTTAGCCACAGTTCTAAAAGCGTTTTTGTCTCAAACTGAGGAAAGGCAAATAACCCACCCCATATTCCTGCTGGTGGTCTTTTATCCAACCAAACAAGATTATCATATTGTAAAATAAGAAAATAAGTTGTTTTTTCTGGGATAACTTTTTTCGGTTTTTTTCCAGGATAATCCGCCCAATTGTTTTGAGCATAAGCGATACAACCTGTATTTAATGGGCATAGATCACATTTAGGTTTGCTTCTAGTACAAACCATTGCACCTAAATCCATCATTGCCTGATTAAAATACTCAACACCAACAGTTGGGGTGACGTTTTCACTGATTTCCCACAACTTATTTTCAACTTCTTTTTTACCTGGCCAGCCTTCAACGGCATAACAACGAGCTAAAACACGCTTCACATTACCATCAAGGATTGGATAAGGTTTTTTCAATGATAACGATAAAATAGCACCAGCGGTTGAACGGCCAACACCCGGTAAAGCACAAACGTCCTCAAAGGTATCAGGAAAATGCCCTTGATGTTTATCTACAATGTGTTGTGCTGCTTTATGCAAGTTTCGGGCTCTTGCGTAATAACCAAGGCCTGTCCATAAATGAAGCACTTCATCTAATGGTGCTTTAGCTAACGCAACGACATCAGGAAAACGTGAAATAAAACGCTCAAAATAAGGAATAACCGTTGCAACTTGGGTTTGTTGTAACATTACCTCAGATAACCAAACGTGATAAGGCGTTTTTTCTTGCTGCCAAGGGAGCGTTTTACGCCCATATTTATGATACCAATTGAGTACGACTTGCGAAAATTGCAGTGCTTCCATCATGTTTTATTTTATTAACTCATGTTCTGATTAAGGTAAGATTGCACCACAGTGAGAATAAACTGTAAACACTCTTAATATTTATCTTATAGAGTGATGCTTCTATAAGTGACTCTTGCTAAACTTAGGGATCTTTGGATAATGTCGGTTAAGTTTATACCATAGCGACATTATAACGATTTTAAGTAAATAATTGGCCTAACGACTGACAGTATTAGACATGATCAAGAATGTAATTTCTCCGGAATTCAATGAAGAAGGGCGTGCTTTACGGCGCGTTCGTAGTTTTGTTCGTAGACAAGGCCGTTTAACTCCTCGTCAAGAGCAAGCATTAGAAATGCAGTGGCCTGTTTTTGGCATTGAATATCAACCGGAACCCATCGACTTCAGTCAGGTTTTTGGACGCGAAGCACCTGTTATTTTGGAAATTGGCTTCGGAATGGGCGCATCGCTCGTGACTATGGCAAAAAATACGCCAGAAAATAATTATTTCGGTATTGAAGTGCATGCGCCAGGTGTGGGGGCTTGTCTTGCAAGTGCTGAAGAAGAACAAGTAACTAATTTGCGAGTCATGTGTCATGATGCGATTGAAGTACTTAATCACATGATCCCAGATAATAGTTTAAAAATGGTTCAGTTATTCTTTCCTGATCCATGGCACAAAGCGCGCCATAATAAGCGCCGTATTGTTCAAGTGCCTTTTGCAGAATTAATTTTAAAAAAATTAACGTTAGACGGTGTTTTTCATATGGCAACAGATTGGGAACCATATGCAGAACATATGCTTGAAGTGATGACAAGTGTTGAAGGTTATCAGAATTTGTCAGAAACTCAGGATTATGTACCACGACCAGAAACACGCCCAGTGACTAAGTTTGAGAAACGAGGTCATCGTTTAGGGCATGGTGTATGGGATCTTATGTTCAAGAGGGTAAAATAATGGCTAAACAACGTAGTCGCCGTTTACGCAAAAAAATGCGTATCGATGAATTTCAGGAATTAGGTTTTTCAGTTAAATGGACTTTCCCAGAAAATACCCCAATTGAGGAAGTGGATCGCTTTGTTGATGAACTGATCCTCAAAGTCATTGAGCCAAATGGGCTGGCATTTGATGCAAGTGGTTACCTGAGCTGGGAAGGTTTAATCTGCTTACAACAAATTGGTAAATGTACAGAAGAGCATCGCCAATTAGTCGAAAACTTCCTAAAAGAGAATAAAATGCAAGATGTACAGACCTCTGAATTATTTGACGTTTGGTGGGACTGATAGAAAGTTATACATTTAGCAAATAATTACAAGGGCATCCAAAAGGATGCCCTTGTCTGTCTGGGGAAGGGACTGTGACTACAACGTTATCTAACGCATTACTGTCAGATATTTTGCAACAAATTCGCCCATTAATCGGGCAAGGAAAAGTCGCGGATTATATCCCCGCGTTAGCCCAAGTATTGCCGGAACAGCTTGCTATGGCTGTTTATACGGTGGATGGCGAACTCTATCAATCGGGCATGGCAGACAAGCGTTTTTCTATTCAATCCATATCTAAAGTGCTTAGTTTGACACTCGCTTTAACTCGTTATGAAGAAGATGAAATTTGGCAACGTGTAGGAAAAGAGCCTTCAGGTCTGCCTTTTAATTCCTTAATACAGTTAGAGATGGAAAAAGGGATACCTCGGAATCCTTTTATTAATGCGGGTGCTATTGTTATCACTGATATGTTGCAGTCTCGATTAAGTGCACCAAAGCAAAGAATGTTAGAAGTTATTCGCTTTTTAACTGATGCTCCTGATATTTGTTATAACTCAGTAGTGGCTAAATCAGAGATGGAGCATCTTAGTCGAAATGCATCAATTGCTTATCTGATGAAATCTTTTGATAATTTTGAAAATGATGTTATCACGGTGCTGGAAACTTATTTTCACTATTGTTCAATAGAAATGAGTTGTACTGAATTAGTTCGATGTTTTAGCTATTTAGCTAATCAGGGTGTAAGTGTTGGGAATAAAAATCAGATTATTACGCCAAGACAGACCCGACAAATAAATGCGTTAATGTTAACTTGTGGTATGTATGATGGTGCCGGTGAATTTGCATTTCGTATTGGGATACCGGGAAAATCAGGTGTTGGAGGTGGCATTGTTGCTGTCGTTCCAGATGCTTTTACCGTTGCAGTTTGGTCACCAGAGCTGGATAAATCAGGTAACTCATTAGCAGGTTGTGCAGCACTTGAATTATTAGCAAACAAAGTAGGGCGCTCGATTTTTTAGCCATGTTTTCAGGAGAGTTGTTATGAATTTAAGAAATATTGCTGTAGCACTGTTTTTTGTTGCAGGCTCTGCCAATGCATCCCCCAGTTTTGATTGTGCTGTAATGCCAAAAGATGATTTGCGCATAACCTCTGAATTTGTTGAAGTTGCAGGTTCACATGGTTTAATGGTCATTTATCCTGATGGCACATTACTCCAAAATGAAAAAAGCGCCACATTGACGCCACAACAACAAGAGTTAGCAAAAAAGTATCAAGCCACAGTGAGACGAGACGTACCTTGGTTAAGAACTGAAACCGGGGTAAAACTGCAAGATTCTCGCAAAGTGCTCGATAAAGTGGTGATTGAAGCTTTTGGTAAAGAAAGCAACATCCTCAATAGATTAAGTCGGTTAGAGAAAGATCTTAATCAACAAATGGATAGAGTGGTTAGCATAGAACCTAATAACATCACCTTTCATGCTCAAGCTATTAAAGAAGTTGAAGCCAAAGGCCGTGAAATCGTAGAGAATAGTCTTGGTGGTATGTTGCAAGACAGCATTAATGAATTGGGGAAAAAACAGTTATTAGCGGCTGCTGGTGGCGACAGTAAAAAAGCCTTAGGTGGATTATTAGGAAGCTTAGATGGTTTCCAAAAAATCATAGATCAGGAGTGGAAGCAGCAAGAAGCTGCATTTACTCAATTTGGTCAGCAAGCTTGTAGTAAAATAACTCAGATGGAAAACCAACATATCGAACTTATTAATTCATTAAATATGAATAAATAATAGCGTTATATTCCTTGTAATTAATAAGCTTTATAAATTGTGAACTCACAATAATTGAAAATAATAATGAAAATCATTCCTATTCAATTGACTTGTGAGATGAGCTGTTTACAATGCCCTGTTTGAGTATTCCACTTAAACAGGGCAAAATTAATGAAGAAGATCCTTCCTTTAGTTATCGCATCTATCCTTTCTGTAACGAGTTTCTCTGCGTTAAGCAAAACGCCAATTGAATATCAACCTAACCAAGTTATTAGTCAACAGAATGACAAGATGGTGATTAAACACTTGTTAGGTGAAACAACGGTCGCTAAGAACCCATCCAAAGTGGTCCTATTTGATTTTGGCCTCTATGATTCTTTAGTTCAGTTAGGCTTAGCCGATAAAGTGGTTGGGTTACCGTTAGGTAATGCCCCTGCTTACATTAAAGGTAGTATTGCAAGTAATGTTGCTAATGTCGGTGGTATGAAAGCGCCTGACTTAGAAAAACTAGCTGAAATTAAACCTGATTTAATCATTATTACTGGTCGCCAAGGTGCATCTTATGAAGCTTTAGCGAAAATTGCACCTACTGTTAATTTAGGTACTAATAGCGCTAATTATCTCAATTCAGTTGAGTCGAATATAAAATTATTAGGTGAGTTATTTGATAAACAGCAAGCGACTCAAGAACAAATTACTAAATTAAATAACGTTATTGAGCAAGCTCAGAAAAAAGCTACTGAATCTGATAAAAAAATATTAGTGTTGATGCATAATGCTGGTAATTTAATGCCTAATAATCAAAGTGTTGTTTATGATGTTGTTAAGGCAAAAAGAGCCGAGTTACCACCTGTAGCAGAGGAAGATAAAGGTAAACGTCGTGTAGTTACATCAGAAATGATCGCAAAAGCTAATCCAGATGTTATTCTAATTGTGGATCGTAGCGAAGCTATTGGTGCGGGTAAATTAGAAAAAACCGTATTTGAAGATGATGCTATCAAAACAACTTCAGCCTATAAAAATGGTGGTATTGTTTATCTGCAAGCTGATCTTTGGTATCTCTCTGGCGGTGGTTTAGATAGCTTAACTAAACAGATTGAAGCAGTAGAAAGTGCACTTTAATTGATTAATCTTTAAAGTTTGTTATTAAAGAAAAATGCCCAACTGAGAATAACAGTATGGGCATTTTTTAAGCTAGCTATTTCAAATCATTAATATTAAAGAAATAGTTCAAGCAATGAGTTGAGGAACAGCTTGCCATGAGGTGTAATTTGCCAATGAGTATCTGTTTCATTGATATAACCTAAAGCCAATGCTTCATCTATCTGATGGCGAATAACCTCTTCAGAAAGCCCCGTATAATTGCTGAAGTCTTGTCTTGGAAATGCTTCTAATAGGCGAAAACGGTTCATAAAAAATTCAAATGGACGGTCATCATTATCAACAAAATGTTGTTGATCGAGATAACGGCCTTCCATAAAACCTTTAGGGTGCTTGGTTTTTACTGTTCGCATTATGCGACCATCTTCAAAACTTATTTTTCCATGAGCACCACAGCCAATACCTAAATAATCTCCAAAACGCCAATAGTTTAAGTTGTGCTCACATTGAAAACCCGGCTTGCAATATGCTGATGTTTCATATTGTTGATAGCCTGCAGCTGTCAATAATTTATCGCCTTCTGAGAAAATATCCCACAACATATCGTCGTCAGGTAATTTAGGCGGGCGGGAACCAAATTGTGTGTTGGGTTCAATGGTTAATTGATACCAAGACAAATGTGGTGGGGATAATTCTATTGCTTGCTGTAAATCCGAAAGCGCTTGAGATAATGATTGGTCTGGTAATCCATGCATTAAATCTAAATTAAAACTACGTAAGCCTAATTCTTTGGCTAAACGAGCTGCATTTTTAGCTTCATCTGCATCATGAATGCGCCCTAAGCGAATAAGTTTGTCATTGCCAAAACTTTGCACACCAATAGAAATACGATTTACACCAGCACGTTGGAATCCGGCAAAGCGTTCAGCTTCTACGGTTCCCGGATTTGCTTCCATGGTAATTTCTGCATTAGGGCTAACAGCTAAGCGTTCTTTAACGCCATAAAGCAAATCAGCCATTGATTCAGCACTTAATAAACTAGGTGTTCCACCACCAATAAATATCGTTTGAACTTCACGAGAACCAACGTGAATAAGATCAGCATCTAAGTCATTGAGTAAATGTTGCACATATTCCTGATGTGGTACTTCACCTTTTAGTGTGTGTGAATTGAAATCACAATAAGGGCATTTTTGTACGCACCAAGGAATATGAATATATAAACTTAATGGGGGCAACTTAAGCATTCTTAAGCGCATCCAACATTAATTTAAGTGCTTTACCACGATGTGAGTGCTGATTTTTTTGCTCTTTAGTTAATTGCGCTGCAGTGCAATTTAACTCTGGAACAAAGAAAATAGGATCATAACCAAATCCACCTTCACCATGCATTTCTGTGCTTAATACACCATGCCAAATACCGTGGAAAATCAGAGGTGTTGGATCGTTTTCATGGCGCATATAAACCAATACACAATTAAATTGCGCTTGGCGTTTTTCAGTAGGTACATCTTTCATTGCATTAAGCAATTTATCCAGATTTTGCTGATCGCTTGCATCTACACCTGCATAGCGTGCTGAGTAAATTCCTGGTGCACCACCTAAAGCATCAACCGAAATTCCTGAGTCATCGGCAATTGCAGGTAAACCGGTCACTTTTGCTGCATAACGCGCTTTAATTAGCGCATTTTCAACAAAAGTTAAGCCAGTTTCTTCAACTGAATCAACACCAAGCTCTGTTTGAGCAACAATATCTAAACCAAAATCAGAAAGCAAAGAGGCTAGCTCTTTGACTTTTCCCTGATTTCCTGTTGCGAGTACTACTTTTTGCATGAGTGTTATCCTTAGTAAAGAGTTGCGCTAAGTAACCATTGTAAAACGTCTACACGCAGATAATTCAGAGCGTAAAGCACGAGAATAACAATCATTGCAGAGAAATCTAAACCACCCATTGCCGGAATTACACGACGAATAGGTGCCATTAAAGGTTCTGTTAATTGATATAAAAGATGATCAATTGGATTACGACCTTGGCTTACCCAGCTAAGGATCGCGCGGATAATGATCAACCAAAAAATCATCTTACCTGCTGCTGTGAGTAGTTCAATAAAAGCAAATGGGAACATTAAAGATAAAGGAAATGATGTTCCAGATAGATAAGATGGAATAATAATACCTAGTAGAATTAATACATATGCCAGTAAAACGGAGGCTGTATCAATAGGGCCAATAGAAGGAATTACACTTCTTAATGGGCGAACAATTGGCTGTGTGATCTTGACGATAAATTGTGAAAAAGGATTATAAAAATCAGCTCTAACACATTGCATCCAAACACGTAATAAAAGTACGGATGTATAGAGTTGAAGAAGAGTCAGAATGACGAAATTTAAAAAATTCATTAGTTGGCCCTGATGAAATTAAAATTGTTTTTCCATTTCTTGCGCACGTTTAATCGCAGCTTGCATGGCAGAAGCGACGTTTTCAGGTAATTTACCTTCATAAAACTGCATAAGCGCAGCGGCTGTCGTTCCACCTTTTGATGTTACTTGCTCGCGTAAAGTTGAGAAAGGTAGCATATGTTGCTTTTCAGCTAAGGCAGTAGAGCCACTTGCCGCTTGTTGCACGATGGCTTTTGCTACATCAGGTGAAAAACCTAAACGTTCAGCTTCTTGTTGCATTGATTCCATAAACAAGAAGAAATAAGCGGGTGCACTACCAGCAACGGCGATAATATCATTGATGGCAGATTCTTGCTCTACCCAAACAGTTGTTCCGACACTTTTCATTAATTCATCGGCGAATTGTTTATCTTGAGATGAAAGTGAATGGCACGCGAACATACCACTTAAGCCTTTACCTACGAGTGCAGGCGTGTTTGGCATAATACGAACGAGTTGTAATTGAGCTGCAAAATAGTCGTTATAACGTGTAGCAGGAATGCCAGCAGCGATAGTGAGGACTAACTTTTTACTCATATCAATATTTTGTAAGGGCTTACAAACTTCTTCCATCATTTGAGGTTTTACAGCCAGTATAATGACATCCGCTTTTTTCACTGCGCTAATATTGTCATTAGTACTATGGATACCAAACTCTTTCTCTAAAGGCTCTCTGCGAATGGCAGAAGGAGAGCTGACGGTTATTTTATGTGCTGGATATCCACCTTGAATCAATCCAGCAATAATGGCTTGAGCCATATTTCCAGCGCCAATAAAAGCGATGTTACGATGTTCCATATAAACCTCTATTTTTACTTAGTCGCGTAATCTCTTGCGCCAAAAATTGCTGTACCAATACGAACAAGTGTTGAACCACAAGCAATAGCAGCATCCATGTCACTCGTCATTCCCATAGATAATGTATCTATGTTGGGATATTGAGATTGTAATTGCTTAAAGGCAAGATGCATTTTTTCTAATACTTCAACTTGTTTGTCATAATTACTTTCAGGTGCGGGAATAGCCATTAATCCACGTAATTTAATGCTTGAAAGAATAGAAATTTGTGCTGCTAGCCCATCAAGTTCAGTGAGATTAATACCTGATTTGCTGTTTTCATCACTAATATTGATTTGAATAAGTACATTTAATGGTGGCAATGAAGTAGGACGTTGATCACTTAATCTTTGAGCGATTTTTAATCTATCAATGGTATGGCACCAATCAAAATTTTCAGCAACAAGGCGTGTTTTATTTGACTGTAGAGGACCGATAAAGTGCCAAACTAAAGTGTGGTTATCAGCAAAATAATTGATTTTATCAACGCCTTCTTGGACATAGTTTTCACCAAATTCAGTTTGCCCACACGCGATTGCTTTTTCGATGTCGCTCGCAGGTTTTGTTTTGCTCACTGCAAGTAGTGTTATTTCTTCTGAAGAACGGCCGCATTTCTGCGCTGCTGTGTCAATGTGAGACCTGACATTGACGAGATTCTGTTTAATAGTATTCATGGCAACTCAGGAGATAATAAGATGAAAATGGAAAATTTAATTGCGTATAGTGTAAAGCATAACGCCTCTGATCTGCATCTTTGTTGTGGCGATGTACCACGATTACGGATCAATGGAATACTTTATCAACAAAATCAATGTAAACCTATCACTTCCGATAGTCTACTTGCGTGGTTCAGGCCTTTTTTGACGGATGCCCAAAAGCAAATTTTTGAGAATGAAGGTCAGATTGATACAGCACTTACATTGCCCTGTGGGCAACGGCTTCGTATTAATTTGTTTCGACAACAAAAAGGTGTTTCAGCAGTATTAAGAATAATTGAAACACAAATCCCTTCTTTAGATAAACTTCGAGTACCTAAGTCGGTTTCAACATTATTAGATAACTATTCTTATGGGCTTATTTTAGTTACTGGGGCTACAGGCAGTGGTAAGTCATCGACATTAGCCGCGATGATTGATCATTTAAATCAATATCAACGTCAGCATATTTTGACATTAGAAGATCCAATTGAATTTATACATAACAATAAACAAAGTGTTGTTCAGCAACGAGAGGTTGGACGCGATGTGAAAAATAGTGCAAGTGCAATAAAGAGTGCTTTACGTCAAGATCCAGACGTTATTATGCTAGGTGAGTTAAGAGATGCACAAAGCATTAAGTTAGCTTTAACCGCAGCTGAAACAGGGCATTTAGTTCTAGCTACTTTGCATACTCAAGGCGCAACACAAACACTTGAACGTGTTACTAACGTATTTGCAGGTAATGAGCGTCAATGGATTTCATCACAATTAGCATGCAGTTTGAGGGCGATAATTTCACAAGAGTTGGTACCTTCAACTGAAGGTGGGCGAGTGGCATTATTTGAAATAATGCAAGTTACGCAGGGCATTTCGCATCTTATTAGAGAAGGGAAATATCACCAAGTAACAACATTAATGCAAACGGGTAGTGAATATGGCATGCAAACCTTCATGTTAAGTCGTCAGCAACGTCAACATGAAGGATTAATTCAACGAGATTGATTGCTTAAGAGTGAGATTAACAAGACCTGTCGTTTTGCATGACGTGCACTTGTTAGCATTGCTGTTCAAACCAGCTTTCAAGAATAATAACGGCAGATGTTGCATCCACACTGCCTTTATCTAATGAACGATAGCCACCACGCTCAAAAAGGTGAGAACGAGCTTCAACGGTACTAAGGCGTTCATCATGCAAGGCAATTTGTACACCAAATCGACCATGTAGGCGATTGGCAAATTTTTTTGCTTGGGTTGTGACTAATTGCTCCGTGCCATCCATATTAAGAGGTAAACCCACAATGACTAAATCAGGTTGCCATTCTTTTATGATTTTTTCGATCTGAGACCAATCAGGAATACCGTCTTTGGCTTTAAATGAAGCTAAAGGTCTAGCAGTTCCTGTGATCTCTTGGCCAATAGCAGCACCAATACTTTTAGTGCCAAAATCAAAGCCCATTACTGTTCTGTTTGACATTATGCGTGACCCGCTATAGGCGAAATAGTATGGATATTAATCCCAATTAATTCAGCAGCTTTATGCCAACGTTCAGCAATAGGGGTATCAAAAATAATCTGAGGCGCAGCTTCAACTGTAAGCCAACTATTTTCTAAAATCTCTTTCTCTAACTGACCTTGTTCCCAGCTGGAATATCCCAAAGAAACTAATGTTTTTTCTGGTTGTCTTGCTGTGCCTAAGGTTTCTAATACATCTTTGGATGTTGTGATCATGGTGCTGTCACTGATTTTTATGCTAGAGCTAAAACCTGACACCGGAGTATGTAAGATAAAACCATGCTCTTCTGCAACTGGACCTCCTGACATCACAGGTTTTTGTAAGCTAATCGCTTCGTCTCTGTCCGTTGAAAAAATCTCTAGTTGATCTAATACGCCTTCCACTGAGATGTCTTCGATAGGTTTATTAATAATTAAGCCCATCGCACCGTTTTCATTATGTTCGCAAACATAGACGACCGAACGCTCAAATAGCGGATCGCTTAATGAAGGCATAGCAATAAGAAAATGGTTAAGTAAATTCATAATAGTAATACTGTTCCCTGATCATTTTTAGTAAAAAACCTAGCCCTTTATACATTGTATTTCTTAATGTATACCATCTATTTATATGTAGGGGCTAGGTTCAGACTTTTAAACCCTTTAGCGGGGGGGATTAAAAGTTAGTTTTTCTTATTTAGGCGTACTTCTATTGCATCCATTAGCATACCTGTTACAGATACATCAGGATAAGCAGCTTCAATTTCACGCGCACAAGTTGGGCTTGTGACGTTAATTTCAGTCAAGCGATCGCCAATAACATCTAAGCCAACAAAAATAAGGCCTTTTTGCTTAAGTATAGGTGCGACTTGACGTGCAATTGCCCAATCACTCTCTGTTAATGGGCGAGCTTCACCACGACCACCAGCCGCTAAATTGCCACGAGTTTCCCCTTTTGCAGGAATACGTGCTAAGCAATAAGGAACAGGTTCGCCGTCTACAACAAGAATGCGTTTATCACCATCAACAATTTCAGGTAAGAAATTTTGCGCCATACAGAAACGATGGCCATGGTCTGTGAGTGTTTCGATAATGACACCTACGTTAGGATCGTCTTTTTTCAAACGGAAAATAGATGCGCCACCCATACCGTCTAATGGTTTGAAGATCACATCACCGTGTTTTTCATGAAAAGCCCGTAAATGTTTAGCTTCACGGGTAACTAAAGTATCTGGTGTTAATGTTGGGAACCACGCTGTGAAGAGTTTTTCGTTACAATCACGCAAGCTTTGTGGCTTATTAACAATGAGTGTTCCCATATCTTCTGCACGCTCTAAAATATAGGTTGCGTAGATGAACTCGGTATCAAAAGGCGGATCTTTACGCATTAAAATAGTATCAAGTTCACCTAAAGCAATATCTTGCTCTTGGCCAAATTCAAACCATTTTTTTGGGTTTTCTTCTACACTGAGTAAACGAGTATGAGCGCGAGCTTCACCTTGATGTAGGTAAAGATCGTTCATTTCCATATAATGAATTTCCCAACCACGGCGCTGTGCTTCTAATAGCATGGCAAAGCTGGTGTCTTTTTTGATTTTGATGGATGAAATTGGATCCATCACAATACCTAATTTAATCATTACTTCTCCTTTATCCCAGATCGCCGAACCGAACCTGCAAAGCGGTGATTGCGGTGAGCGCTGTTGTTTCAGTTCTTAATACACGAGGACCTAATAAAATATCAGTAAAATGGTGCTCTGCTGTCATGGCTATTTCTTCGGGGGAAAGCCCACCTTCAGGGCCAATCAATAAGCGCACTTTTTTAACAGGTAAGGGTAAGGTATTAATACTTTGGTTTGCTCTAGGGTGTAAATTGAGTTTTAAACTATCATCATTTTGAGCACACCATTCTTCTAATGATATCACTGGCATCAATTGTGGAAGTGTATTTCTACCACACTGTTCACAGGCTGAGATAATAATTTTTTGCCATTGTTGATGTTTTTTCTCTAAACGGCTTGGATCTAGTTTAACACCACAGCGCTCTGAGATCAGTGGCGTAATTGTATTTACACCTAACTCTACTGATTTTTGAATAGTAAACTCCATTTTTTCACCTCTAGACAATACTTGCCCTAAATGGAGGTCGAGAGGGGATTCTTTATCATCAACAATGCCTTCATTTACTTGCACTGTGACTGACTTTTTTGTGCTTTCAATGATTTCGGCATCAAACACCTGGTTTGAACCATCAAACAATGCCAATTTTTGCCCTGTAGACATTCTTAATACACGCCCAACATGATTAGATGCTTCGTCATCTAATGTTGTTTGCATGCCTGTTGTGAGTGATTCTGGATGATAAATGCGAGGAATACGCATAACGTGAAACCCTTACGTAAAAGATGGTTAACCGTGATAAATAAAATATGTGATATGCATCATACGCATGACATTATGGCATGCAAGTTATCACTTTGCTTTTATCGTTATTATAGCGTGATTTTTCTTGCGAGTTTTGTCGCAAAATTTCATGTTTTTAGGGTAATTATAAAAGAATTCTCGGTATTCAATTTATTCTCTTATACAGTTAACTCACAGGAGCTGTAAAAAATAAGGAATTGATATTTATGAATTTTATTTATTTTCTCTTTAAACGTGATTTCTTGCTCTCTTTTCTTAGTTATTTTTTTATGACAATTAAAATTTGTACATTTTATTCTTTATTATCTTTATTGCCTAAATCTCGGCGTTATCAGCTTATTTTTAGTTATTTTGTTATTTTTCTTTATTGGATAACTTCAATTAATTCATTGTCTTTATTGATAATATTTTCAATGTTAACTTTTTATTTATTAATGCTTTCTATTTTTGATGCGGACTATTTTTTGTTGCCTAATGACTTAACATTTTGGTTGTTATTTTTAGGATTATCAATAAATTATACTACATATGGTTTAGTCCTTTTTCATCATGCTTTTTATGGTTTTTTAATGGGAACGGGGCTGTTTTATGGCATTTATTTATGGGGATATTTTATTTATCAAGAATGTGTATTGGGTTTTGGTGATGTGAAATTGTTTGGTGCAATTGGTGCATGGTGTGGATTTGAAAAATTACCTTATATTCTTTTAGGTGCTTCTTTGTTGGGGCTTTGTGTGTATTGCATCGTATTAATAACCACAAAAGAATATTTAAACAAAGTCGCATTTGGTTCTTGTTTATCTTTTTCGACACTAATGGTGCTTAGTTTCTATTTTTAGTTTATTGATAATTTTATATTTATAACATTTAAAATGGGTAATGTTTTGAATAATAAAGAAGGTAGTGTGCAGAAATACGTAAATAAATCAGCACACTATAAAATTGATTATAGATTTTCTGTTATAAATTGCTGCCAACGTTTTGTATTACCTAAATATTTTTCAACTGATATCAGGTGATAACCTTGAGCATCTTCAATAAATAGTGTCGGAAAACCACGGCCATTAACTTGGCTCATTAATTGCTGTGTTTGACTTAAATGTTGTTGAGTTTGTGCTTCATTAATTTCAGACAGTAAAGATGCAAACTGTTCAACATCAAAGTCTAGCTTTTTCACAATAAATAATAGTGTGTTTTTATCACTGATATTTAAACCGTCAAGGTAATAGGCTTCTTGTAATGCTTTTAATAAATAAACGTCACGCTTTCCCATTATTTGGGCAACAAGAATAGCTGAAATAGGTAACAGAGAGTTTAATACCATTTCTGTGTTACCAAGAGTGTCACGATATGCATGACTAAATACTTGACCTGATAACTGACTAATACGTTCATCAATGGGGGTGACGTGCTCTTTCCATGATTGACCACCGGTTACGGCTCTTGTTGGTGTAAATAAACCACCACCATGTAACTTAATAGCATCTGGAAATATATTACTCACTACTTCAATAAGGGGAGCAATGCCATAACACCAACCACAAAGAGGATCGTAAACATAGTGCAATATTTTAGTACTATGAGTGTTACCTGTACTGCTTGTTACTGAGGCCATTGCATCTCTCCTTTAAGTACTTTTGCACTGAGCTCTAAGCTTGATTTATCTGCTAAATTCTGATGAGTTTTTTCCATCACTGCAATAAATTCATCTGAATTTTTTGTCTTTTCAAGATTTTTCTCAGCCTCAATTAGATAATTCATTGTAAAGTCAACTGCTTGTAGACTATATGTTACTTTAGGTAAATAGTGGCCTGGAATAACAGTTTTTGGTGAGAGTGATTTTATTTGTTGCAATGCTTTAACCCAATGTTGGCGCTCTGTGATAGTTTGAGTATCTGCTAACCAGACATGAATATTTTCATAAACTAAAACACCCCCCATCACTGCGTTCAGTTTTGGAACATAAAGATATGTTCTATCTGGAGATTGGCTATCTAATCCTTTGATAGAAATAGTCTCTCCTTCAATAGAAAAACTATCGCCTGTTACCTCTTCAGGAATGATGATTTTTTTAGGGGCGTTTTCTTTAAGTACTGTGCTCCAGTAGGCCAGTTTTCCTGCTTGGGTTTCGTTGATTGCATTGATTGTGGGCGCAGTTGCAATCACTTTAGCATTTGGAAACGCATCAGTAATAACATCTAATCCAAAATAAAAATCAGGATCTGAATGGCTGATATAAATATAAGTCAGGTTTTTTCCAGAAGCTTTGATCTTATCAACTAAGGCTTGTGCATCATTTTTCTGAAATTGAGCATCAATTAAAACAGCATCTTTATCACCATAAATAATTTCAGAAGAAACAGGAAAAACACTCGCCTCTCCTGGATTATAGATATCTAATGTTAATTCAGTAGCTAATGCTGAAGTTGCGAAGAAGGCGGTTGTTGCAAGTGTTAAAGGAAGTAATTTTTTCATCTTTTGTTTTCTCCATAATGTTGTTGCTGACTATAATATGTTGCATAAAACAAGAGAAAAACCCCATTTCAGGCAATTAATTGTTGCGTAAATCGAGCAAATAAAATGGATAAAATAAAAGCATCAGAAGTTTTTGTGACTATTGTGAAGCAAGGTAGCATGATAAAAGCTGCTGATTATCTAGGCATGTCTAGAGCCATGGTAACTCGCTATTTAAATGAAATGGAGGAATGGGCGGGTGTTCGTTTATTGCATAGAACGACACGCAAACAGAGCTTAACATCTGTTGGTGAGATGGTTTATGAACAAAGTTTGCAATTATTAGAAATGGCAGAACGTATCCCTGCCAATATTCCTAAAGAGCGTCATCAAATTAGTGGGCTTGTTCGTATTACCAGTTCACAATCATTAGCAAATAGCATTTTATCTGTTGCTATTTGTGAGTTTATGCAGCGTTATCCTTTAATTGCTGTCGATTTACAAATTACTAATCAAACAGTGAATTTGGTGGAAGAACGCATTGATATTGCTTTGCGTATTACTAATCATCTTGAGCCTAATTTAATTGCGCGGCCGCTGGCAACATGCCTTTCTGTAGTATGTGCTCATAAAGATTATTTAGTAAAAAAAGGAATACCGAAAACACCGGATGATCTCGCTCAACATCAGTGTTTAACTTATCGTTTTTTTGGTCGTAGCTTGTGGGAATTCAATTTAGGAGATAAGCGTTATTCTGTGCCCGTTGGCGGTAATTTGAGTGCTAATGAATCCGTTGTGTTATTACAGGCAACATTAAAAGGAGCGGGGATATCATTACAGCCTTATTATTCAGCAAAACCTTATCTTGAAAGTGGAGAGTTAGAACACGTTTTAGCTGACTATCAAGCTCAACCTATGGGGATTTATGCTGTTTTAGCAAGTCGGCAAAATATGCCAGCTGCAGTACGTGTATTGCTCGATTTTCTTGTTGAATGGTTTTCATCCTCTTCACATTGGCTTGGTTTATCGGGTAAAGGCGAGCTTTAAGTGTGCAGGGTAATTCGCTAATGCACTTTTCATTACATCAATAAAATAGGAAACCAGTTGTGATGATGGGCGGTGAGATGGGCAAATTAAGCTTATAGTAAAAGGGATTGTAAAACTTAAAGGGCGAATACAAAGTGTTTTATTGAGGTAATCAAGAGCAGTAATAGGGTTAACAATTGAAATGCCGATATTTTCACTGACCATGGCGCAAATAGATGCAGCACTTTGTGTTTCCATGATTAATTGTCGCGTTATTCCTTCTTGAATAAAAACGGTATCAATGAGCTGTCGATAAGTATCATTAACAGATAAGCTGATAAAACGCTCGTTCTGAAAATCAGACGGGTGTAACAATGTTTTTTGACACAATGGATGTGACTTAGGTAAAACGGCAACTTCATTGAGTGTTAACAGTGTTTCTTGTCGAGTTCCTGCTGGTGTCTGGGTGTGTTCTGTTAATCCTAAATCATAATGTTGAGCTGATAGCCATTCTTCTAACAATGGTGATTCTTGAGGGACGATAGTTAAATTGACATCGGGATGTTGATCAATAAATTGACGACAAATAGAAGGCAGCAATGATTGAGCGAATGCAGGTAAACAAGTGATATTTAGTTCAGCTTGTCGAAAATGACGAATACTTTCAGCAACATTAATGATCCTATCTAAACCATAATAAGAGCGTTGCACTTCTTCAAAAAATCGTAATCCTTCTGCTGTGGGCTGAAGCCGACCTTTTATCCTGTCAAATAACTTAAATGATAATAAATGCTCAAGACGTGATAACTCTCGACTTACAGTAGGTTGTGAGGTTTTCAGTAATTCAGCTGCTTCAGTGAGATTTTGTGTCGTCATTACAGCATGAAATATTTCAATATGTCGCCAGTTAAAAGGAGCTTTCATTTATTATTCCTATATCACAGATGAATAGAGTGTAGCTTATTTGATATTTTTATTCCTTTTTAAGTTAATTAATAATCATTTTATTCACCAGTGACTTTTATGAGTAAATATTATGACAACATCAATCACTATGGCTCAATATCAACTCGCGCAAACGTATGGAACGCCATTATGGATTTATCAAGGCGATACAATTTCTGAACGTATTGCTCAACTAAAATCGTTTGATGTGGTTCGCTTTGCTCAAAAGGCTTGCTCAAATATTCATATCTTACGTTTAATGAAAGCGCAGGGGGTAAAAGTAGACTCGGTTTCATTAGGTGAAATTGAACGTGCTTTAGTGGCAGGTTATCAAGGCGGTAGAGAAAAAAGTGAGATTGTCTTTACTGCTGATTTATTGGATGAAAAAACTATTGAACGTGTTATTGAGTTAGATATTCCTGTTAATGCAGGTTCTATAGATATGCTTCGTCAATTAGGTGAACGCAATCAAGGGCATGCTGTTTGGATAAGAATCAACCCTGGATTTGGTCACGGACATAGCCAAAAAACTAATACAGGTGGTGAAAATAGTAAGCATGGTATTTGGTTCGATGATGTTCCTGAAGCATTATCTGTGATCCAACAATACAACCTAACTCTAGTTGGTTTTCATATGCATATTGGCTCAGGGGTCGATTATCAGCATCTATCAAGCGTTTGTGATGCAATGGTAGAACAAGTGCTTACCGCTAAGGTTGATATTCAAGCAATTTCAGCTGGTGGCGGATTATCAACGCCATATCAAGAAGGTGATGCTACGGTCGATTTAACTCACTATTTTTCGTTGTGGGATAAAGCACGTCAACGTATTGCACAACATCTTGGTCATGATATTGAGCTTGAAATCGAGCCGGGACGTTTCTTAGTGGCTGAGTCTGGTGTATTAGTTTCTCAAGTAAGAGCGGTTAAATCGATGGGAAGCCGTCACTATGTACTGGTGGATGCTGGATTTAGTGATTTAATGCGCCCTGCTATGTATGGAAGTTACCATCAAATTTCAGTTTTAGATAATCATGGGCAAATAAAGCCAATGATAGAATTACAAGAAACTATTGTTGCAGGCCCGCTTTGTGAATCGGGTGATGTTTTTACTCAGCAGGAAGGTGGCACAGTTACCCCTCGTTTGTTACCTCAAATTCAAGTGGGTGATTACATAATTATTCATGATACAGGGGCTTATGGCGCTTCAATGTCATCTAATTATAATAGTCGTCCTCTTATTCCAGAAGTATTAATAATAAAAGGGGCTTCTCAATTAATTCGACGCCGTCAAACCATAGAAGAATTATTAGCGTTGGAGTTAAATCTTTAATTAATCCTTTTTATTAGTCTTACTTTTATTGAAATAAAAACACCTCATGACTTATTTAGTTATGAGGTGTTTTGTTTTATTCAGCGGGTGATATGCCCTTCATATAAATAAACTAGGCTGCTTTATCTGTTTTAGTATCACTCGTTTTAGACTTTTTTGCGGGCACCGCCAGTGCATCAAAGTCAAACTCATCAACATTGATACTCCGTAAGCGACTTTGTTCAGCTTTACGTAAAATATCAGCCTCTTCTGGTGTCACTCGTTTATCTGCTAATGCTTTATCTGCTAACTTATCTAATTGAGTAAAACTGAATTTTTTCTCGTAGAGGCGACAAATGCGGTCGAAAATAGGTTCTGCTGCCAAAATATCAAGTAATGCTTCTTCCATTAAACCATGTGGATTGTGTTCACAAGGTGTTAAGAATTGGCCTCTACCAATACGATCGCGAGTTTCAGATGGTTGTTGAATAATTTGAGCCACTTTACTGTCTAGTTTATCAGATGGCAGTTTCTGCACTTTACCGAGAGGAAAAATAATGGCGCGCATAGTACCTGCGATCATTCGGCTCGGGAAATTACGTAACAGTTCATCAATTGCATTTTCAGCTTGGTATAGACACTCTTTCACACCCCAATGTACTAATGGCAAATCGGCAGTATGACGACCTTCATCTTCATAGCGTTTTAAGGTCGCAGAAGCGAGGAAGATATGGCTTAAAATATCACCCAAACGAGCAGAAATACGCTCACGACGTTTTAAACTTCCACCTAAAACCCCCATTGAAACATCAGATAATAAAGCCATATTGGCACTAAGGCGGTTAATTTGCTGATAGTAACGACGTGTTTCATCATTGGTTGGTGATGCACTTAAACGACCATTAGTGATACCTAACCAAATACTTCGTAAGGTGTTACTTGCAACATGCCCGATATGGCCAAATAAGGCTCGGTCAAAATCATGTAGATTGCTGTCACGTGCTGCGGCGATTTCATCTAACACATAAGGGTGGCAACGAATAGCACCTTGACCATAAATGATCATACTACGTGTTAAAATATTGGCACCTTCAACGGTGATCGCAATAGGCGAACCTTGATAAGAACGGGCAACAAAGTTTGAAGTTCCAAGGCAGATCCCTTTACCACCAACAATATCCATTGCATCAATAACACCACGTTGTGCTCTATGAGTACAATGATATTTGACGATAGCAGATAGAACGGCAGGTTTTTCCCCTAACATAATACCAGTGGTAATTAAGGTTGCAGCCGCATCTAAAAGATAAGCGTTACCAGCTAGACGTGCTAATGGCTCTTCAATACCTTCCATTTTACCAATAGGAATTTTGAATTGACGGCGTACACGAGAATAAGCGCCCGTTGCCATTGCCACACTTTTTAATCCACCGGTCGAGTTTGAAGGTAGAGTAATTCCACGACCAACAGAAAGGCACTCCACCAGCATTCTCCAGCCTTGTCCTGCCATTTTTGGCCCACCAATAATGTAATCAATAGGAACAAAAACATCTTTACCGCGAGTAGGGCCATTCATAAACGGAACGTTTAATGGGAAATGGCGGTGGCCAATTTCAACGCCTTTTACATAGGTGGGAATTAATGCACAGGTAATGCCAGGGTTTTCATCGTTACTTAAAAGATGTTCAGGATCACGCAATTTAAACGCCAATCCTAATACGGTTGCGATAGGTGCAAGGGTGATATAGCGCTTATTCCAATTTAAACGAATACCTAATATTTGCTCTCCTTGCCATTCTCCCATGCAAACGATACCACTGTCTGGGATCGCACCTGCATCAGAGCCAGCTTCAGGGCTGGTTAAAGCAAAGCAAGGAATTTCATCTCCCTTGGCTAAACCGGGTAAATAGCGTTTTTTCTGCTCATCGGTACCATAATGCTGAAGAAGTTCACCAGGGCCTAAAGAGTTAGGTACACCAACTGTGATAGCTAAAATACCAGATACTCCAGCCAACTTTTGCAATACACGAGATTGTGCATAGGCAGAAAACTCTAATCCGCCATACTCTTTTTTAATAATCATCGCAAAGAAGCGATTATCTTTCAGGTACTGCCAGATTTCAGGTGGTAAGTCAGCTAACTCATGAGTGATTTCAAAGTCATTTGTCATACGACAAACTTCTTCTACTGGACCATCAAGAAACGCTTGTTCTTCAGCGGTGAGTTGTGGTTTGGGATAATTATGCAATTGCTTCCAATCAGGAGCGCCACGGAAAAGCTCACCTTCCCACCATGTTGTACCTGCATCAATGGCTTCTTGTTCTGTTTTAGACATAGAAGGCATGACTTTTTGAAATGCTTTAAGTGCAGGAGCAGAAATATAGGTTTTACGAATAGACGGAAGTGTAAAGGGTAATAAAACTAATGCAACGGGAAGAAGTAGCCAGTAACTCCAAATATTGACTAGACCCATTACAAAAGTGTAAGCAATAAGGACAAGGCTACTTACCGCAATACCAGATTTGCGATAACTAAGTATGCCAATAAGAATAATGAAAAGTGCAATACTGAGTAGTGTCATAATAAACTCCTGTATTTAGCAAGAGATCAGAGGTCAGACCTGTTGTTTGTTATTTAGATCTAATCTAGTCACTAACTTTTATCAATATATTTACATTCTAATTACAATATAGCTCACAAATTATTCGTAAATGAGAGAAGTTAGCATTTGTCGGTAATGGGTATCTTCTTTCATGACATCGAATCCGTTACACTGAGAAACAGAAAATTTCGATTACCCTTTCTGGAGTAAAAATCCTATGTACCAAGATCTTATCCGTGGTGAGTTAACAGAAGCAGCAGATACCCTTTCTCGCTTTCTTCAAGATGATGCAAACATTGAAGCTATTCAAAAAGCAGCTGTATTATTAGCAGATTCGTTTAAGGCTGGTGGCAAAGTATTATCTTGTGGTAATGGTGGTTCTCATTGTGATGCAATGCATTTTGCTGAAGAGCTGACAGGGCGTTACCGTGAAAATCGTCCAGGTTATCCTGCCATTGCGATTTCTGATGTAAGCCATATTTCATGTGTGAGTAATGATTTTGGCTATGAATATGTATTTTCACGTTATGTTGAAGCTGTAGGTAGAGAAGGTGATGTTCTGCTGGGAATTTCAACTTCAGGTAACTCAGGCAATATCATCAAAGCGATTAGTGCTGCGCGTGAAAAAGGCATGAAAGTCATTACGCTAACGGGTAAAGACGGTGGCAAAATGGATGGAACTGCGGATATTGAAATTCGTGTTCCTCATTTTGGTTATGCTGATCGCATCCAAGAAATCCATATCAAAGTTATCCATATTCTGATCCAATTAATTGAAAAAGAAATGGAAAAGTAAGTCGTTATTGAGATTGCTATAAATCAGCAATAAACATCGACAAGAAGGAGTGAGCGATGTGTGAATTATTAGGCATGAGTGCAAATGTACCGACAGATATTAATTTTAGCCTAAGTGGGTTAATTCCAAGAGGGGGCAAAACTGGGCCTCATAAAGATGGTTGGGGAATTACCTTTTACGAAGGACTAGGGTGTCGCACATTTAAAGACCCTCAAGCCAGTGCTATTTCACCTGTCGCTCGCTTTGTTCAAGAATATCCGATTAAATCTGAGGCTGTCATTGCCCATATTCGTCAGGCGAATCGAGGAAATGTCTCTTTAGAAAACACCCATCCTTTTACCCGTGAATTATGGGGTAAAAACTGGACCTATGCACATAATGGTCAATTAAAAGGCTATCAATCTCTTGAAACAGGACGCTTTAGATCTATCGGTCAAACAGACAGTGAAAAAGCATTTTGTTGGATTTTAAATCAACTTGAAGAGCGTTATAAACGAACACCTGCTAATTGGCCGGCTGTGTTTCGTTTTATTGCTACTTTAGCCTCTCAATTAAGGCAAAAAGGGGTTTTTAATATGCTGTTATCCGATGGACGATTTGTTATGGCATATTGTTCAACAAATTTGCATTGGATCACGCGAAAAGCGCCTTTTGGAAAAGCAAAACTACTTGATCAAGATGTAGAAATTGATTTTCAGCAACATACACAATCAGATGATGTTGTTTCTGTTATTTCAACATTACCACTTACTGGAAATGAGTCTTGGCAACGTATTCCTGTGGGGGAGTTTGTATTATTTGATCGTGGTGTGCGTATCCTGTAGCCATTTACTTTCACTATTTTGTGATAAATTAAGGATGGCTTGATTAGGTACAATTGAGGTGCTATTAACAAGATAGTGTCCATCCTTAACAGTTACAGAAGGGATCTGTTTGCGCTCTTCGACATATTGATAGGCGGGCATAAGTTGTTGCCAGAAATCTATGTCCGTTGAATAGCGATGTTTCTTCATATTTTCGTTAGTCATTTTAAATGGGAAAATATGAATATTGATCACTGATTGTCCATTTTTCAGGGCTAGTTCAGCATACTGATAAATTTCATCCATAACTGAATCGGTCATTGCATAACAACCAACCGATTTACACGCTCCATGGATCATTAAAAAATCCCCTGTGTATCCTTTTGATTTATCGTATTGGTTAGGAAATCCTAGATTGATAGCTCGGTAAAATCGACTATTCGGATTTAATTGTGAAAAATTAACCTGATAAAAGCCTTCTGGACTTTTTAAATCACCTTGAAACTTTTTAGGGCCTAACCCACCAGAATAGCTACAGATGGGGTAAGTACGTACTTTTTCTAATTGCCCATCTAATTTTTCTGTATAAAGTTCAAGTAAGCTTTCTTCTTTGAAAATCTGAATATAGATAGGCTGTCCTGTACTTTTTTTAACAGGTTCCATTAGAAATCTTGAACTATTCTCGGCGTTAACTAATAAAGAAGTTAACATTAATGTTAAAAAACTGATTAGTTGTTTTGCGTGACTGGTCATGGTTTTATCAGAAAAATAGCTTAAAATTTGTTGATAAAGTAGATCGTAGATTGCTATGAAGCAATAAATTTGTAAATTAAAATCTGAGATGGTTTCTTTTCTATTACAAAATATTCTGTGTAAAATTTAAGCGATCGTCGAGAAAGATGATATTTTAATTCGGTTTATACGAGTTGTTAACGTTTCAGTCAAAATAATATTCCCATTTGCTTGAGCTAAATCACTCGAATAGTCAGACAGGGTTAGGCTGAGATGATAAAATTCAGGTCGGCAGAATAAGAGAAAATAGTAACAATTATCGGAGATAAATAACTTAAGGTTCAAAAACACCTTAAGATGTTTTTATTACAGAGTCGCTACATTTTCGGGGTGAATTTGTAGCTTAGGGTTTAACTGATAAACTTGTGCAAATCTTATGATTAAAATTAAAAAAGGACTCGACCTCCCAATTGCAGGAGCGCCTGCCCAAGTGATAGAAGACGGACCCGCGATTCAACGCGTAGCACTGCTAGGCGAAGAATATGTCGGTATGCGTCCTTCTATGATGGTTTCGGAAGGTGAGCATGTAAAAAAAGGGCAAATTCTTTTTGAAGATAAAAAGAATGCCGGTGTTGTTTTCACCAGCCCAGCTTGTGGTAAAGTCGTTGAAATTAACCGCGGTGAACGCCGTGTGTTCCAATCTATCGTGATAGAAATTGATGGCAACGAAGAAATTACCTTCAATCGCTATGATAGCGCTGCGTTGTCAGATTTGACCCGTGAACAGGTTGAAACCAACCTTGTTAAATCGGGCATGTGGACTGCGTTAAGGACTCGTCCTTACAGTCGTACTCCGCATTTAGGTACAACACCTGTTGCCATTTTTGTTTCTGCAATGGATACCAATCCACTTGCGGCTGATCCTATGGTTATTATTGAGCAAAATGAGAAGGCATTTAATGATGGCCTTGTTGTTTTAACCAGATTAACTGAAGGAAAGGTCTATGTTTGTCATGGCGAAAAATCACCTGCAAAATTAAATGACGGACAAATTAGCTATAACCAATTTTCTGGTCCTCACCCAGCAGGATTGGTAGGTACTCACATTCATTTCTTAGAGCCTGTCAGTGCTAAGAAAATGGTTTGGCATTTAAATTACCAAGATGTGATTGCTATTGGTTACTTGTTTACAACAGGTTCTTTATACACTGAACGCGTCGTTGCATTAGCCGGCCCTCAAGTAAAAGCACCGCGTTTAGTGCGTACTTGTTTAGGGGCTGATCTCTATGAGTTAACCAAAGATCAATTAGTTGATGATGAAAACCGCATTATTTCTGGCTCTGTGTTATGGGGATGGAAATCTGATGAGGCTCATCACTATTTAGGTCGTTTCCATAATCAAGTTTCTGTATTACGAGAAGGTCGTGATAAAGAGTTATTTGGTTGGGGTATGCCGGGTAGCGATAAATTTTCTATCACTCGTACAACTATCGGTCACTTCCTAAAAAATAAACGCTTTGCTTTTACAACTTCAATGAATGGTGGCGAACGTTCAATGGTACCAATTGGTAACTATGAGCGTGTTATGCCATTAGACATTATGGCAACGCATTTATTACGTGATTTAGTTGTAGGTGATACAGACAGTTCGCAAGCATTAGGTTGTTTGGAATTGGATGAAGAAGATTTGGGATTATGTACTTATGTTTGCCCAAGCAAATATGAGTATGGCCCAGCACTGCGCCAAGTATTGACCAAAATTGAGCAGGAAGGGTAACTCATGGGTTTGAAAAATTTATTTGAAAAAGTAGAGCACCATTTTGAGCCCGGTGGCAAATTAGCAAAATGGTACGTACTTTATGAGGCTGTGACCACAGTATTTTATACGCCAGGCACAGTAACGCGTAATGGTGGACATGTTCGTGACACTATCGATCTAAAACGCATGATGATCTTGGTTTGGTTAGCCGTTTTTCCAGCAATGTTTTGGGGAATGTATAATGTCGGCCACCAAGCGATCCCTGCACTGAATCAGTTATATAGTGGCGTAGAATTACAGCAAATCATCGCTTCCGACTGGCATTATCGCCTTGCGCAATACCTTGGTGCATCATTAGCAACGGATGCAGGTTGGGGAAGTAAGATGTTACTTGGTGCAACTTACTTTTTACCTATTTATCTTGTTGTTTTTGCGGTTGGTGGGTTTTGGGAAGTACTTTTTGCTTTCATTCGTGGGCATGAAATTAACGAAGGTTTCTTTGTTACATCCATACTGTTTGCTTTGATTGTACCGCCAACGCTACCACTTTGGCAGGCTGCACTAGGTATTACGTTTGGTGTTGTTATCGCAAAAGAAATTTTTGGTGGTACAGGTCGTAACTTCTTGAACCCAGCATTAGCGGGTCGTGCATTCCTGTTCTTTGCTTATCCAGCTCAAATTTCAGGTGATCTGGTTTGGACTGCTGCTGATGGTTTCTCGGGTGCAACACCATTGTCACAATGGTCTGTATCAGGTGAAAGCGCATTATTAAACACAGTTACCCAACAACCTATCTCTTGGATGGATGCTTTTCTGGGATATATTCCAGGTTCGATTGGTGAAGTTTCAACGCTGATGATCTTAATTGGTGGTGCTGTCATTCTCTTTGCTCGTATCGCTTCATGGCGTATCGTTGCAGGAGTAATGGTAGGCATGATCGTGATGTCATATCTGTTTAATTTTATCGGTTCAGATACCAATCCTCTCTTCTCAATGCCTTGGCACTGGCACCTTGTTTTAGGTGGTTTTGCGTTTGGTATGATGTTTATGGCAACAGATCCAGTATCTGCATCATTTACTGATAAAGGTAAATGGGCTTACGGTATTTTGATTGGCGTAATGGCTGTGCTTATTCGTGTCGTCAATCCGGCTTACCCAGAAGGAATGATGCTGGCAATCTTATTCGCAAACTTATTTGCACCACTGTTCGATTATGTGGTTGTTCAGGCGAATATTAAGCGGAGAAAAGCTCGTGGCTAAAGAGAAAAACAAAGATAGCGTCGCAAGAACGTTTCTCGTTGTATTTATTCTGTGTCTTGTGTGTTCCGTCGTAGTAGCAGGGGCCGCGGTTGGACTTAAGTCTAAACAAGAAGAACAAAAACTTCTTGATAAACAACGTAATATTCTTGATGTTGCTGGATTGCTTGTACCTAAAATGAGCGCAACAGATGTATTGAAAGTGTATGACACTCGTATTAAAGCAAAAATTGTTAATTTTCAGACAGGTGAACTGACTGATAGTAAAGGTAATTTTGATTTAAATACGGCATTACGTAGTGACGATACTTCAATTGCACTATCACCGGCAGATGATTTTGCCAAAATTCGCCGACGTTCAAATACAGCAGAAGTGTATTTTGTCCTTGATGAGCAAGGTAAAACAACAGAAGTCGTACTACCTGTCTATGGTTCAGGTTTATGGTCTGTGATGTATGCTTTTATAGCGGTTGATATTGATGGTGTAACCTCCAAAGGTATTACTTATTATGCTCATGGTGAAACGCCCGGTTTAGGGGGAGAGGTTGACAATCCACAGTGGAAAGCACAATGGAAAGGTAAGCGTCTAATCAATGAGGAAGGCGTACCTGCTATCAAGATTGTACGTAGTGGCGCTGCTTCTGGTAATCCTTATGGTATTGATGGACTTTCTGGTGCGACACTGACCTCAAATGGCATCCAGCATATGTTCGACTTCTGGTTAGGTGAAAAAGGTTTCGGCCCATTCCTGAAAAAAGTACGTGAAGGAGAAATCAATGGCTGATACAAAAGAAATTAAACGCGTTTTACTTGGACCATTGTTAGATAACAACCCTATTGCTTTACAGGTATTGGGTGTGTGTTCTGCACTGGCTGTAACAACAAAACTTGAAACGGCATTCGTGATGACAATTGCTGTAACACTGGTTACTGCATTCTCAAGTTTCTTTATTTCACTAATTCGTAATTACATACCAAGTAGCGTTCGTATTATTGTTCAAATGGCGATTATTGCTTCATTAGTTATCGTTGTTGACCAAATTTTGCAAGCTTATGCGTATGAAATCTCTAAGCAACTTTCTGTTTTCGTTGGCCTTATCATTACTAACTGTATCGTTATGGGACGAGCAGAAGCTTATGCAATGAAATCACCACCGATTGAAAGTTTTATGGATGGTATTGGTAATGGCTTAGGGTATGGCGCTATCTTGATCCTTGTCGGATTTTTACGTGAGCTTTTCGGTTCTGGTAAATTATTTGGCATTACCGTGATGGAATCTATCCAGAATGGTGGCTGGTATCAGCCTAACGGTTTATTCCTGTTAGCACCAAGTGCATTCTTTATCATTGGCTTGCTAATTTGGGGATTACGTACATTAAAACCTGCACAGGTTGAAGAGGACTAATCGCCATGGAACATTATATAAGCCTGTTTGTTCGTGCTGTTTTTATTGAGAATATGGCGCTCGCGTTTTTCTTAGGGATGTGTACATTCCTCGCTGTATCTAAAAACGTAAAAACGGCATTTGGATTAGGTATCGCTGTTACTGTTGTTCTAGGTCTTTCTGTACCACTGAATAACTTGGTTTACAACTATGTGTTACGTGATAATGCATTAATGGAAGGTGTCGATTTAAGTTTCTTAAACTTTATCACTTTCATTGGTGTGATAGCCGCACTGGTACAAATCCTAGAGATGATTTTAGACCGTTATTTCCCTGCGCTGTATAACGCATTAGGGATCTTCTTGCCTCTTATTACCGTTAACTGCGCCATTTTCGGTGGTGTGTCATTTATGGCACAACGTGACTATAACTTTAGTGAATCTATTGTTTATGGTTTCGGCTCTGGAATTGGTTGGATGTTAGCCATCGTATTGTTGGCTTCTATCCGTGAGAAAATGAAGTACGCGGATGTACCGGCAGGTATGAAAGGATTAGGCGTTACTTTTGTCACCACAGGGTTGATGGCATTAGGTTTCATGTCCTTCTCTGGTGTTCAGCTATAAAGGGTGAGAAGAACTCATGGATATAATTATTCTAGGTGTCGTGATGTTTACCCTGATTGTATTGGTATTAACAGCGTTGATTTTGTTCGCAAAATCAAAACTGGTCAATACAGGGGATATTTCAGTTGAGGTCAATGGAGACCCAGACAAAAGCTTTAATGCACCAGCAGGTGATAAATTACTAAACGTATTATCAAACGAAGGTATTTTTATTTCATCGGCTTGTGGTGGCGGTGGCTCTTGTGGCCAGTGTCGCGTTAAAGTGCTTGAGGGGGGCGGTGATATTCTGCCGACAGAACTTTCGCATATTAACAAGCGTGAAGCTAAAGAGGGTTGTCGTTTAGCCTGTCAGGTCAACGTAAAAAACAACCTTAAGTTAGAATTACCAGAAGAAATCTTCGGTGTTAAAAAATGGGAATGTGAAGTTATCTCAAACGATAACAAAGCAACTTTCATTAAAGAATTAGTATTAAAAATTCCTGAAGGTGAAGTTGTACCTTTCCGTGCAGGTGGATTTATTCAGATCGAATGTCCACCTCACACCGTGCGTTATGAAGATTTTGATGTGCCAGAAGAGTATCGTGAAGACTGGGATAAATTTAACTTGTTCCGCTACGTTTCTGATGTAAAAGAAACCACAGTACGTGCTTACTCAATGGCAAACTATCCTGAAGAGCATGGCATTATCATGTTAAACGTGCGTATTGCGACACCACCACCACGTAATCCTGATGTACCACCAGGAATAATGTCGTCATACATTTGGTCATTAAAGCCAGGTGATAAAGTGACAATTTCAGGGCCATTTGGTGAATTCTTCGCTAAAGAAACTGATGCAGAGATGATCTTTATTGGTGGTGGTGCAGGTATGGCACCAATGCGCTCACACATTTTTGATCAGTTAAAACGCTTACATTCTAAACGTAAAATTAGCTTCTGGTATGGTGCTCGTTCTGTGCGTGAAATGTTCTACACTGAAGACTTCGATATGCTTGCAAAAGAAAACGAAAACTTCACATGGAATGTCGCACTTTCAGATGCTTTACCTGAAGATAACTGGACGGGATATACTGGATTTATTCACAATGTGTTGTTTGAGAATTACCTCAAAAATCATCCAGCACCAGAAGATTGTGAATTCTATATGTGTGGACCGCCAGTAATGAACGCTGCTGTTATTAAAATGCTCAAAGATTTAGGCGTTGAAGATGAAAACATTATGCTGGATGACTTTGGCGGTTGATCCTAACCTCCCATAAAGCATAAATGAATGAAATGACAAGCGCCCACTTATGTGGGCGCTCATGATCAGAAGAGAAAGTTATGTTAAAAAGAAAGATGATAAATTGGATAGTGATGCTGTCTGCTTTAGTTCTATTGTCTGCATGTGGTGAAAAACAGCAGGTATTAGAAGGCGAAACAATGGGAACTTATTACTCGATTAAATATGTCCCCGATAGTAATTCACCTCCACAAAACGTCTTACAAACAGAGATCGATCGTATTCTTGAAGAAGTTAACGATCAAATGTCAACATATCGTCCTCATTCTGAATTGAGTCGTTTCAATCAAAGTCGTGAAATTAATACACCATTCCCTGTTTCGCCTGCGACTGCTAAAGTAGTGAGTGAAGCCATTCGTATTAATAAAATTACGAACGGTGCTTTAGATGTAACCGTTGGGCCGTTAGTAAATTTATGGGGATTTGGACCAGAAGGTCGATTTACTCACCAACCTTCTGAAGATGAATTAGCAAAGCGTAAACAGTGGATTGGTATTGATTACCTCGCTGTTGAAGGAAATATGCTGATCAAGAAGATCCCTGAGCTTTATGTCGATCTCTCTTCTATTGCTAAAGGCTATGGTGTCGATGCTGTCGCTGAGTATTTAATATCACAGAATATCACTAATTATATGGTTGATATTGGTGGTGAAGTAAGAACACAAGGCGTAAATGGCAATGACAAGCTTTGGCGTATAGCGATTGAGAAACCAGCTAATGATGGTACAAAACAGAGTGTTCAGTTAATTATTGAACCGGGTGATAATTCAATTGCAACCTCTGGTGATTATCGTAACTACTTTGAAGAAAACGGTGTCCGTTATTCTCATACTATTGACCCAACTACAGGTCATCCTATTAAACATAACCTTGTTTCTATTACTGTGATTGTCCCCACTTGCATGAGTGCTGATGGCCTTTCTACAGGATTGAATGTTTTAGGACCTGAAAAGGGGTTAGAAGTAGCAAATGAACTAAATATTCCTGTCTTTATGATAGTGAAAACTGAAAATGGGTTTGAAGAGCGCTATAGTAAAGCGTTCGCCCCGTTCTTGAAAAAATAGAATTTAAGGAGAGAAGGTTATGTTAAAAATATTTCTTTTTGCCTTCATCTTATTCTTGATTGCCTTCTTTGGAATGGCGTTAGGATATATTGTAAAGCGTAAAAGCCTTCAAGGTAGTTGCGGTGGTTTAGGGGCTATGGGTATAGAAAAAGAGTGTGATTGTCCTGAACCTTGTGATGCACGTAAAAAACGTATGGCAAAAGAGTCCGCACGAGAAGAGTTACTGAAAAAGAATCGAATTATTTAATAATAAAAATATATTTAGATAAAAAAAGAGTGATGGGCTTTAATTACCATCACTCTTTTTTATTCATTCTAAAAATATAAGTATTCTAAAAAAAGTTTTTAATAGAATAGAAGTAGGATAATAAAAAGTGAACTCTTGCGTTAAAGGTTCACTTCCATGGATAAGGGTTTTGCCCCTCCCATTCTAAAACTTCTTTTTTGGCTTCTTCATAGGAATAGTCATAATGTTCTTGAAGTTTACCAATGAGTTGCTCTCGTGTACCTTCGATAATATCAAGTTCATCATGGGTGATCTTCCCCCATTTTTCTTTTACTTTTCCTTTGAATAAATTCCAATCACCAGAAATTTTATTGTTTAACATTTTATTCCTCCTTACTTATTTCTATCGGATAACACTATTAAGTGTAGAAGAGAATAAAGTGAATATAAAAGTGAAAGCTTAAATAGAGTTATTTACTCTTTTCTAAATTCTTTCATTTTAGCTGGAGAGTCAACCATGACGGCATCAGCACCTAATTCGGTAGCTTGAATATAATCTTTTTCGGTGTTGATACCAAAAAGAACAATATGGGCATTGCCACCAGCACGAAAACATGACATAGCATCCTTATCCCAACTAAGAACAGAAGCTGATCGCGCCTCACCTAGAGTATATTTTTCAACAACTTCTACTTTTCTATGTAATTCAAGCCCATACCAACGAGTAATATCTAGGTTTTCAGGCAATAAGCAAACGTGACTCATAGTAATATTGGCGAGGATATCGCGAGTAATATCACGACTTTCAAAATGCTCTACATTAGTCGGGAGTGCTTCAAGAAAGGCAGTGTTAGTGGAATAAACACGGGTTCTATCAAGTGCATTATGCTTACTGAGAACTGTAGCTAATGCTTCACCTTGAATAACGGGATCAGCATCAGGTGATTTTAAATCAAGATAAAATTGAGTAGTGGGAAATTGAGTTAAAATTTCATCTAAGGTAGGAATAGTGATCCCTTTATTTCGATAAGGATATTGCTGTGCTTCTCCGAATTTATAGCCAGCATCCCATTGTTTAAGTTGCTGTGCTGTAAATTCAGAAATAGTGCCTTGTCCATTTGTTAAGCTTTTTAAGTCACTAGGACGGTAAAGTACAGGAATGTTATCTTTTGATAATTGAATAGTGATCCAAATTGCATCAGCTTGATTAGAGAGTGCTGTTTTTATAGCAATTTCAGTATTTTCTGGGGCATCAGCTGTGCCACCACGATGTGCGATAATTTTAGGAGATGCCATAAGAATTACAGAATAAAAAAAGAGAGAAATAGCAATAAATAATTTGATCATGAAAAATTATTTCCTTGTTTTATATGTAGTTACAAAACAATTTTTAAAGTAAATGTAATTAATCAACAAGCAAAAATAATCTAACATCACTTTGTGACAATTCTATAAATAAACAGACTAATTCAGATTTTTATGAGAAATACACCTCGTTAGAGGGAGTCAAGAGTGAATAAAAATTGTAGTTAATATGTATTTACTGTATATTTAAACAGTTAATAGATGAGGTAATTGTATGCGTAAAATTATTCATGTTGATATGGATTGTTTTTATGCTGCGATTGAGATGCGTGATAATCCAGCACTAAAAGAGATCCCAATTGCGGTTGGTGGAAATGCCTCTAGCCGAGGTGTTGTCTGTACTGCAAATTATCCTGCACGTCGTTTTGGTGTCCGTAGTGCTATGTCAACCGCGACAGCATTGAAGCTATGCCCTCATTTAAAAGTATTGCCTGGCAGAATGGCTCTGTATAAAGAAACTTCAACGAAGATCAGGCAGATATTTTCTCGATATACTCATCTTATTGAACCTCTTTCACTTGATGAAGCTTATCTTGATGTCTCTGAAAGCAAGCTTTGTCATGGCTCTGCAACGCTGATGGCTCAAGAAATACGCCAACAAATTTTTGATGAATTAAATCTCACTGCATCCGCAGGCATTGCACCAATTAAATTTCTGGCAAAAATTGCTTCTGATATTAATAAACCTAACGGACAATTTGTTATTACTCCTGAGCAAGTTGATGATTTTATTTTGAAATTACCGCTTAATAAAATACCAGGAGTAGGTAAGGTAACATTTGCACGCTTGCAAGAAATGGGGTTAGAAACTTGTGCTGATATTCGTCGTACAGATGTTATTTCTTTGGTAAAAGCATTAGGAAAGTTTGGACAAAACCTTTGGGAACGTAGTCATGGTATTGATGAGCGAGAAATTAACCCCGATAGACTTAGAAAATCGGTAGGTGTTGAACGGACGTTTGCCCACGATATTAATTCATGGGATGACTGCTTAGTATTACTTGATGGGTTGTATCACGAATTAGAAAAAAGACTCACAAAGGTTAAACCCGATCTAAGGATCGCAAGGCAAGGCGTTAAGCTAAAATTTGATGATTTTCAGTTAACGACGCAAGAGCATACTCATCCTATTTTAGAAAAAGCCGATTTAATAGATATCGCTTATCAAGCATGGCATGAACGCCGAAATGGCCGAGGTGTACGATTAATCGGATTTCATGTCACTTTGCAAGATCCACAAATAGAACGACAACTTCTTTTAGCGCTATAAGAATTAAAAACCATAGCCGATCAATAGATTGGCTATGGCTAACGTAGTTAATTTATTCTATATGATCTTACCAGCGATAATTCATCGTTGCTGTCATTGTTCTACCTATTCCATAAAAGCATGCGGTATCACCAGCACAAGATGCAACATAATGTTTATTCGCAATATTATTCATATTTAATTGGATCTCAGCCCCTTTTAAAGAAGGTGATAATTCATCTAAAGAATAACCGATCATCGCATCATACAAGGTTACCGCAGGGACACTGATTGTATTTTTGGTATCACCTTGAGATACACCTACATATCTCACGCCAAAACCCGCTTTAGCCCCATTAAATAGCCCTGAGGTTTCATCATATTGACCCCAAAATGATGCCATATGCTTAGGAACTCTAGGTAACTCTTTTCCTTGCGTTCCTGAAATAATGGTTTTTTTGACCTCTGTATCGGTGTAAGCATAGCTACTGATCAATGAGATATTTTCAGTTAATTGGCTATTAATTTGTGCTTCAATACCACGGCTTCTAATTTCACCAACAGGCTCAAAATAGGCTTTTTCGGCATTATAGTTAGTAACATTACGTTGTTGTAACTGATAAATAGAGAGCGTTGCTAATGTTTGCTGATTTGGTGTGAGGTATTTAATACCCGCTTCTAATTGGCGTCCTTCACTTGGCTCAAATGGCGCACTACCCGGTGCTCTACGGGTTTGTAAATTAGGCTCAAAAGAGGTGCTGTAACTTATATAAGGTGAAATACCATTATCAAAAGCATATAAAAGACCAGCACGACCCGTTAGTTTATTATCATTTTGCTGATCATATGTGGTTGCTAAGAAGTCATGAGTTCGTACTTGCGCCCAGTCTTGGCGTAAACCTGCAAGTAATATCCAATTTTGCCATTGGATCTGATCTTGTAGATATAACCCGATTTGATCGCGTTTTTGCAACTGATCGGTTGCAGATTTTTGTAAGCTCATATTAATCGGATAATTATAATTAGGATCACGCCAATCCAAGTCGTACTCTGAGCCCATAGCTCGGCGTAAATTATCTTGATCTTTACTCCATTGATAATCAATACCCACAATCACAGTATGATTAAGTTTTGCAGTAGTAAAATCAGATTGTAAACGTGTATCTATTCCTAAAGTATCCGTTTTACGTTGTTCTTGTTGAGCTCTACGTTCGAGCACATAAGGATTGTCTTTTCTTAATGAGCCGAAAACAAGGTATTTATATTTTTGATTAATATGACTATAACGAGCATTTTGTATTATTTTGAGTGAGTCACTAAATTCATGTTCAAATTCATAGCCTACGCCATATTGTTGACGCCACGATTGGTGATAATCAGGATTGTTTACATCGAAATCAAAAGGAATAGTGCCTTCAGGTGTTTTTTTCACCGTACCATAAGCGGGTAAAAAGTTACGATAACCCGCTTCAGGCTCTTGCTGAATAAAGCTTAATAACGTTAAACGTGTTTGTTCATTAGGTAAAAAAGTAATAGCGGGAGCGAGGGCAAAACGCTCTTCTTTATAGTTTTTTATTTGAGTGTGTTGTGTTTTGGCAATACCATTTAGGCGATAAAGAATACGATTGTCATCACTTAATGCACCTGAAAAGTCGAATGCAGTTTCTGCCAATTTATCATTTCCAGCTCGTACTTGAATGTGGCGAATAGACGTTGCTGTGGGTCTTTTACTTGTCATTGCAACAAGGCCACCCGGGTTTACTTGGCCATAAAGAACAGATGCAGGCCCCCTAACAACTTCAACGCGCTCTAATAACCATGGATCAAGTGCCCCTGTTGATGATGAAGCTCCCATACCATAGCTTAAACCATCTAAGAAACGAGGTGCATAACTGTATCCACGAATAAAAACCTCGTCATTACGATTAGAACTTCCTCGATATTCGGTGAAAACACCCGGTGTATAGCGCAATGCTTGTGAAACGGAACTGACATCTTGCGCATCCATCTGATCACGAGTAATAACCGTAATAGATTGTGGCGTTTTTTCAATTTCAGTTGGTGTTTTATTTGTTGATAGTGTTTTTGTGGCAATAAAACCTGAAACAGGAGATTGTGGATCTTGTGATGGTTCAGCGGTGACAATTATCTTTTCAGATGTATTTTGATTAACTGTCGCATGAATTTGAACAGAGAGTAAACTTAAAGGTAAGGCGAGAATAACGCTAGCAACACAATTTTTGTTAGACACAATAGAACCCTTTGAATTTTTATTTTTTAATTTGAAATGCGGAAGGCATGAAAATATCACTCAATAAATATTAATGCTAATGATAATGATTAGCATTCTATAAATTGTATTTGTTAAGATTGTTTGTTTATTCCAAAATGGAATAAGACAGAGAGATATTTGTTTTATAAGGAATAAATTATGATACTTAAGGGAAATAGAGTGTGTATGGAGAGATAAATTATTTCTTTATGATAGCGTTAATAACAAAAAAACCCGCCAATTAAGCGGGTTTCATTATGATATTTAAAGCGAGATTATTTAGCAGGGATCGCTTTTAAAATTGCTGTTAATAACTGCCAGTATTGACCAACACTTTTAACATGAACACGTTCATCTGGTGAGTGAGCACCACGGATTGTTGGTCCAATAGAAACCATATCCATATCTGGGTAAGGTTTTTTGAATAGACCACACTCGAGACCTGCGTGGATTACCATGATATTTGGCACTTTATCAAACAGTTGTTGATAGGTATCACGAACTAAATGCATAACAGGAGAGTCTGCATCAGGTTTCCAGCCTGGGTAACCGCCTTTGGTTTCGATATCAGCTTTAGCTAGTTTTGCTAATGCAGTCAGCATGCTGACAACATAGGTTTTTCCGCTATCAATCAAAGAACGGATTAAGCAAAGGATTTCTACTTTATCGTCAACAATGCTAACAACACCGACGTTTAATGATGTTTCAACAACACCTTCAACGTCATCACTCATACGAATAACGCCATTTGGCATGGCATTAAGTAGGTTGATTAAGCGTTCTTGGCAGTCTGCCTTAAATACTTTCTTATCTGTTGTTGTATCAAGTAACTCGATTTTCAGATTTTTTTCAGCAATGGCTAATTCGCTTTTTAATAATGCTTCAAATTTCGCTTTTACTGTTTCTAGTTGGCTTACTTTATCTGCTGGAATTGCAAATACGATATTTGCTTCACGAGGAATAGCATTGCGCAGTGTACCACCATGGAAATCAATTAGTTTTAGTGATAATTCTTCTGCATGACCTGCTAAGAAACGTGCTAATAATTTATTTGCATTACCTAAACCTAAATGGATATCACCACCTGAGTGACCACCATTTAATCCTTTCAGAACCAGTTGCTTAACAACGTGACCTGCTGGGATAGCATCGTAAGAAAGGCTTACTGTGGTTTTAACATCAATACCACCCGCACAACCCATGTAGATTTCACCTTCTTCTTCAGAGTCTGTGTTGATAAGAATATCAGCTTGTAACCAACCTGGTTGTAAACCAAATGCACCGTCCATGCCGGTTTCTTCAGTCATAGTTAACAGGACTTCTAATGGACCGTGTTTAACAGTATCGTCAGCTAAAACAGCTAATGCAGATGCCATACCTACGCCATTATCAGCACCTAATGTAGTGCCTTTAGCTTTGATCCATTCACCGTCAACATAAGGTTGGATAGGATCTTTAGTGAAGTCGTGAACCGTGTCGTTATTTTTTTGTGGCACCATATCTAAGTGTGCTTGTAAAACAACTGTTTTACGATCTTCCATGCCTTTAGTTGCAGGCTTGCGAATTAAAATATTACCAACCGCATCGCGCTCAGCAAAAAGACCTTTTTCACTTGCCCATGAAAGAATGTGAGAAGCTAAAGCTTCTTCATGATGTGATGGATGTGGAATCGAACAAATTTTTGCGAAAATATCCCATAGTGGTTGTGGGGATAGAGTAGATAGTTCAGACACGATGGGTCTCCTCTAACAGCATCTGTGTTATTAATAGCCTACCGCTTTTTTAAGGGTTAGCTTTATTATTCTGAGCGTTATACGCCAATATAATTGAGAATATCACTTTCTTCTGATGAATGCGTCATTCTATTCACATCTCTATCTAAGAAATTAGATCTCTATTTGTATTCATTTTTTATATGGTTCATTTTTTAATCATAAAAAGAAAATACAGAAAAAAATGAGGATAATCTCATCTCTTTGCATGTTTTCTCTGGTTTTTAGGCGCTCAAATCACTATAATCTCGCGCAACCTTTTTTTCCGCAAAAAAGCTTCTCTCGCATTCAAGTAGCTAGGATCACAATATTATGAGCGAAAAATATGTTGTAACGTGGGATATGTTGCAAATACATGCCCGTCAATTGGCGCAACGTTTACTACCAGTCGAACAATGGACAGGCATTATTGCTGTCAGCCGTGGGGGATTAGTTCCCGCCGCATTACTTGCTCGTGAATTAGGTATCCGTCATGTGGATACAGTCTGCATTTCTAGCTATGACCATGATCATCAGCGCGACCTCAAAATCTTAAAAAAAGCAGAAGGTGATGGTGAAGGCTTTATCGTTGTTGACGATTTAGTTGATACCGGTGGTACAGCTAAAGTTATCCGTGATATGTATCCAAAAGCCCACTTTGTGACTATTTTCGCAAAACCAGAAGGGCGCCCATTAGTGGATGATTTCGTGGTTGATATTCCACAAAATACTTGGATTGAACAGCCTTGGGATATGGGTGTTGCCTTTATTCCGCCAGTTTGCGATCAAAAATAATTTAATAACGTTTATTTGGCTGTTTTAATTAAGATCCTCGCCTTGGCGGGGATTTTTGTTTTTATGTTTTTATTATTCCTTTGTATTATATCTTCGTGCGAACACTCGTCGTGATACACAGTTCATATTGATTTCATGCTATGATAAAGCCAGATTTTTTGGCCCCTTTTATTCGATATCGACTGATTTGAAGAGTGATATGGCAAATAATACAAACCTTTCTGAAACTCTATTTAAACCTAGAGCAAAACACGCTGAAACCTCAACACTAATTCAGTACACTCATCCAAAATCGAATATTAATACGTATACTGTGCTTAATGGTGCAAGCCAGCAAAATTGGTATCGTACTATTCAGCGTTTGCTTTGGATTTGGCGTGGTATTTCACCTATCGAAATTGAAGAAGTTTTGAGCCGAATTGCTGTACATGATGCACCTCGTAGTGATGATAAATTTATTGATACTGTTGTGGGGTATCGCAAAGGTGGCTGGTCATATGAATGGTCACATCAAGCTATGATTTGGCAACAAAAAGCATTGCGAAAAGAGTCAGGAGATGCTGCCGCTGATTGTTGGTTGCGGGCTGCTCATCTGTATAGTATTGCTGCGTATCCTTTTATTAATGGTGATTTTTTAGCAGATCAGGCCGTTACTTTGTCGATGAAAGCATTTGAGAATGCGACAAAATTTTCCTCTTTTGAGGTGAAAAAACTCACATTTAAATTAGAAGGGAAGGGAACTACAACTGGTTTTCTGCATTTACCTAAAGATTGTAGAGGCCCATATCCCACAGTATTATTCTGCGGTGGGTTAGATGGTCTTCAAAGCGATTATGTCAGTTTCTTTAGGGATTATTTATCACCGAAAGGCATTGCAATGTTAACGCTAGATATGCCTTCAATCGGTTATTCGATAAAGCAAAAATTGACTGAAGATACCTGTCAGTTACAAGGCGAAGTTCTCAAGCAACTTTCTGAAGTACCTTGGGTTGATCATACTCGTGTGGGCGTAATGGGCTTTCGTTTTGGGGGAAATATTGCTGTACGTTTAGCTTATATCTACCCTAAATTAATTAAAGGTGTTGTTGCTTTAGGACCTTTAATTCATACATTCTTCACGCAATCTGAGCTACAGAAAAAAATTCCTGTGATGTATCTTGATGTATTAGCGAGTCGTTTAGGTTTATGGAATATTGATGAAAATAATCTTCGGCTGTCATTAAGCAGTTATTCACTGAAAAACCAAGGGCTGATTGGACGACGAATTCCAGTACCTATGATGGGTGTTTACTGGAAAGGTGATGAAATGAGCCCTAAAGAAGATTCTCAGTTAATAGCTCGTTCTTCTATGGATGGCGATATCTTAGCAATCAATGAAAAACCACTTTATGAAGGTTTAGAGCTCGCTTTACAAAAAAGTGCTGATTGGATCTATGACAAATTAATATAATTAATCATGAACAATAACTTGCTAATTATATTAGATTATATAACAGTAGAGTTTCTAAGGAGACTGAATTTATGACTTCATCTTTGAACCCTACCCGAGGTAAGTTATTAAAACGTTTTGCTCAAATCGGTCCTTATATCCGAGAGCAACAATGCCAAGAGAACCAGTTCTTTTTTGACTGTTTAGCTGTTTGTGTAAATAAGAAAGTCGTACCAGAAAAACGTGAGTTTTGGGGCTGGTGGATGGAATTAGAGCGCAACAATGAACAGCTCATTTATCATTATCAAATTGGGCTATTCGATAAAAATGGTGATTGGATACATCAGAATATAAGTAAAAATGATGTTACTGAATCAATCAATGAAACACTGATCCGTTTTCATCAATTTCTTAAAACGGCAGCGAGTGAATTAGATATGACACTTATGCCAGATGAAAAAATGAACAAATTTCCACTTCCCATCCAGCCCTAATTTTGTGTTAGGGCAACTTTTCATAGATTTTGCGTTATGTCGGTTGGCATAACGCTTCTCTCCTGATAAAACTGTGTATTATCTTTTTAAATAATCAACAAGAATGGTAAATGTTATGAGTAGCAGCCAAACACTGGTTGTTAAATTAGGGACAAGTGTACTTACTGGTGGTTCACGACGTCTGGATCAGTCTCATATTGTTGAACTGGTTCGCCAATGCGCTAAACAACACGAAAAAGGTCACCGGATTATTATTGTTACTTCTGGTGCAATTGCAGCAGGGCGTGAATATTTGAATTATCCTGATTTACCCGCAACTATTGCTTCTAAGCAGTTACTTGCCGCGGTAGGCCAAAGCGCATTAATTCAAGTATGGAAACAATTATTTGCCATCTATGGTATTCATATTGGTCAGATGTTGTTAACACGAGCTGATATTGAAGATAGAGAACGCTTCTTAAATGCGCGTGATACATTACATGCATTATTAGATAATCGCATTATTCCCGTTATTAATGAAAACGATGCCGTTGCAACCGCAGAAATTAAAGTGGGTGATAACGATAATCTGTCTGCATTAGCCGCTATTTTAGGAAGTGCAGACAAGCTGTTATTGCTGACAGATATTGAAGGACTGTATACAGCTGATCCTCGTAGTAATCCTGAAGCAAAACTCATCCCAGAAGTATTTGATATCAATGATGAATTACGCGAAATGGCGGGTGATAGCGTATCTGGCTTGGGTACGGGTGGCATGGCAACAAAGTTACAAGCAGCTACTGTTGCTGGGCGCGCAGGTATTGATGTTGTCATTGCAGCCGGTGTACAACCTGAAGTTATTGCTAAAGTTATCAATAATGAACCTGTAGGAACGTTATTCCACGGATTAGAAAGCCCACTCGAAGCACGTAAAAGATGGATTTTTGGTGCGCCAATTGCGGGGGTCATTATTGTTGATGAAGGGGCTGAAAAAGCAATTAAAGAAAAAGGTAGCTCCCTTTTACCAAAAGGCATTAAAGAGATAAAAGGCGATTTCTCTCGTGGATGTGTTATTCGCATTCAGAGTTTACAGGGTAAAGATCTTGCTCATGGTGTTGCCCATTATAATAGTGATGCACTGCGTTTAATTGCGGGACACCATTCACAAGAAATTAGTCAAATTTTAGGTTACGAGTATGGTAGTGTTGCTGTGCACCGTGACGATATGATTGTTAGCTAAGGAGCCTTCGATGTTAGAACAAATGGGTAAATCAGCAAGAGAAGCGTCTTGGCATTTAGCTCAATTATCGACAGAGCAAAAAAATCAGGCATTACTGGTTATGGCTGATTTATTAGAGCAACAAGAAGCTTCAATTCTTGCCGCCAACGAAAAAGATATGCAAGCAGCTCGTGAAGCCAATATTAATGCCGCGATGCTTGATCGTTTATTGCTGACTTCTGAACGTTTAAAAGCTATTGCTGATGATGTTCGACAAGTATGTCGCTTAGAAGATCCTGTGGGGCAAGTTATTGATGGCCGTATGTTAGACAGCGGTTTACGTTTAGAACGTCGCCGTGTACCGTTAGGTGTTGTTGGCGTTATTTATGAAGCTCGCCCTAATGTCACCATTGATGTTGCTTCATTATGTTTAAAAACCGGTAATGCAGCCATTCTTCGTGGCGGGAAAGAGACACATCATACCAATCAAGCCGTGGTTACCGTTATTCAACAAGCTTTAGAAAAATGTGGTATTCCTGCGGGAGCAATTCAGGCGATTGATAAACCTGATCGTGAGTTAGTCGCTAAAATGCTAAAAATGGATGAGTATATTGATATGCTTATTCCTCGCGGCGGAGCTGGATTACATAAATTATGCCGTGAACAATCAACGATCCCTGTTATCACTGGTGGGATTGGTGTTTGCCATACATTTGTTGATGAAAGTGCCGATTTAGAAAAAGCATTAACCGTTATCGTTAATGCCAAAGTACAACGGCCAAGTGCATGTAATTCGTTAGAAACACTTTTAGTGCATGAAGAAATTGCAGATATATTTTTACCACAGCTAAGTAATGCTATGGCTGCTCAAAAGGTCACTTTACACTCAAGTGAAACAGCATTAGCTGGACTGAAAAAAGGTGGAGCAACTGTTGTTGATGTAAAAGACGCAGATTATTGTGATGAATGGTTATCACTTGATCTAAATGTAGAAGTGGTGGGTGGCTTAACCGAGGCTATTAGTCATATTCGCCGCTATGGTACAGCGCATTCGGATGCTATTTTAACGCAATCTATTTCTAATGCTGATCGTTTTGTTCGTCAAGTTGATTCTGCCGCAGTGTATGTCAATGCAAGTACACGCTTTACAGATGGCGGGCAATTCGGCTTAGGGGCGGAAGTTGCTGTTAGTACGCAGAAATTACACGCCAGAGGCCCAATGGGATTAGATGCCTTAACGACTTATAAATGGATTGGTTACGGTGATAATACAATTCGTCGCTAATTATTGAGAATATTAAATAAGCCATACTTTTCTAAAGTGTGGCTTTATTTTTTTGTTACATCAGGTATGATGTTTCATACTTTACAGTATGTAAATTTTTAATTACACCCTAATGGGAACACACTATGGAGATAGTGCATTTTATGGAAAGTACAATTTACCTTATCGGACCTCGAGGTGCAGGGAAAACAACAGTAGGTAAAGCGCTTTCTCTCTCTTTAAATTATAGATTTATTGATACGGATTATTGGATAACCCAAAAATATCAACAAACTATATCCTCTATGGTGGAAGAGAAGGGTTGGGATTTCTTTCGTCAAATTGAATCAGACGCTCTTATTCAAGTAAGTCAACCTAATCAAGTTATTTCAACTGGTGGCGGTATGGTTTTGGCAGATAAAAATCGTGCTTATATGAAAACCTCAGGTGTTACAATTTATTTACAGGCCTCACTTGAAACATTAGTTGAACGTTTATCCCAAGATCCTAATGAAGCACAAAGACCTAGTTTGACAGGTAAAACATTAGTTTCAGAAATGCATGATGTTTTAATTAAGCGTGAACCTTTATACATGCAATGTGCAGATATTATTGTTGATGCGGGGTTATCTATTAATGAAATAATTGCGGTAATTCTCGCAAAACTTGCTAAATAATTAGGAAGTCGTCTGATATAAAGGGCAAAACAGAGGTCATCTATTTTATTTTCATCACATCCTATTTATAGTAAGACTAATTATAGCAAAATGAGATATGGATATGATGTTAATAGCGTTTTTTAAAACACTATTTAAATTCTTATTTAGAATAAGAATTGAAGGACTTGTTAATCAGTTTTCTCAATATGAAAAATGTATAATTACACCGAATCATACTTCTTTTATTGACGGTATATTATTACGTTTATTCCTACCTATTAATCCTGTGTTTGCTGTTTATACCTCAGTGGCTTCTGCAAAAACGACAAGATGGTTAGGTCGTTATGCTGATATTGTGCCTTTAGATCCCGCAAATCCAATGGCAGTGCGCCAATTAGTAAAAGAAGTCGATAAAGGTCGCCCTGTGGTGATTTTTCCTGAAGGAAGGATCACAGTAACAAATGGATTAATGAAAATTTATGAAGGGGCTGCTTTTATTGCAGCTAAATCAGGCGCTAAAGTTGTTCCTGTTAGGATTGAAGGTGCTGAATTTAGCTACTTTTCACGAGTACGCAAAAGTCTGCGAGTGAAGTCTCATTTCTTTCCTAAAATCACAATCAAAGTACTTCCAGCCGTTGACTTACCGATGCCAAAAGCAGAAAAATCAGCTGAGCGTCGTCGATTAGCAGGGGAAGCCATGCGTGATATCATGATGAATGCCATCATGGATACACGTCCTAAACTTACACTCTATGAGGCATTTTTACAGGCAATGTCGCAATATGGTCGATTTAGCCCGTTAATTTCAGATATCAATCTAAAAGAAGATTCTTACCAAGGATTACTGAAAAAAACATTAGGGATCAGCCGACTCATTGAACGATACACAGAGCCTAATGAACGTATTGGTTTGTTACTTCCAAATACAACAGTAACAGCGGCTGCATTATTAGGTGCAACAATGCGTCAACGTGTTGTTGCTATGCTTAACTATACTGCGGGTAGCTTAGGTGTACAAAATGCGATGAAAGCAGCTTCAATCAAAACCATTTTTACATCACGGCAATTTTTAGAAAAAGGGAATTTATTACATATTCCTGAACAAACCCCTGAAGCGAATTGGATTTACCTTGAAGATCTCAAAGATAGTGTAACGAGTGAAGATAAACGCTGGATATTTAAACATCTTATTACGCCACATAAAGTGATGTTACCGCAAAAATCGACTGATGCTGCGGTTATTCTATTTACGTCAGGATCTGAAGGTACACCTAAAGGTGTTGTTCATAGTCATTCAAGTTTACTGGCTAATGTAGATCAAATTCGCGCTATTGCTGACTTTTCACCTAAAGATAAATTTATGTCAGCATTACCGTTATTCCATGCATTTGGCCTAACTGCTTGTCTATTAACACCGATTTGCTTGGGCGCTCGTGTTTTTCTTTATCCAAGCCCATTACACTATCGCGTTGTGCCTGAATTAACGTATGACCAAAATTGTACCGTGTTATTTGGTACATCAACCTTTTTAGGTAATTATGGAAAGTTTGCTCATCCTTACGATTTTGCCAGAGTTAGGTATGTGGTTGCTGGTGCTGAAAAACTATCAGAATCAACCCGTATTTTATGGCAAGAAAAGTTCGGTATCCGCATTTTAGAAGGTTATGGTGTTACCGAATGCGCACCGGTTGTGTCAATCAACGTACCTATGAGCGCTAAAATACATACTGTAGGCCGTTTATTACCGGGTATGGAAGGCCGACTTATCCCAATGAATGGGATCACAGAAGGAGGACGATTACAATTACGTGGCCCAAATGTGATGATGGGGTATTTACGTGTTGGATCACCAGAAAAACTAGAAGTCCCTGTAGCTACAAACGCAGACGGTATTGATGAAGAAGGTTGGTATGACACGGGGGATATTGTTGCTATCGATAGCGAAGGTTTTTGCACTATTAAAGGGCGTGTAAAACGTTTTGCTAAAATTGCTGGTGAGATGGTCTCTCTTGAAGGTGTCGAGCAACTTGCACGTAAAGCATCCACTGGCGAGCATGCCGTTGTGACGATTAGTGATAAACGCAGAGGTGAATCATTGGTGCTGTTTACAACAGATAACCAATTGGATCGTAGCGCGTTATCAACACTAGCTAAAGCAGAAGGTGTTGCTGAAATAGCTGTACCGAAGGATATTCGTTTTATCAAAGAAATTCCTGTTCTTGGGAGTGGGAAAACGGATTTTGTCTCATTGAAAAAACTAGCTGAACAGGAAAATAACTAATGTCAGAGAATATTAGCCAGCCTCCGTTAATGAGTCGGGGAATGAAAGCAGTATTGTTATCACAATTTCTTTCTGCTTTTGCTGATAACGCATTACTTTTTGCCATTTTAGCTCAGTTTAAATCGGCTCTTTATCCTGAATGGAGCCAACCTGTTTTACAAATGGTCTTTGTGCTGGCTTTTATTCTCTTAGCGCCTTTTGTTGGGCAAGTTGCTGATCGTAACCCTAAAGGTAGGGTTATGCTCAGTGGTAATATCTTAAAATTCGTGGGTGCATTTCTTATTTGTGTTGGCTCTGATCCATTCTTAGGTTACGCCTTAGTTGGGATTGGTGCGGCAGTTTATTCACCAGCTAAATATGGTATTTTAGGTGAATTAACCGATGGTGAACGCTTAGTAAAAGCAAATGGTTTAATGGAAGCATCAACCATAGCCGCTATTTTATTAGGATCAGTGATTGGTGGTTTACTCTCTGATTGGAGTATTGTTTTTGCATTAGGTGTCTGTGCAGCAATGTATGCTTTTGCAGTTCTTGTTAACTTTGGCATACCTAAATTATCAGCTGCTCAAATAGGTCGTGGTTGGAACATAAAAAAAATGTTCGCTCAATTCCTTGAGGCAACACGTACTTTATGGGCAGATAAAGAAAGTCGCTTTTCTTTAGTGGGAACAAGTATGTTTTGGGGCGCGGGGGTGACTTTGCGTTTTCTGCTTGTTCAATGGGTACCTATTGCATTGGGCATGACTGACAACACCACTCCAACTATATTAAATGCAATGGTAGCTATTGGTATTGTTGTAGGGGCTGGATTAGCCGCTAAATTTGTGACACTGAAAACAGTACGTCGCTGTATGCCAGCAGGCATTTTAATTGGTCTTGGGGTAGTTTATTTTTCATTGCAAACTTCAATTATTCCATCCTATTTAATCCTTATCGTTATTGGTGTTTTTGGTGGCTTCTTTGTGGTGCCATTAAATGCGCTATTACAAGATAAAGGAAAACACAGTGTGGGAGCGGGTAATGCTATCGCAGTACAAAACTTAGGTGAAAATACAGCGATGCTATTAATGTTAGGCTTGTTCTCACTAGTCACTAGTATTGGTATTTCTGTTGTTGCCATCGGAATTGGTTTTGGTGCCATTTTTGCACTCGCAATTGGTGGGTTATGGTTATGGGATTGCACCAGAAAGAAATCTTAAACAGTAGAATTTAGAATAGAGGTTAAATGAACCTTAATGATAAATTACGATGAAATGACTCACCTAAGTATTGAGGTGGGTAAAGCGTTAATTGAAAAGAAGAGCACGATAACAACGGCAGAATCTTGCACTGGTGGATGGATTGCAAAAATCATCACGGATATTGCAGGAAGTTCTGATTATTATCACCGTGGCTTTGTGACCTACAGTAACGAAGCAAAGCATGAAATGATAGGCGTTGATGAACAAACCTTGATTAAATACGGCGCTGTTAGTGAAGAGGTCGTTCTTCAGATGGCGAAAGGTGCACTTAGCGCCGCAAATGCAGATTTTGCTGTTTCAGTCAGTGGTATTGCAGGGCCTGGTGGTGGCAGTAAAGAAAAACCAGTGGGTTTAGTTTGGTTTGGCTTTGCTGTTAAAACAACAACCGGTGTTCAGGTAACTGCAAAACACTGTATTTTCAGTGGCTCACGAGAGCAAGTAAGAGCAGAATCTGTTATTTTTTCTTTAAAATCAATACTTAGAGAAATTATAAATAATTAACTTGATACTGTATGATTATACAGTATAATGAATTTCAACAAGCAAAATCATACACGTTTTAATGGTAGTGACCCATCCTTATGCTTCACTGCCCAGAGGGAGATAACATGGCTATTGATGAAAACAAACAAAAAGCATTGGCCGCAGCACTTGGTCAAATTGAAAAGCAATTTGGTAAAGGGTCTATCATGCGTCTGGGCGAAGATCGTTCCATGAACGTTGAAACCATCTCTACAGGTTCTTTATCATTAGACGTTGCTTTAGGTGCTGGTGGTTTACCACGTGGTCGTATTGTTGAAATCTATGGCCCAGAATCTTCAGGTAAAACAACTTTAACACTACAAGTTATCGCTTCAGCTCAACGTGAAGGTAAGATCTGTGCTTTTATCGATGCTGAACACGCATTAGATCCAATTTATGCAAAAAAATTAGGCGTAGATATTGATAATCTGCTGTGTTCTCAGCCAGATACCGGTGAGCAAGCCTTAGAAATTTGTGATGCATTATCTCGCTCTGGTGCTGTTGATGTTATCGTTGTTGACTCAGTGGCTGCGTTAACGCCAAAAGCTGAAATTGAAGGTGAAATTGGCGATTCACACGTAGGTCTTGCTGCTCGTATGATGAGCCAAGCTATGCGTAAATTAGCGGGTAACTTGAAAAACTCCAATACATTACTTATTTTCATAAACCAAATTCGTATGAAAATTGGTGTTATGTTTGGTAATCCTGAAACCACAACTGGTGGTAATGCACTTAAGTTCTACGCATCTGTTCGTTTAGATATTCGCCGCATCGGTTCTGTTAAAAACGGTGATGAAGTTGTGGGTAGTGAAACTCGCGTTAAAGTCGTAAAAAACAAGATTGCAGCGCCATTTAAACAAGCCGAATTCCAAATAATGTATGGCGAAGGTATTAATACTTTTGGCGAGCTTATCGATTTAGGTGTTAAACATAAATTGGTAGAAAAAGCTGGTGCATGGTACAGCTACAATGGTGAGAAGATTGGTCAAGGTAAAGCCAATGCAACAACTTACCTAAAAGAGCATCCAGAAATGTACGATGATTTAAATACGAAACTACGTGAAATGTTATTAAACCACGCAGGTGAGTTTACAAGTGCAGCTGATTTCACGAATGAAGGTGATGCAACTGATCTCGGAGAGGCAGAAGAATAATCTCTCTTAGCTTGTGATAAAACAACTAATTGATTCCATGTTTAGGGAAATTACTATCATTGTTATGATAAATGGCTAGTCAATTAATGTGATTTAACTCACTTAAAAAAAGGAAGCTCTAAAAAGCTTCCTTTTTGTTATATGCAGTACTATTTATCCAATTTAGGGTTCATGTCGGGTTTATTCTATTATCTATCCATTAAAAGTAGCCTTTAATACTATTTTATTTGATATAACGATATTTTTTACTAACTAATTTTTATAGTTGTATGAAAGTTTATATAGTGAAATTTTGATGATATATTCTCATAAATTACCAATCTAAATAAGACTCATTACGAGTATCTTGTTGAGCTAGATAGTAAATAATTGACAAATAGAGATAAATATCTTCAAGATATTTGAATCTAATTAAGATAGTATTTAAGAGATTATTTAGTGATAAGATAGGTTTTATACTGAGAAATACTTTTATTTTAGCTAGTTATCGTGAGTTTATTGTTCGTGTTAAGTGATAATACTTATGTATTTATTATTGATTGTTATAAGAAAAAGAAATTATTTAAGAAAAAACACGTATAGTATGTGATGAGATAGAAAACCAACAATAACAAATAGTTTTTAATAATTACAAAATGAAAATACTTTAAACTACTTACATTTCTTAGAATAATCTCTCTTAAATAGAGAAAAGCCCCATTCTCAGTTAACAAACCCACTTTCAGAAAAAAACTAGACGATTTACAATGTCAACACGAATAAGTTTATCGGGGGTTTTACTTCTGACTGAAGAAATTCTATCTTATCCCTACTTATGTATTCGTTGGCTAAGTAGAGGTAATAAAAAACCTCCTCTAACTAGATTTCTAATTTCTGTTTTTCCAGCTTGATTTCGGGATAATTATGAGCAAAAGCACCGCTGAGATCCGTCAGGCGTTTCTCGACTTTTTTCATACTAAAGGACATCAAATAGTACCTAGCAGTTCTTTGGTTCCAAATAACGATCCAACATTGCTGTTTACAAACGCAGGGATGAACCAATTCAAAGATGTATTTCTTGGATTGGACAATAGACCTTATTCCCGAGCGACAACTGCACAACGCTGTGTGCGTGCAGGTGGTAAACATAATGATTTAGAAAATGTGGGTTATACAGCTCGTCACCATACCTTTTTTGAAATGCTAGGTAATTTCAGTTTTGGTGACTATTTCAAACATGACGCAATCAATTTTGCTTGGGAATTATTAACCAGCAAAGAGTGGTTTAACTTACCTAAAGAAAGACTTTGGGTAACGGTATATGCCACAGATGATGAAGCTTATGATATTTGGAATAAAGAAATTGGTATTCCTGCCGAAAGAATAATCCGCATTGGTGATAATAAAGGTGCACCATTTGCATCAGATAACTTTTGGCAAATGGGTGACACAGGCCCTTGTGGACCTTGTACCGAAATATTTTATGATCATGGTGACCACATTTGGGGCGGACCTCCAGGATCACCAGAAGAAGACGGCGATCGCTATATTGAGATCTGGAATATCGTTTTCATGCAATTTAATCGTCAATCAGATGGCACTATGGATCCACTGCCGAAACCATCTGTTGATACGGGAATGGGGTTAGAGCGTATTACCGCTGTTTTACAACATGTAAACTCTAACTATGACATTGATTTATTCCGTTCTTTAATTAAATCTGTTGCACAAGTGACTAATGCAACGGATTTAGAAAATAAATCATTACGCGTTATTGCAGACCATATTCGTTCTTGTTCATTCCTTATTTGCGATGGCGTGATCCCTTCTAATGAAGGTCGTGGCTATGTTCTGCGCCGAATTATTCGTCGTGCAGTACGTCATGGTTATATGCTTGGCGCCAAAGATACCTTCTTCTATAAGTTAGTCGCTCCATTAATTGAAGTGATGGCTGAAGCGGGGGAAGAATTAAAACGCCAACAAGCTATCGTTGAAAAAGTATTAAAAACGGAAGAAGAGCAGTTTGCTCGTACATTAGAACGTGGCCTCCAGCTATTAGATGAAGAGCTTGCTCAATTAACAGATGACGTTCTTCCGGGTGAAACCGCTTTCCGCCTTTATGATACATATGGTTTCCCTCTCGATTTAACTGCTGATGTTTGTCGTGAAAGAAATATCAAAGTTGATGAAAAAGGCTTTGAAGTCGCGATGGAAGAGCAACGTAAACGTGCTCGTGAATCCAGCGGTTTCGGTACTGACTATAATAGCCTTATTAAAGTTGATAGCCGCAGTGATTTCTCTGGTTATGAGCATAACGAACAGCAGGGCACAATTACTGCTATTTTCCACAATGGACAATCAGTCACCGAATTAAAAGCGGGCGAAGAAGGGATTATCTTCTTAAATAAAACGGCATTTTATGCCGAGTCCGGTGGCCAAGTTGGCGATAAAGGTGTTCTGACTGGCAAAGATAGTCAGTTTGAAGTCACAGATACGCAAAAATACGGTAAAGCGATTGGCCATATTGGTAAAGTTAACGTAGGGTCATTTATTGTTAACCATAAAATCAATGCTAACATTGATATTGCTCGCCGTGATGCCATTCGTTTAAATCACTCTGCGACTCACTTATTACATGCTGCATTACGCCAAGTTCTGGGAACGCATGTTACGCAAAAAGGTTCTTTGGTTAACGATAAATATCTGCGTTTTGACTTCTCTCATTTTGAAGCAGTTAAACCAGAACAGTTGCGAGAAATCGAAGACATTGTAAATGCACAAATCCGTCTTAACTCACCAATAGTCACTGAGTTAATGGATCTTGAAGACGCTAAAGAGAAAGGTGCTATGGCACTGTTTGGTGAAAAATACGATGAACGTGTCCGTGTTTTAACCATGGGTGATTTCTCTACTGAGCTTTGCGGTGGTACTCACGCTTCTAGAACAGGTGATATCGGTTTGTTCCGTATTATCAGTGAGTCAGGCACTGCTGCTGGTATTCGTCGTATTGAGGCAATTACAGGTATTACAGCAATTGAGAGTGTTCATGAGCAATCAGACCTTATCTCTCTTGTTGCACAAGTTCTAAAAAGTGATGGTACAAACTTGGTTGAAAGAATTAAGACAGTCCAAGAAAAATACCGCTTATTAGAAAAAGAACTCCAACAACTAAAAGATCAGCAAGCTGCCCAAGAAAGTTCTTCTTTAGGTGGACAAGCTAAAAACGTGAAAGGTATCAAACTTTTAGTTCGTGAGCTTAATGGTGTTGAGCCAAAAATGTTAAGAACTATGGTTGACGATTTAAAAAATCAATTGGGTTCAGCAATTATTGTGCTTTCTACTATTTCTGATGGTAAAGTGAGCTTAATTGTTGGGGTCACTAAAGATTTGACTGCTAAAGTTAAAGCAGGTGAGTTAATTAGTTTTGTAGCACAGCAAATCGGTGGTAAAGGTGGTGGTCGCCCTGATATGGCTCAAGCTGGTGGTACTGATATTGATGCTTTACCTGCGGCTTTGGCAAGTGTTGACGAGTGGGTTGAATCGCATCTGTAAGCGATAATAACCTGAAAAAAGGCGTTATTCCTGATTTATAGGGATAACGCCTTATAGAGATATTGATGATCCGTTAAATAATCAGTCACTAAATTTATATTTTGTTATGAAGTATGAGTTACTTGTGATAAATAATGATTATACGAATTGACAATGTATGATGGATAATGGCCGGGAAATTCTAGAGACCCGACTCTTGTAAATTTTCAAGGAGCAAAGAATGCTTATTCTAACTCGTCGAGTTGGTGAAACGCTTATGATAGGCGATGATGTAACCGTAACCGTTTTAGGGGTTAAAGGTAATCAGGTACGGATTGGCGTAAATGCACCCAAAGAAGTATCTGTCCATCGTGAAGAGATCTATCAACGAATTCAGGCCGAGAAAACTCAGCCTACCGATAACTACTAAACAAATTCCCATTTTTAGTTAGTTACAATTCATTCGTAAGCGTCCACACTTTTGCCGGGTCTGGGCGCTTTTCTCTTTCTAAGACTTTTTATTCCCTTTTTGGTTCCTATCTTCACTCTCCTTGAGTTGCATTTATTATTACACTATCCGTTTATTCTGATTGACAGAATTGAAACTCTTTTTACCTCTAATCATTCGCTTCACAATTATTTGTTTTGAGAATAAATATATTTGCTATGGGAATAAAATACTTGAATGATTTTTCATCAGAGATATCATTGTGTTTAGGACTTTTTTAGCCAATCTTGCTGATAAACGCATCAGTTTGTTTGTGAAGTGTCCAAACAAACGTATATTCGTAAAAAGTTGAGAAAAATTGTTTGACTTCTTAGGCTGAGAAAGTAATATGTGCGCCACACAGAGACGAGATGTTCAGTAAGAACTTCTTCGAGTGGTTCTAAATATGGTGAGATGGCCGAGAGGCTGAAGGCGCTCCCCTGCTAAGGGAGTATGCGGTCAAAAGCTGCATCGAGGGTTCGAATCCCTCTCTCACCGCCATTTAGATTGCATCCTTAGCTCAGCTGGATAGAGTACTCGGCTACGAACCGAGCGGTCGGAGGTTCGAATCCTCCAGGATGCACC
>NZ_JBEEWH010000010.1:133612-155663 GCF_040140305.1 Proteus sp. fly-1008
GCATCCTTAGCTCAGCTGGATAGAGTACTCGGCTACGAACCGAGCGGTCGGAGGTTCGAATCCTCCAGGATGCACCATCTTTTATCAGATATCATCATAGTAAATTATTTCTAGAATAATTCGTTAGACCTGCATCCTTAGCTCAGCTGGATAGAGTACTCGGCTACGAACCGAGCGGTCGGAGGTTCGAATCCTCCAGGATGCACCATCTTTAAAGCCTCGCAAATAGCGAGGCTTTTTGCTTTCTATAATTCTCTTATTTTTTATAATGTTAAACTTTTGTTTAGCATCAACTAACAACGCTAACATCATCTAATCAGCGACAATTTAGTGACTTTACGATAAAGTAACTCCTATCTATTTACTTACATTAATCAACGCGGGAGGTCACCTTTGATCCCGGACGTATCCAAAGCACTTTCTTGGTTGGAAGCACACCCTAAAGTTTTATGTGGCATCCACCGTGGTATTGAGCGCGAAACCTTAAGAGTAACGCCAGAAGGCAATTTAGCATCAACAGAGCACCCTATTTCATTAGGTAAATCATTAACTCATAAATGGATCACAACGGATTTCGCTGAATCCCTGTTAGAGTTTATTACACCTGTTGATGACAATATTTCACATACCCTGCATTTTTTAGGTGATTTACATCGTTATACGGCGCGTCACTTAGATAATGAACGTATGTGGCCTATGAGTATGCCTTGCTTTATTGAAGCGGAAGATAAGATTACGCTTGCTCAATTTGGCACATCCAATGTAGGGCGTTTTAAAACCCTATATCGTGAAGGATTGAAAAATCGTTATGGTGCTTTAATGCAAACCATTTCTGGTGTGCATTATAATTTTTCATTGCCTATTGAATTTTGGCAAGCATGGGCGAATGTAAAAGATGAAGAAAGTGGTAAAGAAGCTATTTCAGACGGTTATCTACGTTTGATCCGTAACTATTATCGTTTTGGTTGGGTTATTCCATTCTTCTTTGGTGCATCGCCAGCAATTTGTGGATCTTTCTTGAAGGGAAGAGAAACAAATTTACCATTTGAAAGTACGCCCAAAGGTGCGAAGTATTTACCTTATGCGACGTCATTACGTTTAAGTGACTTAGGATATACCAATAAATCGCAAAGTGATTTAGATATTACCTTTAATCATCTCGAAACCTATGTTAAAGGGCTGAAAAAAGCGATTCATAAACCATCTGACGAATTTGCTAAACTGGGTGTTAAGAATAAAGATGGTGAGTATATTCAATTAAACACCAATGTACTGCAGATTGAAAATGAGCTTTATGCGCCTATTCGTCCTAAGCGTGTCGTTAAAGGGGATGAATCGCCTTCTGATGCTTTATTACGTGGTGGTATTGAATATATCGAAGTTCGTTCGCTTGATATCAATCCATTTACGCCAATAGGTGTCGATGAAACTCAAATTCGTTTCCTTGATTTATTTTTAATTTGGTGTGTTTTAGCTGATGCGCCAGAAATGAATGCTTCTGAATTAGCGTGTTGTCGTGCAAATTGGAATAACGTTATTCTAGAAGGGCGTAAGCCTGGTCAAGTTATTGGAATGGGTTGTGGTGAGAGAAAAGAGCCATTAGCACAAGTTGGTAAAGCGTTATTTGCGGATTTAAAACGTGTGGCAAATGTTCTTGATTGTTGTTCTGGCACAAAATATATGGAAGTTTGCGTTAAGTTAGAAGAAATGTTTGATAATCCAGAACTAACCTTCTCTGGCAGACTGTTAGAGAAAATCAAAACACAAGGTATTGGTAGTTATGGTTTATCTTTAGCGGAAGAGTATTACCAAGAATTAATTAAAACGTCTTATGAAACGTTGACTGATGAAGCTTTTGATCATGAGAGAATTTCATCCATAAAACGTCAAGAAGAGTTAGAAAAGAGTGATACCATTTCTTTTGATGAGTATTTGAAGATCCATGCAGGGGCAAATGCCGATAACGTGGCTTCCTAAACTTAGATAGAAAAAAGCCACACTAATATTTGTGTGGCTGAAAAATTCTATAGAGAAATAGGGATGATAACATTTTGCGCGTATTCATTACTAAGACCGGGCTACTTGCAGAAAGTTTCATTTTTTCTTAAAAATATTTAAATTTTTCTTAGGAGGTTTTTTATGCCTTTATTGGATAGCTTTACTGTTGACCATACACGTATGTCCGCACCAGCTGTACGCGTTGCTAAAACAATGAAAACGCCATCTGGTGATACTATCACGGTATTTGATTTACGTTTTACTGTGCCAAATAAAAAAGCCATGCCTGAGAAAGGAATTCACACATTAGAGCACTTGTTCGCTGGCTTCATGCGTAACCATCTTAATGGTAATGGTGTTGAGATTATTGATATCTCCCCAATGGGATGCCGTACAGGCTTCTATATGAGCTTAATTGGGAAACCAGAAGAACAGCGAGTTGCTAATGCATGGAAAGCAGCAATGGAAGATGTTTTGAAAGTAAAAGATCAAAATCATATCCCTGAGTTAAATGTGTATCAATGCGGTACTTATGAAATGCATTCTCTGACTGAAGCACAAGATATCGCACGAGATATTTTAGCTCATAATATTGGTATTAATCATAACGACGAATTAGCACTTCCTGAAGAGACATTAAAAGAGCTACATATCTAGACTTAGCTACTTTATAAAACTAGGGGACAATAGATCAAGAAATTCGCATCCTGATTTATTGTCTCTTTTTATTCTAATTACCATCCTATTTTTTTTCGTTATCCCATTGTTTTATTTTCTTATCTTCTTATATTGTTATCACAATAATGGATTAAATTTATGCTTAATACACGGAGTACACTTTTGTTATGGAAAATCACCAATTCTCATCGCCTAAATTGGTTTTAGAGTTTTTTGTTCGAGAATTTTATTTTTTTGGTAAAAGCACGTTACGCACTCAATTTCCTAAAGATGCTTTTTTCTATCAAGGCCCTTCTAAAGCACAAGAATATCGTTATTTTGAGAGTGTACATAAACAGCATGTTAGGCGGTTTCACTCTGAACCAGAGCTCATTATCAAGCCTGAATATTTGTTATTCTCCTCAGAAATAGAGACTCAAAGATTTGCAAAAATAACTAAAGCTGAAACTAATACGATAATAAAAATCGGTGGAGATTATCTCTATAAAGAAAAAGAAGATGAAGAATATCATTGGTATTTTCAGGAAGATAGAGTTAAAACTAATAGTTATTCTGGTGAAAATTTAGATTTAAAATATGAAAACATTCAGACTTTAGCGCCTCATCATTTCAATATTGAATCAGTAAAAGATGATGGTTCTATCATTACTAATTTTCCACGTAAGTCTCTTTCTCTTACTTTAAACAGAGGCGAAATAGCGTGTTTTATTTGCCGACGAGAAGAGTATGGTTATTCTTATTCTCATGAACCTGCGCTTAACTTAGTGATGTGGGTAAAGAATCATGGTTTTTATTCTGATTATCAACAAGTAAGGCCCACTCAACTTAAGACAGAACAAGTGATAGAGCCTTTCTATTTAAATCACGCGAGAGAATTTGATTTTCGTAATAGCAAATTACGATTTGAGCTCGGATAAACAGCAAAAATAAAGCGCTTAAATAAGCGCTTTATTTTGTATTCATCAATGATGAGGGAACACGAGGTGGCGAATTAAAGCCTTTTTGATGACGTTGTCCTGAACTTCAAGTATTTCAAACTCATAATCACTGACTTTTATTTTATTGCCGACAACGGGTAAGTCGCCAAGCTCTTCAATAATGACGCCGTTAATGGTTCTGGCTTCATCTTCAGGTAAATGCCAACCAAATGCTTTATTGATATCTCGAATATTTGTTGTACCGTCAACGAGCAATGAACCATCTTTTTGAGGGATAACTTCTTCTGCTAATGAAGGTGACATTGAGGTGGTAAAATCACCCACAATTTCTTCTAGAATATCTTCAACGGTGACTAAACCTTGAATTTCACCGTATTCATCAACCACAATGCCTGCTTTTTCATTATTCCGCTGAAAATTAACAAGCTGTAAATTTAAAGGTGTGCTTTCAGGGATAAAATAGACTTTATCAGCTGCTTTCATCAAAATTTGTTTGGTGAATTCTTTTTTCTCAGTCATTAAGCGATAGGCTTCTCGTACTCGCAGCATACCAATGGCATCATCAAGAGTATCGCGATAAAGCACTATTCGACCATGAGGAGAATGAGTTAACTGTCTTACGATGGATTTCCATTCGTCATTGACATCGATACCAAAAATCTCATTTCTTGGCACCATAATATCGCCAATAGTCACTTTCTCTAAATCAAGAATAGAAATCAACATATTTTGATTTCTTTGGGAAAGCTTTGATTTCGACTCATTTACAATAGTTCGTAGCTCTTCTTTTGAAACGGCATTACCTTGTATTACTGGCGATTTGATCCCTAAAATTCGCATCAGTATTAATGTAATTTTATTAAAAAACCAAACAATAGGCAGCATCAGTGTTTGCAAAGGAGAGAGAACGACACTACTTGGATAAGCAACTCGTTCTGGATACAGTGCCGCGATTGATTTTGGAAGCACTTCAGCAAAAATGAGGATAATAAAGGTCAGGACACCTGTGGCTATAGCAACACCAGCATCACCATATAAACGCATACCCACAATAGTCGCTAATGCAGATGCGACGATATTAATCAGATTATTGCCAATTAATACCAAACTGATCAATCTGTCGGGGCGTTGTAATAGTTTTTCAACACGTTTTGCAGAGCGATTTCCTTGTTTGGCTGCATGACGAAGACGATAACGATTAATCGTCATCATGCTGGTTTCTGTTCCAGAAAAATAAGCTGAGGCAATAATCATCGCTATTAGTATGATAATGAGCGTAGTTGTCGAGACATGCTCCAAAATTGAGATCCTTTTGCTACCCTAAAATAAAAATTAATTAAGCACTAACTCTTGTAATAAACGATTACCAAAAAAAGCTAATGTCAAAATAATGGCGCCAATCAAGTTAAAAATAATGACTTTTTTCCCTCTCCATCCTTCGCGGAAATGCCCCCATAATAAAATGACGTAAACAAACCAAGCGATGATAGAAAAAATTGATTTATGGATATTTTCTTTACCAAAAATATTATCCATATACACCAAACCTGTACACAATGTTAGGGTTAGTAATACAACACCCACTTGTGTGATGTGAAACATTTTTCGCTCAATTGTCATTAATGGTGGCATTTGAGGTGAAAATTTTAGCTTCTTATTCTTTAGTTGATAGTCTAGCCAACTCAGTTGTAATGCATATAACGCCGCAATCAATAATGTGGCATAACTTAATAATGCAAGCCCAATGTGAATAAAGAGTGATGTGCTACTTTCAAGATGTGTAACAAACTCACCAGGCATGAGTGCCGCGATGACAAGATTGACTATTGCAAAACAATAAACAATAGGCAGTAAAAACCATGCTCGGCCACGAGAAGCCACAATCGTCATAATAACGCAGACCATCAGGCTTACAACGGCACCTAGATTGGTGAGTGAAAGATCCTGCCCGCTGTGAGGGCGGAAAATTAAAAATTTTAATGAAATAGCATGCGCAACAAGCGCAATAACCGCGAAGAGGAGTGCTAATCCGCGGTATCCATTTTGCTCTTTTCGTAACAGACCTGGCAAAATGAGCACCAGACTGAGTAAATAAGCGCAGACAGCGACGATAGAGATTGATATAACGGGCATAGTTTCGCTTACATATATTGTTTGAATAACTTCCTAGTATAGCGCTAGGAGCATTCGGCTCCAACTATTGAAGTCATTAAGCTTAAATCTCTATGCAGAGATCCGCGAGTCATCGTGATATAATCGATGGCATACATACTGATAAGCCCAACTTTAACACTGAGCTAAGATAATGTTTGAGAATTTAAGTGACAGATTATCGCGCACGTTGCGCAATATAAGTGGTCGAGGAAGACTGACCGAAGAAAACATTAAAGAGACACTGCGTGAAGTGCGTATGGCGTTATTAGAAGCCGACGTTGCCTTACCTGTGGTTCGTGATTTTATTGCGCGAGTTAAAGAAAGCGCAGTAGGACATGAAGTTAACAAAAGCCTGACACCGGGTCAGGAGTTTGTGAAGATAGTTCAAAATGAACTCGTCAATGCGATGGGTGAAGTCAATACTGACCTTGATCTTTCTGCTCAGCCACCTGCTGTTGTTTTAATGGCAGGCTTGCAAGGTGCTGGTAAAACAACCAGTGTTGCAAAATTAGGTAAATTCTTAAAAGAGAAAAAGAAGAAAAAGGTTCTGGTTGTTTCTGCTGACGTTTATCGCCCAGCGGCAATTAAACAACTTGAAACATTGGCTGAAACAGTTGGTATTGATTTCTTCCCATCAACAGTGCAAGAAAACCCTGTAACGATTGCAAGCAATGCATTAAAACATGCACAGCTTCAATTTTATGATGTATTACTTGTGGATACCGCAGGACGCTTGCACGTAGATGAAGGCATGATGGAGGAGATCCAGCTTCTTCATAAAGCCATTAATCCAGTTGAAACTTTATTTGTTGTTGACGCTATGACGGGTCAAGATGCAGCAAATACAGCAAAAGCCTTTAACGAAGCATTACCATTAACAGGGGTTGTCTTAACGAAAGTTGATGGTGATGCGCGTGGTGGTGCGGCATTATCAATTCGTCATATCACAGGCAAACCTATCAAATTCCTCGGTGTTGGGGAAAAAACAGAAGCTTTAGAACCTTTCCACCCAGATCGTATTGCCTCTCGTATTTTAGGCATGGGTGATGTTCTGTCTTTGATTGAAGATATTGAAAGCAAAGTTGATAGAGCTCAAGCTGAAAAGCTGGCGACGAAACTTAAAAAAGGTGATGGCTTTGATCTAAATGATTTCTTAGATCAATTAAAGCAAATGAAAAACATGGGCGGCATGGCGAGTATGTTAAGTAAAATGCCAGGTATGTCTCAGGTGCCAGATGCTGTAAAATCACAAATGGATGATTCAATTTTAGTGAAAATGGAAGCTATTATTAATTCCATGACTAAAAAAGAGCGCCAAAAACCCGAAATCATCAAAGGGTCTCGAAAACGCCGTATTGCGACGGGTTCAGGAACGCAAGTGCAAGACGTCAACCGTTTGTTAAAACAGTTTGATGATATGCAACGCATGATGAAAAAAATGAAAAAAGGTGGCATGGCTAAGATGATGCGTAGCATGAAAGGTATGATGCCACCGGGATTTCCAGGCCGTTAAAATCAAAAAGCCGGAAAAAAAACGTGCTTTGGATTGCTTTTTTCCCCAAAGTGAGTAAACTTTTCGGGCTTTTTATATGACAACCGGACTCCGTTCCTCGATGGCGTCTGGTTGTTTTATTAACTAATGAGGATGTTATGGTAACAATTCGTTTAGCTCGTGGCGGCGCAAAAAAGCGTCCGTTTTACCAAGTAGTAGTAACCGATAGCCGCAATGCGCGTGATGGTCGTTTCATTGAACGCGTAGGCTTTTATAACCCACTGGCAACCGGTAATGCAGAAGAATTACGTTTAGACGTAGACCGTGTTGAACACTGGGTTGCTCAAGGCGCAACTGTTTCAGAACGTGTTGCTGGCCTGATCAAATCAGCGAAGAAAAGCGCTTAATCTGTCGCGGTGGTAACAATGAGCGAACAAAAAACCTTAAAAGAGCCTGTAGAACCTATTGTTATGGGTAAGTTGGGCTCACCTTACGGGATCCGTGGTTGGCTCAGAGTTTTTTCCTCCACCGAACATGCCGAAAACATTTTTGAATATCAACCGTGGTTTATTCAACGACATGGACAATGGGAAACCATTGAAATTGAAAGTTGGAAACATCACAACCAAGATATTATCGTTAAGCTAAAAGGTATTGACGACAGAGATGCAGCTAATTTCCTGACTAATGTTGAAATTGTCGTGAATACATCGCAACTACCTGAACTTGACGGTGAGTATTACTGGAAAGATCTGATGGGTTGCCATGTTGAAACTGACAAAGGCTACGATTTAGGTGTCATTACTGACATGATGGAAACCGGTTCAAATGACGTAATGGTCATTAAAGCTAATCTGAAAGATGCATTCGGTGTTGGGGAACGGTTAGTTCCGTTTCTTGATGGGCAGGTTATCAAGAAAGTCGATCTCTCAGCGAAAAAAATTATCGTTGATTGGGATCCTGGTTTTTAGATTATCCGGTTAACGGTTCTCAATAGTGGGACACGAAAATGTGGATTGGGGTAATTAGCCTATTTCCAGAAATGTTCCGCTCTATAACCGAGTACGGGGTGACTGGTCGGGCAGTTAAGCATGGTTTGCTTAATGTAGAATGTTGGAATCCCCGAGATTTTACATACGACAGACACAATACCGTTGATGATCGTCCTTATGGCGGTGGTCCTGGTATGTTGATGATGGTACAGCCCTTAAGGGAAGCCATTCATCAAGCGAAAGCTGCGGCAGGTGATGGAGCAAAGGTGATTTATTTATCACCTCAGGGACGCAAACTCGATCAACAAGGAGTTTGTGAACTGGCAACAAATGAGAAGCTAATTCTAGTTTGTGGTCGGTATGAAGGTATAGATGAGCGTGTCATCCAAACAGAAATCGATGAAGAATGGTCTGTGGGTGATTACGTATTAAGTGGTGGGGAATTACCTGCCATGATAATGATAGATGCTGTAGCACGTTTTGTTCCGGGGGTTCTCGGGCATGCAGCTTCAGCAAAAGAAGATTCTTTTGCTGAAGGTTTATTGGATCATCCTCACTATACTCGCCCAGAGGTATTAGATGGTATGGAAGTTCCGGCAGTTCTACTGTCAGGTAACCATGCACATATTAATCGCTGGCGTATGAAACAATCACTGGGTCGAACCTGGCTAAGAAGACCTGAGCTTCTGGAAAGCCTAGCTCTGACTGACGAGCAAAGAGTGCTGTTAACAGAGTTCCAACGGGAATATCTGGAAAGTACAGCAGAGTAAGTCTGACACATGGTGTCATTAATATCAGTTTACCTAGGGTAAGAGAGTTATTATGAGCAATATTATTAAGCAAATCGAACAAGAACAAATGAAGCAAGATGTACCTTCATTTCGTCCAGGCGATAATGTAGAAGTTAAGGTATGGGTTGTTGAAGGTTCTAAAAAACGTCTGCAGGCATTCGAGGGCGTGGTTATCGCTATTCGTAACCGCGGTCTGCACTCTGCATTTACTGTTCGTAAAATTTCTAATGGCGAAGGTGTTGAGCGTGTATTCCAAACTCACTCTCCAGTCGTAGATAGCATCACTGTGAAACGTCGTGGTGCGGTTCGCCAAGCTAAACTGTACTACCTGCGTGAGCGTTCAGGTAAGGCTGCTCGTATCAAAGAGCGTCTTAACGCTAAATAATACGCTTTCGCACATCCGAAAGTTATTGTTAAAAGGTCAGCGTTTGCTGACCTTTTTTTATGGCGAATTTTTATTATATTTTTATTTGTTTTTATATTCCTCTCTTTTTGCTCCTCTTATTCCAAGATTCATTAAAAGATAATGTGTAAATATTTAATTACATATTTTTCTTTTAATTTAATCAAAGTCACATTTTTATTATCGTTTGAATAAAATTTAACTCATTGTAATTTAATGATTATATTTTATTAACTCGTCTTTTGTAAACTTTTTATTACACTCGTGTCAATTTTATTGAAAATACGGATTGATTTCTTTACATTGCATGTTATCTTATCTTTTAGACAGACAACAAATCACAATGACAGATATAAAAAGGTAAAAATTATGATCATGCAAAAAGACGCACTCAATAATGTGAATATCAGCGAAGAGCTGGTTTTAATTACGCCTGAAGAGTTAAAACAAAAATACCCATTGAGTCGCAATGATCTGCATGCCATTGCTCAATCACGTCAAACAATCTCTGAAATTGTTCAACGTCGTGATCCTCGTTTACTTGTGGTATGTGGGCCTTGTTCCATTCATGATGTTGATGTTGCTATCGATTACGCAAAACGTCTGAAGGTATTAGCGTCTGAATTAAGTGATAGTCTGTACATTGTGATGCGTGTCTACTTTGAAAAACCTCGTACAACAGTGGGTTGGAAAGGTTTAATTAGCGATCCATTTATGGATGGTAGCTTTGAAATGGAAAAAGGGTTACATATTGCCCGTAAACTATTAACTGAACTCGTACAATTAGGCTTGCCTTTGGCAACAGAAGCATTAGATCCTAATAATCCACAATACTTAGGGGATTTATTTAGTTGGTCTGCGATTGGTGCAAGAACAACAGAATCTCAGACTCACCGTGAAATGGCATCAGGGCTTTCAATGCCGGTGGGTTTTAAAAATGGAACCGATGGCAATCTAGATACGGCAATTAATGCGATGAAGGCTGCCTCTATGCCACACCGTTTTATGGGAATTAATCAATCAGGGCAGGTGTGTTTACTACAAACGCAAGGTAACCCTGATGGACATGTTATTTTACGCGGTGGTAAAACGCCAAATTACCATGAAGAAGATGTGGCGCAATGTGAAGCCCATATGGTAAAAGCAGGATTAAAACCGTCATTAATGATCGATTGTAGTCACGGCAATTCAAATAAAGATTTCCGTCGTCAAACCGCCGTGGTGGATTCAGTGATTGAACAGATCACTAAAGGTAATGAATCTATCACCGGTATTATGTTAGAAAGTCATATTAATGAAGGCAATCAATCATCAGAACAGCCTCGTAGCGAAATGAAATATGGTGTTTCAGTCACCGATGCATGCATTAGTTGGGAAACAACAGAATCTGTATTAAGAAATTTACATGCACGAATTTCACCTATTTTAGCTCAGCGTGAAGAGCAATTTAAAAAAGTAAGTTAAGTTAGATAATCATAAAGAAAAAGAGGCAAGCATAGATGGCTGAAGAATTACAACATTTGCGTGAGCAAATCGATCAGGTCGATAAATCACTGCTTTCTTTACTTGCGAAAAGAATGCAATTGGTAGCTGAAGTTGGTGAAGTTAAGAATCGCCATGGGTTACCGATTTATGCTCCTGATAGAGAAGCCTCAATGCTTACTTCTCGACGTAATGATGCGCAGAAAATGGGAATATCCCCAGATTTGATTGAAGATGTGTTACGCCGAGTAATGCGTGAATCTTATACCAAAGAGAATGACAAAGGCTTTAAAACGCTAAATCCTCAACTGGGTAAAATTGTAATTGTGGGAGGAAATGGCAAAATGGGAAAATTATTTTCCCGTTTATTTACCCTTTCTGGCTATCAAGTTGAAAGTTTAGAAGCAAATGAATGGCAAACGAAATCACCTGCTATTTTTGATAATGCAGGAATGGTAATAATTAGTGTACCTATCCATTTAACTGTTGAGGTTATTGAGAAGCTTCCTCTTTTACCTGAAAGTTGTTTGTTAGTCGATCTCGCTTCTATTAAAAAAGCACCTTTAGAGGCGATGTTAAAAGCGCATAGCGGTCCTGTTCTTGGTCTTCACCCTATGTTTGGTCCTGATGTACCGAGTTTAGCAAAACAGGTTGTGGCTTATTGTGAAGGCAGAAATCGCCAAGCATTTGAGTGGTTACTTGAGCAACTGTTAGTTTGGGGAGCTAAAATTGAGGCAATTACGCCAGAAGAGCACGATAAAAACATGAGTTTTATTCAAGCCCTTCGACATTTTACAACCTTTGCTTATGGCCAACATTTAGCTAAAGAAAACGTCGATTTAGCAAGCTTATTGCGGCTTTCATCTCCAATATATCGTTTGGAGTTGGCAATGATAGGGCGGTTATTCGCTCAAGATCCGCAACTGTATGCAGATATTATTTTATCATCCAAAGAGAATATTGAATTAATTCGCAGGTATCATCATTCTTTAGGCCAAGCTATCGATTTATTGGATATTAATGCAAAGAATGAATTCATTCATTCATTTAATAACGTGAGTGATTGGTTTGGTGATTATGCTTCTCAATTTATGAAAGAGAGTGGTGTACTATTACAGAAAGCTAATGATAGTCGTATTTAATTAAATGATAAATCGAGACGAAAGCCGAATAACGTATTTTGTTATTCGGCTTTTTGTTGGCTCATTATTCAGTAAATATGTAATATTATATTACTAATCATCATCACAAGGTGGCCATAGACAGCGAGTTGTGTCGAACGTACTAGGCGAGCTTTGAGCTCAATGTAGTATATTTTTCTGTTTACTATGAAAATATGCTCCCGCATAACTTGTGAATACTAATGTGATTATTAAAATATATAATTTATTCATAAAATCTCCTTTAAATTAATATAATTATAAATTAGTAATCTTTAGGATCAGGGCATGGACTGACCGTACAAAAATATGAGTTAGGATCGTTGATTATTGAATAAGATTGATAGTGACTGTATGTATCAATATTATCATAGAGTGAAGTGATAAATGGTTTTAAAATCAATACGATAAATGTATTCATATTTTCTCCTTCTATATATTCAAGATTCAAAGTATACCAATAAGGCCCAAATCTCTTTGGTTGATAATAGACTTTTTTACCAAGGGAAATATATTTTTAAAAACAACAATTTAAATATAATTTTTTAATAGAGGGAGAAAAATTTATTTTTATAATAAAGTGATTTCTATTTTCGCGCTATATTGTTATTGAGTTGTTATTATCTGGTTTAATTAACTGATAATTAATGTTCAATGTTTTATTTTTATTAAAAATTAATTGTTGATGAGATCTTAAAATAAAATAAAAAAAGGAAGTGATATTAAAAATATCGCCTTGATCAAATAATGAAAAATAAGATGTAGATAAATTACCCTTATATGGATGAGTTTTGCAAAAGATGTTTAATTATTAATTGTATTATTTTTAATTGTATTCGGATGTCTTTTTTAAGGGGTAAACTATGGATTTCATAATACAACTTGCCATTATATTAGTGTGTCTATTTTATGGAGCAAGGAAAGGGGGAATAGCATTAGGTCTGCTCGGTGGTGTTGGTCTGGTTATTTTAGTTTTCATTTTTAACTTACCACCAGGAAAGCCACCAGTTGATGTAATGTTAGTTATTATTGCTGTTGTTTCAGCATCTGCAACATTGCAAGCGTCGGGTGGGTTAGACGTTATGTTGCAAATAGCAGAAAAATTATTACGCAAAAATCCAAAATATATTTCTATTGTTGCACCACTCGTAACTTGTACTCTTACAATATTATGTGGTACTGGGCACGTCGTTTATACCATATTGCCAATTATCTATGACGTGTCGATTAAAAATAATATTCGCCCAGAAAGACCAATGGCAGCAAGTACAATTGGCTCGCAAATGGGGATTATTGCAAGTCCTGTTTCTGTTGCTGTTGTAACTTTAGTGGCAATGTTAGGTGATGTCACTTTTAATGGTAAACATCTTGAGTTTTTAGATTTATTAGCTATTACCATTCCTTCTACTTTTATTGGTATTTTAGCGATTGGTATTTTTAGTTGGTTTAGAGGTAAGGACTTAGATAAAGATCAACGCTTCCAAGAGTTTATTTCAGTTCCTGAAAACCATGATTATGTTTACGGTGATACAGCAACACTTTTAGATAAAAAGTTACCAATGAAAAACTGGGTGGCAATGTGGATATTTTTAGGTGCTATTGCCGTTGTTGCGATATTAGGTGCTTTTTCTGAAATACGCCCTGTATTTAATGGCAAACCGTTATCTATGGTGCTTGTTATTCAGATGTTTATGTTATTAGCAGGTGCATCAATTATTATTATTTGTAAAACTAATCCGTCTCTTATATCTAAAAATGAAGTATTCCGTTCAGGGATGATAGCAATTGTTGCTGTATATGGTATTGCTTGGATGGCAGAAACTATGTTCTCTGCACATATGAAAGAAATAGAAGCAGCATTAGGGCAATTAGTAAGAGAATATCCTTGGGCTTATGCTGTAGTTTTATTACTGGTATCGAAATTTGTTAACTCTCAAGCAGCTGCTTTAGCTGCAATTGTTCCTTTAGCATTGGGTATTGGTGTTGATCCTGCTTATATTATTGCATCTGCACCAGCTTGCTATGGTTATTATATTTTGCCAACTTATCCTAGTGACTTAGCGGCTATTCAATTTGACCGTTCAGGTACAACTCGAATAGGGCGTTTTGTTATTAACCATAGTTTTATCCTTCCGGGATTAATTGGTGTAACAGTTTCCTGTGTCTTTGGTTGGGTGTTTGCAGCGATGTATGGTTTCTTATAATTAGTGATAATGTAAAAATATGAGATAAAAAGAAAAGCCAGATGGTAATGCACTATCTGGCTTATTTATTGAGTCGTGGGCTTTTTTATTATTTTACTTCAACAGGTACTACGTTCTCTGAAGGATAACAGCCTAATATTTTTAATGACCGCGTTGTTTGTGATAAATCATGTAAAGCCTTTTGCATATTTATATCACGCAAATTAGCTTGAACATCAATATAAAACATTTCTTCCCAAGGCGTACCATTAATAGGGCGAGATTCTAATTTCGTCATAATAATGTCGTATTTTTTTAAAATCATTAAAGCATCGACTAAAGCACCTGCTTGTTGTCCTGTAGCCATTAAGAACGTTGTTTTTGCAGGAACTTGCTCTGACACATCAATCGCTTTACGTGCAATAACAATAAAGCGTGTTACGTTTATTTGCTGGTTTGCTAAATTATTCGCTAAGGGCTTTAAACCATAAAGAGATCCACCTGCTTCACTACCAATAGCTGCAACATGTGGTGATTGTGCAAGAGCTACTTTTTCCATTGCCGCTGCCGTACTTTCGCAATATTCAATTTTCCAGTTTGGATACTGATTTAAATAATGGCTGCATTGTTGGAAAGGTTGAGGGTGGCTATAAATAATTTGTAATTCTTCTGTCGAACTATCAACGCTTGTTAAAAGCGCATGATTAATCGGAATACGAATTTCACCCACAATAGACAGTGAAGTTGTTTGTAGTAAATCGTAAACATCATTAATTGCGCCAGAGCTGGTATTTTCAATAGGCAATAAACCGTAATCAGCTTGTCCTGTGTCAACCAGTGTGAAAATATCGTCAAATTTTTGACAAGTACAATCGATGATTGTATCAAAATGACGGGCTGCATATTGGCGAGCAGCAATATGTGAATAAGAGCCTTTCGGGCCTAAATAAGCAATCCTTGCAGATTCATTTGGTGTCGCATTTAGGTGTTGCTGTAAAATCGCTTGTTGGGTTAATACGGAATCTTCAATAATCATTTGGAAAATACGGCTGATATAAAAACCATCTAGACCAACTTTTTTTCCTTTCTCAATTAATAAATCAAGTAATTCACGCTCACGATTTTTATCTCTAATAGGACGATGTGTATTCAATTTAAATTGAGCGACATCAGCAGATAATTGGCGTCTATTTGCTAACAACGTGAGTAATTCTGAATCTAACGTTGTGATTTTATCTCTGATTGCTAATAAATCGAGTTTTTCCATGTTTTAGCCCTATATCTTTGCGTCATACCATTATAAATAAAAAAAGCCTCCATTTTTGGAGGCTATTGTCGTTCTTACTTTTCTTTCTGAAATGACAAAGCCTCTTAATTAAAGAGTAAAAAGAAAAAGAAGAAAGACAAAAATGAATACATCGTCATTATATTGTTTGGTAAATTATTTAACATATAGCTATCAAACATGATGATGTGAAAGGAGTCAAGAAAAATACAATAAAAAGCGCATCGCTAGGATGCGCAGAGGCGTTTTGAGTCAGTGATTTATTCTAATTTTTAATCTAGCTTTACTATTTATATTTCATCGACAAGTAAATTTTCTTCTTTCAAACTGTTATCAGCCCGACGAGATTCATTTTTATGCTGAACCTTGTTTAATTGACGCTCAAGTTTCGCTAACAAATCATTAATAGCGACATACATATCTGCGTGTTGTGCATTAGCGACTAATTGCCCATTTGGTATGTGAATGCTGGCATCAACACTAAAACCTTTAGGGTCTTTTGTCAGAATAATACGAGGATTGATTAAATTCACCTGCCATTTATTAAGTTTAGTTAGACGGCTTTCAATGTGTTCACGTAGTGCTGGGGTAATTTCCATTTGCTTGCTAGTAATATTTATAATCATATAGTTACCTCTTAATTACTCCGTCTTCGATAACTTCAGAATATCGTGATACACAATTTAAAACATGATCAAAATCACTTTTTGTTAGTTGTATGTGTAACTAGTAATAGAAACGTGACAAATGATAAATAGCTGAAAAAGAACGCTTGTTAAGTTGTATTTATTCAGTCATATTAGGAAAGTTGGGCTGATGAAAAGTAAAGACAATTTAGCTAAAAAAGAATAAAAAAACAGCAGCGATAAGCTGCTGTTTTTGATGGTGATGTTTGGGTTAAGCTGGATTTGCAGCAATCAATGAAGCCACTTTATCTGCTTCTTGTGTCAGACCTAACTCTTTATAGGCGTTTTCCATGTATTCAAGTGCATCACGAGTAGCTTGTGTATCAGGATAATCACGCATCATTTGCTCTACTCTATTAATAACCGCGACATAAGCCCCTCGTTTAGTATAGAATTTCGCAACTGAAAGTTCATACTTCGCTAAACGGTTTTTAAGAAAGACAAGGCGCTTGGTTGCATCAGCGACGTAAAGGCTATCAGGGTAATAACGTACTAATTGACTAAAGTCTTTAAATGCCACAATTGCATGCTGAGGATCACGGTCTGAACGATCAATACCAAAGAATCCTTGTAATGCACTATCATCTAATGCTTGAGCTGTTAAGCCTCGCATATAAAGAACATAGTCAATATTAGGATGGGTTGGGTTTAATCGCATAAAACGGTCAATTGCAGCAATCGCCATTGGTAGTTCTGCTGATTTATAATAAGCATAAATCAAGTCGAGCTGAACTTGTTGCGAGTAAGGGCCAAAAGGATAGCGATTATCGAGAGACTCTAATTGTTTGATAGCCGCTCCATAATTGCCATCTAGCAATTTTTCCTGACTGGTTGTGTAAAGCTCAGAAGGAGACATATCGGCAGTAGCGTCTTTGTCTGAACTCGAACAGCCAGAAAGTAACAGGCTTACAGTGGCCGCTGCCACCAGGTATTTAATGCGTCTCATCACGTATTGATTATCCTCTGAATAGGTTTGGGGAGTCTCTCCGTGAAGCTCCCCTAAAATCGGTTACACTATAACTCATTTTAAATGAAACGGCTGTGCCGTCAAAACACTAACTTAATTAATAGAAAACTATTTATGTCTCAACAAATACGACTTAATGCTACAGTCGCAGATTCACAGCTGGGTCAACGCTTAGATCAGGCTTTGGCCGAAATGTTCCCTGATTATTCAAGATCTCGTATAAAAGAGTGGATCTTAGACAATAGAGTGCAGGTTAACGATAAAATCATCAATAAGCCAAAAGAAAAAATGCTTGGCGGTGAAAAAATTGAAGTCGATGCCTTAATTGAAGAGGAAGTACGCTGGGAGCCTCAGAATATTCCGTTAAATATCGTTTATGAAGATGACGATATTTTAGTTATCAATAAGCCAAGGGATCTCGTTGTTCATCCTGGTGCTGGTAACCCTGATGGTACCGTATTAAATGCATTACTTTATCGTTATCCTGAAATTGCTAATGTACCTCGCGCAGGTATTGTCCATCGTTTGGATAAAGATACAACAGGTTTAATGGTTGTTGCAAAAACAGTTCCAGCTCAAACTCATTTAGTTGAAGCTTTACAACGTCGTGAAATCACGCGTGAGTATGAAGCAGTTGCTACAGGAAGGATGACTGCGGGTGGTTTAGTTAATGAACCAATTTCTCGACATCCAACTAAGCGTACGCATATGGCTGTACACCCAATGGGTAAACCAGCAGTAACACATTATCGTGTTATGGAGCATTTCCGTGCTCATACTCGTTTACGTTTACGCTTAGAAACGGGGCGTACCCATCAAATTCGTGTTCATATGGCGCATATTCATCATGCTTTAATTGGTGATCAACTTTATGCAGGAAGACCACGTCCTTTAAAAGGTGCATCAGAAGAGTTGCGCGAAACGCTACGTTTATTTGATAGACAAGCATTACATGCAACGATGTTACGCCTTTATCATCCGATCACAGGTATTGAAATGGAATGGCATGCGCCGTTACCTGATGATATGGTTAAGCTTATCGATGTACTAAAAGATGATGCTGAACAATTTAAAGATGAAATGGATTGGTAAATGACTTCATTGATTTTTCCAGATTGGCCACAACCTGAGAATATTGGGGCTTGCAGTACGCTTAGAGAGGGAGGTATCAGTTTACCACCTTATCATAGCCTTAATTTAGGTACACATGTTGGTGATGAATTATCTCGCGTTGAAGAAAATAGGCGCAGACTTTGCCAAGAAGCTCAGTTACCTGAAATGCCATTATGGCTTGAACAAGTTCATGGCACTCACGTTGTTACGTTAAATACTGAGAAAAATAATGAAGTAGAAGGTGATGCCCTTTATACCGCTACCGAGAAAAAAGTTTGTGCAATTATGACGGCAGATTGTCTACCTGTTCTTTTTACAACGCGTGATGGAACAGAAATTGGCGCAGCACATGGTGGGTGGAGAGGGCTTTGCCATGGTGTATTACAAAATACACTTGCACAGTTTAAAGCACCAAAACATCAAATAATGGCATGGCTGGGACCTGCAATTGGCCCTAATGCTTTTGAGGTTGGAGCTGAAGTACGTTTGGCCTTTATTGAAAAAAATAAGGCCTTTGATCCTGCATTTATTCCTCATAATGGTAAATATTTAGCTAATATCTATATGTTAGCGAGAATAATTTTACAGGAAAATGGGGTAACTCAGATTTACGGTGGTGATTTCTGTACTGTGACAGAGAAATCGCGTTTCTTTTCGTATAGACGTGAACAGATAACAGGTCGAATGGCGTCATTAATCTGGATTAAATAAACTTCTCTCAACCGTTTTTCTCACTTATCTCAAATATTGATAAATATTTTTGCTCAAAATTTTTATTTTGAGCTTGAATATTGTCAAAATGACCTCATCTATTCTCCAGTTACGAATTTTACTTTAAATTTTACTTGGAGGTGTTATGCGCCTGGATAAATTAACCAATAAATTCCAGCAAGCTCTCGCAGACGCCCAGTCATTGGCACTTGGGAACGATAATCAATTTATAGAACCCATACATTTACTGAGTGCGTTATTTAATCAACAAGGTGGCTCAATTCGCCCTCTATTAACATCATCGGGTGTTAATGCATCGCAATTTAATGAGCGAATTAATGAAGCTTTGTCTCGATTACCTAAAGTTGAAGGTGCTGGTGGAGAGGTTCATCCCTCTAATGATCTGATTAAACACCTTAATTTGTGCGATAAATTGGCACAGAAAAAAGGTGATGATTTTATTTCGTCAGAGCTTTTCCTTTTAGCTGCAATGGAAACCGGTGGTCAAGTTGCTGATATGCTAAAAGCTGCGGGTGCAAATAAAGCAAGTCTTGAAATAGCGATTGAAAAAATACGTGGTGGAGAAACAGTGAACGATCAAAATGCAGAAGACCAACGTCAGGCATTGAAAAAATATACTGTGGATTTAACGGAAAGAGCAGAACAAGGCAAACTCGATCCTGTCATTGGTCGTGATGAAGAAATCAGAAGAACCATACAGGTTTTACAACGTCGTACTAAAAATAACCCAGTACTTATCGGGGAGCCCGGAGTTGGTAAAACGGCGATTGTTGAAGGATTAGCTCAGCGTATTGTTAATGGCGAAGTGCCAGAAGGTTTAAAAAATAAACGAGTACTCTCCCTTGATATGGGGTCATTATTAGCAGGCGCTAAATATCGTGGTGAGTTCGAAGAACGTTTAAAAGCCGTTTTAAATGATTTATCTAAACAGGAAGGCAGTGTCATTCTGTTTATTGATGAATTACATACTATGGTTGGCGCTGGTAAAGCTGATGGTGCTATGGATGCGGGTAATATGTTAAAACCGGCATTAGCACGTGGTGAGTTACACTGTGTTGGGGCAACAACACTTGATGAATATCGTCAATATATTGAGAAAGATGCTGCTTTAGAACGTCGTTTCCAAAAAGTGTATGTAGCAGAGCCAACAGTAGAAGATACTATCGCTATTTTACGTGGTCTGAAAGAACGTTATGAACTTCATCATCATGTTCAAATTACAGACCCAGCTATCGTTGCAGCTGCGACTTTATCACATCGCTATATTTCTGACCGTATGTTACCAGATAAAGCGATTGACTTAATTGATGAAGCAGGTGCAAGCCTACGTATGCAAATGGATTCAAAACCGGAAGCATTAGATAGACTTGATAGACGTATTATTCAGCTGAAACTTGAACAACAAGCCCTGCAAAAAGAGTCTGATGATGCAAGTAAAAAGCGTTTAGAAATGCTAAATGAAGAGCTTGCTGAAAAAGAGAAAGAGTATTCTGTTTTAGAAGAAGAGTGGAAAGCAGAAAAAGCAGAGCTGACAGGAACTCAACATATTAAATCAGAATTAGAGCAAGCTCGTATTGCATTAGAGCAAGCTCGCCGTAGTGGTGATTTGGCAAAAATGTCAGAAATCCAATATGGACAGATCCCAACGTTAGAAAAACAGCTTGCTGAAGCGAATAAAGCTGAAGATAAACATATGAAGCTGTTACGTAATAAAGTCACTGATGCTGAAATTGCTGAAATCTTAGCGCGTTGGACCGGTATTCCTGTTTCTAGAATGCTAGAAGGGGAGCGTGAAAAACTGCTAAGAATGGAACAAGAATTACATAGACGTGTTATTGGTCAGGCTGAAGCTGTTAGCGCAGTATCAAATGCGATACGTCGTAGTCGTGCTGGGTTGTCTGATCCTAATCGCCCAATTGGTTCGTTCTTATTTTTAGGACCAACAGGTGTGGGTAAAACAGAATTATGTAAAGCATTAGCAAACTTCTTGTTTGATAGTGATGATGCAATGGTTCGTATCGATATGTCTGAGTTTATGGAAAAACACTCCGTTTCTCGTTTAGTCGGTGCGCCTCCAGGATATGTTGGTTACGAAGAAGGTGGGTATTTAACAGAAGCCGTTCGCCGTCGTCCTTATTCAGTCATCTTATTAGATGAAGTTGAAAAAGCGCACCCCGATGTATTCAATATTTTATTACAAGTATTGGATGATGGTCGTTTAACGGATGGGCAAGGTAGAACAGTCGATTTTCGTAATACTGTTGTGATTATGACATCAAACTTAGGTTCTGATTTAATTCAGGAACGTTTCGGGACACTTGATTATCCTGAAATGAAAACAATAGTGATGGATGTAGTTGGCCATCATTTCAGACCAGAGTTTATTAACCGTATTGATGAAGTTGTGGTATTCCACCCATTAGGTAAAGAAAACATTGCAGCGATCGCACAAATTCAGTTACGTCGCTTATACCAACGTTTAGAAGAGCGTGGTTATCACGTCACGATTACAGGTGCGGCATTAGAAAAATTGAGTGAAGTTGGTTTTGACCCAATTTATGGTGCTCGCCCATTGAAACGAGCTATCCAACAAGAGGTTGAAAACCCATTAGCTCAAGATATTTTGTCAGGCAAGTTATTGCCAGGCAAAGAGATTATCTTAGATTTAGATGATAATAAGATAATCGCAAAACAATAATTGATGTTTTATCTATTTATTAGCAAAGCCTACAAACTGAAGTTTGTAGGCTTTTTTATTATGGGCTTTAGCAAGTTTAAGTCGTGTCAGCGTCTTAAATATAATTATTTTGTTTGTTTTATAATCGATATGTGATTATTATTTATCCATTAGTCATCGGTTTGCTTACAAAGCGCGCTATCGAAAAGTTTTTTGAAAATAATACTTGTCACATTCAGAAAACTCCCTATAATGCGCATCCACTGACCGGCGATGAGCAAACAACTAGCCACGCAGGACGGTGAAGAGAAAAGAAAAAA